>NZ_LT906482.1:1566126-1879351 GCF_900187105.1 Eikenella corrodens
GTAGTCGGTGTTGCGGAAGGGAGAGGACATGGAGCCTTTATATACTTGCCAGTGTGAAACTTGGGTGTAGCCGAACCAAAGGTCGGCATTGGTGCCGAACAGGTCTTGCAGCAGCTTGGTTTTGAAGGAAACCTGCATTTTGGTTTCCACATGGTTTTGGCGCTGCTGCTCGGGGATGGCGGAAGTGTGCTCGGGAGAGGAGGGGTTGCGGTTGGGTGAGCTGTTGTACCAGCCGGGCAGAAGGTAGATGGGGAGATGCGCACGCACGCTGAAGATGCCGGATTCGTGGTTGACGTCTAAATCGTAGGCGAGGCTGAGCGGGCTGAAGGCTTGCGGCTGGGTGGGGGCGGCAGGGGCTTCGGTGAGCACCACTTTGGGCGTGCTCTCGGCCTGGCTTTGCTCGATGCTTTGTTGGATATCGATGGCAGCCTTGCTGTTGGCGGGGGTAGATAAGGGTTGGGTGGGCGGCAGTTGTGTGCCCATGCTGCGGTCGTAGCAGGCGAGGCGGGCGGCAGGGTCGCTGATTTGGGTGCAGGCCAGGGCGCCGGCGGGGGCTTGGGTTTGGGCGGCGCTGTGGGCGGAAACCAACAGGGCGGCGGCGATAAGGGGGAGGCGGGATGTTTGCATGATGGTTGGGGTGTGAAACGTAAGCTTTAAGGCTACCTGAAAAATAGTGCGGCTTTCAGGTAGCCTTCTTATTGCCGATTAAAGGCTACCTGAAAATCTGCTTTAGATTTCGCCCATGCGGTAAAACAAATCGGCCAGGGCGGCCAGGCGCAGGGTGTCGCAGCCCCAGCGTTCGGATTGGATACTGCGCATCCACAAAATGGGGCGCACGCTGCGGCGCAAGGTGCGGATTATAGCGGGATTTTGCCTTTGCAGGCAGGCTTTGCAATGTTCGGCTGCCTGATCGAGCAGTCCGCCGCGCAGGAGGATGTCGGCGGTGGATTGCAGGTAGCACAGCCAGTCGCGGCCTTGGCACTGCTGCAGGCTGAGCACGGTGGCGGGGTTGTCTTCGAAGTCGATAAAGCCGATGCCGCCGGTTTCGGTCAGCACCATATTGCGGGCGAAGGCTTGGCTGAGGAATTGGTTTTGCCGGTGTACGACTTCGATGGCATGCAGACCTTGCAGCCAGCCTTCGAGGCTGCCGGCTTCGGTTTGCTTTTCGATGGCGATGAGCAGGGTTTGCTCGCCCACATGGCTCATCAATAGGGCATTGTCCTGCACGGCCAATAACTTGGGCGCGGTAATACCGGCTTCGGCCAGCTCGCGCAGGCGGTCGGCTTCAATGGCGATGCCGGCCTCGCCGCCGGGATTGGGCACCGGGGTGAGCACGCCCAAGCGGCACACTTTGGCTAGGCCGTTGAGCAGGCTGTAACGCCAGGCGGCTTGGCGCGGGGCGGCTTTGCGCAGCCACACGGTTTCGCCGTTGTCTAAACGGTGGCGGGCGATGGTTTCGGTTTGGGCGGCCGCGAGGGCGGCCAGCTGGGCGGCGTAGTTCATGACGGTGCGGAAAAAGGAAAGCGGCATTATATAGCGAAATATAGCGAAACGGTTTTGGCGCGCTGTTTTCAGGTAGCCTCTTTCGGAAAGCGACTATAATACCGCTCAATATTGATTCATCCGATTGCCCGCTATGCACAAACATATCGTTTCCAGCGAAACGCCGCTGTTTTCAGGTAGCCTGCCGCCGCAGAATGCATTGCGGCGCAGCCTGTCGGCACGGCTACTCACAGCGATTTTGCTATGGGCGGGCGGTTTGCTGCTGTTTGTGTCGATGACGGTGGTGGCCACCTGGCGGCTGGAAGAGCGGGCGGGCGCTATCCGCCAGACAGGACGGCTGAACGACCAAGTTCACCGCCTTACCATGGCTGCCGTTCAAAATCCCGGCGCGCCGCTGCCCGTGCAGCAGGTGGCAGACACGCTCAAAGGGCTGAACAGCCGCCAGCATGCCGTGTGCTGCACCTGGTGGGACGAGCCGGCCTCACACCAGCTCGAACAGGTGCGCCGCGATACCGAAGCCTTCTTGCAAACTGCCGCGAAACCGGATACTGCCGCCCTACTGGAGCAGGCCGAACGCCTGCACACCGGCATCGACACCTATGCCCGGCTGCTGGAAGAGCAAAACACCCGCAGCATCGGCTGGCTGCGAAGCGGGCGTATCGGGCTGATGCTGCTGATCCTGCTTTCCGCCGCCGTCAGTTTCCGCCTGTTGCGGCAAGTGGTGTTGCGCCCGCTCGGCACGCTGTACCAAGCCATGAACCAAATCACCCACGGCCGCTTGGGCACGCGCATCGCCGGTTCGAATTCCGGCGACGAATTCGAAGCCGTGGCCGACGGCTTCAACCGCATGGCCGACAACCTGCAGGAAATGTATGCCCACCTGGAAGACAAAGTAGCCGAAAAAACCGCCGCCCTCTCGCGCCAGAAAAGCGAGTGGGAAATGCTGTATTACGTTACCTCCTACCTGCACAAGCAAAGCTTCGGCAGCGAAGTGGAACAAGCCTTTCTGGAGCGGATGCTGCGCCTTTCCCACAGCGGGGGCGGCGGCATTTTCTGGCTGGCGGAAAAAGGCTTTACCACCGCCTGCGACATCGGCCTGCTGGAGGGTTTGGCCGAACGCCTGCCGCACACCCATACTGCCGAACAGGAAAGCGAAGCCGGCAATATGGTGTGGATGCAGGGCGAAGAGGGCGCTTTGGTGGCGCTGGTGCCCATTTATGCCTTGGGCGGGTTCCAAGGCTGGCTGGCGCTGTCTAAGCCGACCGTACCGCTGCTTTCCGCGCAAAACACCGGTCTGATGCGCTTATTGTGCACCCAGCTGGGCATCGCTCGCGAAAACGCCGCCATGACCCTGCTCAAACAGCAAAACGCCGTACTCGAAGAGCGCAGCCGCATTGCCCGCAGCCTGCACGACAGCCTGGCGCAGTCGCTGTCGTTCATCAATATGCGCTTTCAGATGCTCAGTAAAAACAAACTGCTGCCGGATGACAAATCCGTGCGCGACAATATCGAGATGATTCGCGACGGCATCCAATATTGCTACGAAGACGTGCGCGAACTGCTCGACCATTTCCGCGCCAAACCGCAATACGGCAACTTCGCCGAAACCGTGCGCAGCGTAATCGAGCGCAGCCGCAAGCAAGCTGGCATTCCCGTGGTGCTGCACATTAGCGGCGGCGACTGCCTGCTCAACAGCGAGCAGCAAACGCAGGCGCTGTTTATTTTGCAGGAAGCCCTGTCCAACATCCGCAAACACGCCGACGCGCAGCAGGCCGAAGTGCTGCTGGAAAACGGCGACGGCTTCACCATAATCGTGCGCGACGACGGGCAGGGCTTCGACCCGGAAAGCCGCGCCGAAGCCGAGCCCGGCCAACATATCGGCCTGAGCGTGATGCACGAGCGCGCGGAAAAAATCGGGGCGGAAATCAGCATCCGCTCCCGGCCCGGCAGCGGCACCGAAGTGCGCCTGCATATTCCCGGCAATTTCAGCTAGTAATCCACTATACCCACTATTTTCAGGTAGCCCCATGACTGAATCCAACATCCGCATCCTCCTGGTAGACGACCACCCCCTGTTCAGGCGCGGGCTCAGTTTTCTGCTCGCGCAGGAATACGGTTTTGAAATCGTTGCCGAAGCCACCGACGGCCTCGAGGGCGTGAAGCTTGCCCGCTTCCACCGCCCCGATTTGGTGCTGCTCGACGTGGAAATGCCGGTGATGAACGGCCCCGAAGCCCTGGCTCAAATGCTGGATTTCCAGCCCGGGCTGCCGGTGTTGATGCTCACCATTTCCGAAGATGCCGACAACTTGAAAAAATGCCTCGAGCTGGGCGCGCGCGGCTATATTTTGAAAAATGCCGACACCGATTTCCTGGTGGAAGCCATCCGCCAAGCCGTGGCCGGGCAGCAAACTGTGTCGCCCGAAATGAACAACGCCGGCCAGAGCATTCCGCCAGAACATTCTGCCATCCTCGATTCCCTCACCCAGCGCGAGCGTGATGTGTTGCGCTATGTGGCCGGCGGCATCAGCAACAAAATGATTGCCCGGCGGATGTTTTTATCCGAAAACACGGTGAAGGCGCATATGCAGAATATCTTCCGCAAACTCAACATCGACAACCGCGTACGCGCCGCCGTGTATGCCCGCGAATTGGGCTTGGATAAGGAAGAGGAGTGATGCGGTTGGCGGTTTCAGGTAGCCTTTGGATGAGAATGAGGCTACCTGAAACTGAAATATGGAAGATCGGCGGCGTTTGCTGTTGCCAATGGCTGGCTGGTGTTGGATTCCGGTATTCGGCCTACAGTGAGTTATCAGTAATCTGTAATCGGTAAAGGCTACCTGAAAAATGTTTCAGGTAGCCTTTTTGGTGTCTAGCTTGGGTTGGGTTGAAAGCCGCAATGTAACGTTTCCGGTTATTTGTATACGATGCTCGCGGCTAACCCGCTACGGATGTTTTCAGGTAGCCTCTTCAGCCTTTTTATGCCCGCCGCACACTTTGCAGGCGGGGTTTTTGGGGATGGCGAAATGCTGCCATTGGCCGCTGAGTGCGTTGTAGCAGCGCAAAACGCCGTTTTCGGCAGGCAGGCCGAGCAGGATTTTCAGGGCTTCGGCGGCTTGGGTGGTGCCGATGATGCCCACCAGCGGGGCGAATACGCCGAACAGGGCGCAGGCGCCGTCGTTGTCTTGTTCGCGGTCGAACAGGCAGGCATAGCAGGGCTGGCCGGGCAGGTCGGGGCGGTAGGTGGCGATTTGGCCGTCGAAGCGGGTGGCGGCGCCGGAAACCAGCGGGGTGCGGGTGGCGCAGGCGGCGGCGTTGAGGGCTTGGCGGGCGGAGAAGTTGTCGCTGCAATCGAGCGTGGCCTGGCATTGGGGCAGCAGGCGCAGCAGGGCGGCTTCATCCAGTTTGCCGTGGGTTTCGATTTGGCAGGCGGGGTTGAGCTGTTTCAGGTAGCCTGCCATGGCTTCGGTTTTGAGGCGGCCGATGTCGGCTTCGCGGTAGGCGGTTTGGCGCTGGAGGTTGGTTTCGTCGATGCGGTCGTGGTCGGCAATAATCAGCCGCCCCACGCCGGCAGCGGCCAGATAGGGCAGGGCGGCGCTGCCCAGCCCGCCGCAGCCGAGCACCAACACGCAGGCATCCAGCAGCTTTTGCTGGCCTTCGGTGCCGATTTCGTCGAGCAGGATGTGGCGGCTGTAGCGCAGCAGTTGGTGGTCGTTCATGGCGGTGTGGGGGCAGGGTGGTTGGGGAGGGGATTATATCGTGGAAATCGGTGCTTGCTGATAGAATGGCCATACTTATCGACAGGAGGAGGTTTAAATGAAAGCAGCCAAATATTTATTGCCTTTTGTCGCCGCAGCTCTGCTGGGCGCGTGTTCGACTGTGGGCGGTATGCCGCGTGGGCAGCAGACGGCAGATTACAAAATGGAAGCGGCGGGCGGGGTGCAGGCCGAAGTGGGCAGGAGCGCCGCCAATTCAAGTTACCGCTATGGTTTCGGCATCCGCCTGAAGAATGCGCCGCGCGTGGCTTCGGTAAAAATCGAGCGTACCCGCGGCGGCGAACTCGGGGTGGTGTTTGATGATAGCCGCCACCCCACAACCGCTACCAAAGCCTGGCAGCGGCATGCCGACGGCACACGCTCCTACCTCTACAACAACGGCGACGGCACTTTCGATTGGATCGGCCAAACCGCCGCCCGCAAACTGACACCGCAACAGGCGCCGTGGCTCTATCAAGCAGGCACCACGCACCAACAATACCGCATCACCATCCGAGATTTGCAGGGAAGGGAGACGGTGTTGGTGCAGGATACAGCTATTCCACCCGAGCAGAAACAGGCTATCTTGCAGCTATGGAGAACATCTAGCCGCAGCAGATAGTGAGTAGGCTGAATCCGGCACAATGAAAGGCTACCTGAAAACACAACACCGCAGCGTTTCTGCGAAGTGAAGGATTTCAGGTAGCCTTTTTGCCGGCTATATTGCATGTTTAATCGAGGTGGTTTTTAGCAAGCTAATCCGAGGCAGCAGGAGATGTGGCCTTCGGCGATCAGTGGCTGCCCAACGGGGCTTGCGGTATAATTTGCATTCATCATCAATCCAAGCAAATGGCTTGCTGCCCGCAGCATTTCCAGCCGTTTTCCGCAAGCCGTCTCCTTCCGTTTTCGCCAACCGGTTTATTCAGATGACGACTCCCCCCCCCATCTCCCCACCCTTCGTTTCCGATGATTACGCACAGCAGCAGGAAATTACCCGCCTGTGTATCCATGCCGCGCTGTTGCTGTTGCAATATGGCGCGGAAAGCACGCTGATCGACCAAATCGCCGTGCGGCTGGGTCGTGCGCTGGGTATGGACAGCGTGGAGTGTGCGCTCACGCCGAATGCGATTGTAATCACCACGCGCCGCGGCAACCAGTGCATCACCACCACGCGCAAGAATTTCGACAAGGGGATCAATATGTCGGTGATCACGGCGGTGCAGCATATCGTGCTGGATGCGGAAGACGGGCTGTATAGCGTGCAGGAAGTGCGCGAGCGGTTGGATGCTGTGAAGCCGGAAAAATACAACCGCTATTTTGTGGTGTTTATGGTGGGGCTCTCTTGCGCGAGCTTTGCCCACCTTTCGGGCGGCGACCCGCTGATTTGCTTCATCACGTTTATCGCTTCGGCCTGCGGCATGTGGGTGCGCCAGTCGCTGTCGGCACGGCACTACAATCCGGCGGTGGTGTTTGCGGTAACCGCGTTTGTGGCTTCGATGGTGTCGGGCACGGCGCTGAAGTTCGGCTGGGGCGCACACCCGGAAATCGCTACGGCAGCCAGCGTGTTGCTCTTGGTGCCGGGGGTACCGCTGATTAACTCGCTGGCCGATATGCTCAAAGGCCATGTGAACATGGGCATGAGCCGTTGGGCAGTGGCCACGCTGCTCACCTTCAGCACCTGTTTGGGCATCGTGTTGGCCTTGAGCCTGTTGAATGTTTCCGCTTGGGATTAAACCATGCTGCTGAATTTGCTAGATGATATGTTTTTTGCCGCCATCCCCGCCGTGGGCTTTGCGATTTTGTTTAATGTGCCGCGCAATGCGTTGAAATACTGCGCTTATCTGGGCGCGTTGGGACATGGTTCGCGCACGCTCATGATGCAGTTCGGCCTGTCGCAAGGCCTGGCCACGCTGTGTGCGGCTTCGCTGGTGGGCTTTATCGGCGTGTATTTGTCGCAACGCTACCGGGCGCACCCGAAAGTGTTTACCGTGGCCGCCATCATTCCGATGATTCCGGGCGTGTATGTTTATAAAGCGATGATTGCGCTGGTGCAAATGAACCATAAGGGCTTCTCCGAGCAGCTTTTGGGGCAGGCGGTGGATTATTTTGTGAAATCCGGCTTCGTTATCGGCGCACTGGCCTTCGGGTTGGCGCTGCCTGGGCTGCTGTTTTACCGCCAGCGGCCGGTGGTGTAGCAGCCATACCGTTTTGTGCGTGACTGAAGCCATAATTCTTCAGCAAGCCGCTGCAATCTGCTAAACTTACCGCCTCATTATTCTTCCCAAGCCGATATGCACACTGATTCCCCCGCCTCTCCAGAGCCCGAGCCTGCCTCGGCGGATAAGTGTGTGCACGGCATGTATTTAAAGGCTACCTGAAAGCTGCTCATAGCGTTTTCAGGTAGCCTTTGATTGTTGTTATTACTTGCAATCAAGGATTCGAATTCATGGATTTCTCTTGGCTGGCCGACCCGGTAACCTGGCTGGGCTTCGCTACGCTGATTATTCTCGAAGTTGTGCTCGGCATCGACAACTTGGTGTTCGTGGCCATTTTGGCCGGCAAAGTGCGCCCTGCCCAGCGCGACCGCGCCCGCATCACCGGCCTGACTTTGGCCGTGCTCATCCGGCTGCTCATGCTCGCCTTTATGGGCCGTATCATGCAGCTTACCACCCCGCTGTTTGCCCTGGGGCGGCTGGAAGTGGCCGGTAAAGACATCATCATGTTTGTGGGCGGCCTGTTCCTGCTGTATAAGGCCACCACCGAGCTGCACGAACGGCTGGAAGGCGCCAACCACTATGCCGTTTCCGATACCGACCATCGCAAACAACATGCGCCGTTTTGGGGCGTGGTGTTGCAGATTCTCGTGCTCGATGCTGTGTTTTCCATCGATGCCGTGGTGACCGCCGTAGCCGTGGTGCAGCACATCCAAATCGCTATGGCAGCGGTGATTGTGGCGATGGCCATGATGATTTGGGCGAGCAAACCACTCACCGAATTTGTCAACCGCCATCCCACCGTGGTGATGCTCTGCCTCGGCTTCCTCTTGATGATCGGCTTCAGCCTGATTGCCGAAGCCTTCCACGTAGTCATCCCCAAAGGCTACCTGTATGCCGCCATCGGCTTCTCGGTGCTGATTGAAGTGTTCAACCAAATCTCCCAGCGCAACACCGACAAAAATGCCTACGGCAGCCGCTCTTGGCGCCGCCGTACCGCCGAGAATGTGCTCGGTATGATGGGCATCCGCGAAACCATGCTGGCCAAAGCCGGCGAAGAAAGCCACGATGCCGGCCACTTTGAAGAAAACGAAAAATCCATGATCCGCAGCGTGCTTACCCTGGCCGAGCGCCCCCTGCCCGGCATCATGGTGCCCCGCCGCGACATTGAACGGCTCGATATTTCCCAAAGCCGCGAGCAGCAATACGCCCAGCTGCAAAACACCCCATATTCCCGCCTCCTCGTGGTGGGCAAGGCCGGTGCCGACGAGCCTTTGGGCTACATCAACAAAAAAGACCTGCTCAACCAGCTTCTGGCCGGGCAAGAGCCGGATATCCAAGCCGCCCTGTGCCAGCCGCTCATCCTACCCGACAGCACCAACACTCTTTCTGCCATCGAGCAGTTCCGCCAAAGCGGCGCCGACTACGCCCTCGTGGTGGACGAATTCGGCGCCGTGCAGGGTATGGTTACCACCAAAGACTTGCTTTCCGCCATTGCCGGCGAATTCCCCGAAGCCTACGAGCGCAAAGAGCCCAACGCCCAGCCTGGCGAACACAGCACCGACAGCAGCGACAGCCTGCTGGTGGACGGCAGCCACGAATACGCCGAACTTGCCCCCCAGCTCGGTCTGCCGCCGCCCGAAGAAGATGCCGACTACCACACCGTGGCCGGCCTGATGATTGAAGAGCTGAAAACCCTGCCCGAAGTGGGCGATATTCTCGACTACCACGGCTGGCGTTTCACCGTGGCCGCCAAAGCCGGCCAGCGCATCGAACAAATCCGCATCAGCCGCCTGCCGGAATAAGCGCAGGCTTTCAGGTAGCCTTTGCAATCATACTCAAAGGCTACCTGAAAAATATAGTGGATTAATAAAAATCAGGACAAGGCGGCGAGCCGCAGACAGTACACACGTTACGGTAAGGAGAGCCAACGCTGTACTGGTTTTTGTTAATTCACTATACGGCGGCCTTGTTTGGGTTCTGCAGCAACCGGTTTCCCGGCAAAGCCCTCGTTTGAATTTCGTTTAGGTTATGTTTTCAGATAGCCTCAAAGAGATGGGTTGGTGTGGATGTGCCAGCCTTTTGTTTTGTCTGCCTTCCTCAATTTTCAGGTAGCCTTCGGTAGGGCAGCGGCCGGATATAAGCCGCCTGCGCCAACGTTCAGGCTACCTGAAACCGCCCGGTTCAAACTTGCCCCGACCTCCCGTTGTCCATTAAAATAACGTGCTTCCGGCAGGCAGCACCGCCCGCGCCGAAGCACGTTTTGCCCCGCTTAGAAAGCCGCGAAACGTGTTTTTTTATCCCCCGCATCCGGACACCAATCATGACCACTCCCGCCCTTCTCGTTCTCGCTGACGGCAGCGTATTTCACGGCACATCAATCGGTTACGAAGGTTCGACTTCCGGCGAAGTCGTGTTCAACACTTCCATGACCGGCTATCAGGAAATCCTGACCGACCCGTCCTACTGCAAACAAATCGTTACCCTCACCTACCCCCACATCGGCAATACCGGCACCAACGCCGAAGACGAAGAAAGCCGCAGCGTTTATGCCGCAGGCTTGATTATCCGCGACCTGCCGCTGCTGCACAGCAACTTCCGCGCCTCCGAAAGCCTGCATGACTATCTGGTGCGCAACAAAACCGTCGCCATCGCCGACATCGACACCCGCCGCCTGACCACGCTGCTGCGTGAAAAAGGCGCACAAGGCGGCGCGATTCTGACTGGCGCGGACGCCGCGGTTGAAAAAGCGCGAGAACTCATCGCCGCGTTCGGCAGCATGGTCGGCAAAGACTTGGCAAAAGAAGTTTCCTGCACAGAAGCCTACGAATGGACCGAAGGCGAATGGGCGTTGGGCAAAGGTTTCGTTACTCCTGCCGAACAACCGTTCCACGTTGTTGCCTACGATTTCGGCGTAAAAACCAACATCTTGCGTATGCTCGCCGCACGCGGCTGCCGCCTGACCGTCGTCCCCGCCCAAACCAGCGCGGAAGACGTGTTGGCACTCAACCCCGACGGCGTATTCCTCTCCAACGGCCCCGGCGACCCCGAGCCTTGTACCTACGCCATCGAAGCCGTGCAAAAACTGATGGCAAGCGGCAAACCCATCTTCGGCATCTGCTTGGGACACCAGCTCATCAGCCTAGCCATCGGCGCAAAAACCCTGAAAATGCACTTCAGCCACCACGGCGCAAACCACCCCGTGCAAGATTTGGATAGCGGCAAAGTCGTCATCACCAGCCAAAACCACGGCTTCGCCGTCGATGCCGACACCCTGCCCGCCAACGCAAGGATTACCCACAAATCCTTGTTCGACAACACCTTGCAAGGCATCGAGCTGACCGACAAACCCGTGTTCTGCTTCCAAGGCCACCCCGAAGCCAGCCCCGGCCCGCAAGATGTCGGTTATCTGTTTGACCGGTTTATCCAAAATATGCAAGCCGCCAAACAAGCTTAATCATCAAGCACACATATCAATCAATTAAAAGGAAAAATCCAGATGAAAAGAATCGTTTTATGCGCTGTTTTGCTGGGTACTTTGTCTGCCTGCAACACCCTGCACTCTGCCGCGCGCGATGCCAACACTGCCGTTCAGGCGTGGAACGAGGATTATCAAAAGCAGCACCGCTAATCCCCGCGCGAGAGCGAAAGCAGCCTGAAATGTAAATCACATCAGGCTGTTTTTTCTGCAACACACACCAGAAAACAAACATGAAATACAGCATGCTCATCCTCTGCCTGCTCATCAGCAGCCCGGTTTTCGCCAAAGACGAGCCCGTTAATTTGAAAAGCATCAGCCAAATGGGAGCAGATATGGTGGATTCTGCCACTCAAGGCATTTATGAAACCCTAGCCACAGGCAGCCGCAATATTGCCGGCCGCCACTGTGCCTTCCCCACCAATCAGGCTGAAATGCAACGTTTTAGCATCGAACCCTGCCTGCATCAGCCTGCTTTTGCCGGTGCCCGCCAAACCGAACGCGCCCTCCGGCAGAAAGAACCGCAGATCAGCGAAGGCGGTCGCGAGGTGCAAAATCTGTCTGATCAAATTATTGATAGTTTGGGGCTACGGCCTTTTGTGGAATGAATAAATGGCGAAAAGGCTACCTGAAACCATTTTTCGGTTTTCAGGTAGCCTTTTTATAACCATTAGCACAGCGTTTAGCCGGACACGCCGTATGCCAGCCGGCCGGCCGACATATGCGCCACTTCCTGCGCGAGGATTTCGCTATCTTCCGGATCGTGGGTGATGAGCAGCATGGGGATATCTAGCTCCTGCTGCAAATCCAGCAGCCATTGCCGCATGCGGTTGCGCAGGCCGATGTCGAGGGCGGAAAAGGGTTCGTCCAGGAGCAGCCAGCGCGGGCTGGCGATGCAGGCACGGGCGAGGGCGGTGCGCTGGCGCTGGCCGCCGGAGATTTGGTACGGATAGTGTGCGGCCAGGGCAGTGAGCTGCATTTTGTCCAGCCAAAATTCGGCCAGCCGCACGGCTTGCTTTTGCGGCGGGGTGCGCCAGCCGTGGCGCAGGCCGAAGGCGATATTTTGCGCCACCGTAAGGTGCGGGAACAGGGCGTAATCCTGAAACAGCAGCCCGGCCTGCCGCTGTTGCGGCGGCAGCCACAGCCGCTTGTCGGTGTCGCCGTAGCATGTGCCGCCAATGCGCACATGCCCGGCCTGCGGGTGCAATAGCCCGGCCAGCAGCTGCAAAGTGAGGCTTTTGCCCGAGCCGGATTCGCCCACGATGGCCAGCCGTTTAGCTTGGCTTTGACAGCGGCAATTCAGTTCAAAAGTCTGCCCGCCGCCGACAAGGCGCGTATGGAAGGCGAAATCGAAAACCGGTGTGCCGCTCATGCTTTATCCTTTGCTTTGGCCAGATGGTTCACGCTCCACAACACGGCCACACACACCGCCGAAATCAGGATTACCAACTTGGTGGCCAGCGCGTCGTCGCCGGCCTGCACGGCTTCATATACCGCGATGGAGAGGGTTTGCGTTTGGTTGGGGATGCTGCCGGCAATCATCAGCGTGGCGCCGAATTCACCTAACGCGCGGGCAAAGGCCAGAAGCAGGCCGGCCAAAATACCGCGCCAGGCCAAAGGCAGCGTAACCCGCAAAAACACCGCCCATTCGCCCAAGCCGAGCACCCGCGCTGCCTGCTCCAGCTGCGGGTTGACTTCTTCAAACGCCGCCCGCGCCGGCTTGCACACCAGCGGGAAGGTAACCGCCGTTGCTGCCAACACCGCGCCCTGCCAGGTGAAAATCAGGCTGATGCCGAAATATTCCTGCAATAGCTGCCCGAGCACGCCGTTGCGCCCGAACAGCACCAACAGGTAGTAGCCCATCACGGTGGGCGGCATCACCATTGGCAGCGTGAGCACCACATCTAGCAGGTTGCGCCCGGGAAAGCGGCAGCGCGCCAGCAGCCAGCCCACGGCCACGCCCAGCACGAGGTTCAGCCCGCTCGCCCAAAAAGAGACTTTCAGCGAGAGCAGCAGTGCGGGCAATACGTCTTGAAACACACAGATTCCTTTGAAATAGCGTAATAATTGGTGGTGGAATGGAGAGATGGCTTGAGACTGCACAATATGGTTTGTGAGCCATTGCAAATTGGGTTTAGGCAGCCTGCCAATTTTTAGCTGGCAGCGTAGGTTTTGCAACCATCAGAGGCTACCTGAAACTTGGCAGGAGCAGATTTTATACCTGCCTGCTGCTATGCCAAAGGCTACCTGAAAGCGTTATTCTACTTTTCAGGTAGCCTCTTTTCCTACAATTTCGGTTTAGCGTCTAGCCGGGTTGAAGCCGTATTTCTGCAAAATGCGGTTGCCTTCGCGCGAGCGGATGAAGTCTAAGTAGCGAGCGGCTTCGGCGGCATCTTTGCTGGAAGCGGTCACGGCAATCGCGTAGGACACCGGTTTTTCCAGCGGTACGGCGCGTACGATGCGCACTCGGTCGCGGATCAGCATGGCATCGGTGCGGTATACAAAGCCCGCATCCACTTCACCGCGCGACACATAATCCAGCGCCTGGCGCACGTTTTGGGTGGAAATCATTTTGCCTTCCACCGCTTGCCACAGGCCGGCTTTTTCCAGTGCGGCTTTAGTGTAGCGGCCGGCCGGCACGCTGGCGGGGTTGCCCACGGCCACACGCTGCACCTGCGGTTTGCTCAAATCTTGCAGGGTGTTCACGCGCACGGCGGCGTTTTGCGGCTGAATCAGCACCAAGTCGTTCATGGCGAAAGTGCGGCGGCTGGCGGGAGCGATTACCTTGGCTTCGGCAGCCTTATCCATGGTTTCTTGGTCGGCAGTGGCCAGCACATCCACCGGCGCACCCTGCACCAGCTGTTGCAGCAACACGCCGGAAGCGGCGGTGTTCAAACGGATTTGCGTGTCGGGGTGGGCACGGCTATAGGCAGTGTTGATTTCCTGGAACGCTTCTTTCAGGCTGGCGGCGGCGGAAACGGTAATTTCTTTGGCTGAGGCCGACAGGGCGGCACAGGCTAGGGCTAGCATGAGGGCAGTTTGGCTGAAACGGCGCATTTGTTTTCTCTTTTAGGTGGTGTAAATAGCAGCCCAAGCATAAGGGCTACCTGAAGCGCGCGAAATTCTAGCAACGGCTGCTTAGCGGGCAATAGTTCTTTCGGTTTATGCCGAAAGAACTATTAGCGGGCAAGTAAAGGAAATTGGTCAGGGGCAAGCGGGTGCGGAAGAGTGCAAACGGCGGGCTACCTGAAAGTCGATACAGCGAAAACGAGATTTCCGGAGGAGGGCGCGTTTCTGCGGAGCTAAAACGAGGTCTTTGCAGGAAGACGAGCTGCTGCGAAACCCAAACAGGATAGCAACACGGTAAACAGCCTGCCGGTTTCAGATTACAATACCGCTTTTCATCCCGCATAAGCATCCCGCAAGAATCATGTTCCCACGAATCCTTTCCGCTGCTGCCGCCCGAGGGTTGCGCGCGCACCTGCGCCGTGGCGGCTTGGTGGCCTATCCTACGGAATCCAGCTACGGCTTGGGCTGCCTGCCCACGCATCGCCGTGTCTTGCGCCGGCTGATGCAGCTGAAAAAGCGGCCACAGCATAAAGGATTGATTGTTATCGGCAATGATTTGAAGCAGCTTGAGCCGTTGCTGCAAAGGCTACCTGAAAACCAACGCCGGCTGGCGCAAAGTACTTGGCCGGCGGCGGTCACGTTTTTATTTGCGGCAGCCGATAGCGTGCCGGCGCTGTTGCGCGGGCGCGGGCGGGAAAAACTGGCGGTGCGCGTGCCGGCACATGATGGGGCCCGCCGCTTGTGTGCGCTGTTGGGCACGCCGCTGGTGTCCACTTCGTGCAACCGCAGCGGACGGCGGGCTTTGCGGCATCAGCGCGAGGTGCGGCGCTGCTTTGGAAGGGATGTGTATGTGGTTAACGGCCGCTGCGGCGGATCGAAGCGGCCGAGCCGGATTGTGGATGCGCAGAGCGGGGTGTATTTGCGCTAGAGGCTACCTGAAAGTTGTTTCAGGTAGCCTTTATCCTTCTTTGCCAATTCGGCAGCGGTTTGCTATAAGGCAATCTATAGTTGATTAAAAATAATAAACAATGAGGTAGCTATGCGTTTGGGCGGGTTGTGCTGTTGGGTGACGGGTGTGCTGCTGGCTTTTTTGTTGCCGGCAGCACATTTTGTTGCCGTTGCCTCAGCTTCGGCGCTGCTGCTCGCCCTGATTGGCTGCTTCCGGCGCGCCCGTGGGGCGTGGTGGCTGCTGTGCGGGCTGCTTTACGGCGTGTGGCGGGTGCAGTTGGCGCTATCGCAGCAGTGGCCGGCGGAACCGGAGTTTCAACGGGTGCGGCTGGATTTTCAGGTAGCCTCGGTGGCGGAGGCATCGGCGCAGTCGGTGCGGTTTGAGGCTTGGGCACAAACGGAAGCGGGGGCGCGGTTTCGGCTGCTGGTGACCGACCGGTATTTGCGCGAGTGGCGGCCGGGCAGCCGCTGGCGGATGACGGTTCGGGTGCGGCCTACGGTGGGCGAGCGCAATGAAAACGGCTTCGACCGCGAGGCTTGGGCGTTGAGCCAGCATATCGACGGCATAGCTTCGGCTGCCCGCGAGCGGGTGGAACTGCCGCCGGACACGGGCTGGCAATCGCGTTGGCAAAACTGGCGCTACGAGCGGCAGCAGGCTTGGCAGCAGGCGGCGGAAAGCTACCCGAACGGGGCAGCGCTGATGCGGGCTTTGGGCGGCGGCGGATACGGCGGGCTGGCGGATGAGCATTGGCAGGCGTTTCGGGTGTTGGGCATCAATCATCTGATTAGCGTGTCGGGGCTGCACATCGGTATGGTGGCGCTGGCGGCAGCGTATTTGGCGCGGCTTTTTCTGCTGCGCCTGCCGATGGCCGAGCCGCGACGCTGGTATTTGGCGGCGGGCTTGGCAGCGGCTTTGTTTTATTCGGCCTTGGCCGGCTTCGGCGTGCCGATTCAGCGCAGTTTGCTGATGCTGGCGGTGTTTGCCTGGCAATGGTATCGGCGCGGCAGCCCTGCGCCGTGGCGGGCTTGGTGGCAGGCTTTGGCCGTGGTGCTGCTGTTCGACCCGCTCTCGGCTTTGGGCGTGGGCTTTTGGTTTTCCTTCGGCGCGGTGGCGGCGCTGATTTGGGTGGCACAAGGGCGGCTGGAGGCCATGCCGGATGACGATGCACTAGAAGGCGGCTGGCTGCGTACGGCCAAGCATTCCGGCAAATGGCGCATCGCGCTGCGTGCCCAATATGCGGCCACGCTGTTGGGGTTTTGGCAGGCCGGGCAGGTATTCGGCACCGTGCCGCTGGCCGCGCCTTTGGCCAATGCGCTGCTGATTCCGTGGTTTTCCTGGGTGTTGGTGCCGCTAGCTTTGCTGGCGGTGCTGCTGCCGTTTGAAGGCTACCTGAAAATGGCGGCTGCCATCAGCGAATACACCATGGGCGCGGTGGTGTGGGCGGGCGGCATCGTGCCCACCGGCGCACTGGCGCATTTGCCGCCGCTGTTTTGGCTGGCCGTGTTGGCCGCGCTGGCGGTGTGGCTATTACCGCGCGGCCTGGGATTGCGGCCTTGGGCGGCGCTGGTGTTGGCGGCATCCTGCCTGTATCGCACGCCCGCGCCGGAGCACGGCACGGCGGCGGTGCGGATTGTGGACGTAGGGCAGGGGCTTGCCTTGCAGGTGCGCACGCAAAACCATTGGCTGCTGTTCGACACCGGCACGGCAGGGGCGGCACAGACGCAGCTGGTGCCCAACCTGCTGGCGCAGGGGCTGCCGCCGCCCGATGTGCTGGTGCTCTCGCATCACGATGCCGACCACGACGGTGGCTTCCCCGCCGTTCAGGCAGCCTTTGCGCCGCACAAACTGTATGCCGGCCAGCCGGAAGCCTATGCCGGCGCAGCCGAATGGTGCGCCGGCGGCACCACGTGGGAATGGGACGGCGTGTATTTTGAATTCCTCACCCCGCCGCGAAACCCCGAAGCCGATGACAACGAACAAAGCTGCGTGTTGCGCGTGTTGGCCAACGGGCAGGCCGTGCTGGCGGGCGGCGATTTGGGCATCGCGGGCGAGCGCTGGCTGGTGGGCACATATGGCGATTCGCTGCACAGCCAATTATTGGTGCTGGGGCACCACGGCAGCCGCTCTTCATCTGATTCGGCCTATCTGAATACCGTGGCGCCTGAAGCAGCGGTGGCGGCCAACGGTTTTGCCAACCCCTACGGCCACCCCGCCGCCATTGTGCGGCACCGCCTCTCCGCCCACCGCATCCGGCTCTACACCACCGCCCGCAGCGGGCAGCTGGATTTCGTGCTGGGGCAGGGCGGGGCAATGCAGCCGCAGTGCTTGGGCAGGAGGTTTTGGCAGCGCAAGCCGTTTGAGGAATGAGGGTTTCAGGTAGCCTGTTGGTGGATTGAGAGGCTACCTGAAAATCTTGCCGCTACTTCATCACTCGCCCGCGTTCAGCAGCCGTTTGCGGTACAATGTGCGCCCTTCCTGTTTCCAATCAGGCTACCTGAAAGCGCGTAGCCCAACCCCTCCGCAAGCCCGAAATATGACCGCCCCTGTTTATATCCCCCTGCGCCAACACACCGAATTTTCCATCACCGACGGCACTTTGCGCATCAAAGAGCTGGTGAAGAAGGCCTCCGCTTTCGGCCTACCCGCGCTGGGCATCAGCGATTTGATGAACACGTTCGGCCTGGTGAAATTCTATAAAGCCTGCCGCGGCGCGGGCATCAAGCCGGTGGTGGGGGCGGATGTGTGGGTGGCGAATCCGGAAAACCCCGAGCAGCCTTTCCGCGCCATGCTCTTGGTGCGCAACGAAGCGGGCTACCGCCGCCTGTGCGAGCTGCTCACCCGCGCTTATGTGGGCACGGATCGCAATGTTGCCCACGCCGAGCTGGAGCCGCAATGGCTGGCCGAAGGCGGCAACGAAGGGCTGATCTGCCTGTCCGGCGCGCATTTGGGCGAAGTGGGCCGCCAGCTGATGAACGGCCATGACAGCGCCGCCTGCGCCGCCGCGCAGAAATACGCGCAATGGTTTCCCGATGCTTTTTATTTGGAACTGCAAAGGCTACCTGAAAAACCGGAATGGGAAACTTCGGTTTCAGGTAGCCTCAAATTGGCGGCAGAGCTGGGCTTGCCCGTGGTGGCCACCCATCCGGCGCAGTTTTTAAACCCCGACGATTTCAAGGCGCACGATGCGCGCGTGTGCATTGCCGGCGGCTGGGTGCTGGCCGATAAACGCCGCCCGCGCGATTTTGTGGCCGGCCAGTATTTTGCTTCGCCGGAAGAGGTGGCCGCCCGTTTTGCCGATTTGCCCGAGGCATTGCAAAACACGGTGGAAATCGCCAAGCGCTGCAACCTCACGCTCACGCTGGGCAAAAACTTCCTGCCGCAGTTTCCCACGCCCGACGGCATGAGCTTGGACGACTATCTCGCCCACTTATCCAACCAAGGCCTGCGCGAACGGCTGGCCGCGCTTTATCCGGATGAGGCGGAACGCGAACAAAAGCTGCCGGAATACCAGGCGCGGCTGGATTTCGAGCTGGGCACCATCGTGCAGATGGGCTTCCCGGGCTACTTCCTGATTGTGGCCGACTTCATCAACTGGGCGAAAAACAACGGCTGCCCGGTGGGGCCGGGGCGCGGCTCGGGTGCGGGCTCGCTGGTGGCTTATTCCTTAAAAATTACCGATTTAGACCCGCTGCGCTATGCGCTGCTGTTTGAGCGTTTCCTCAATCCCGAGCGCGTGTCGATGCCCGACTTCGATATCGACTTCTGCCAAAACAACCGCGGCCGCGTGATTGAATATGTGCGCCAAAAATACGGCTTCGAGGCGGTGAGCCAGATTGTTACCTTCGGCACTTTGTCGTCTAAAGCGGTGATCCGCGACGTGGGGCGTGTGCTGGAGCTGCCGTTCGGCGTGTGCGACCGGCTCTCCAAGCTGATTCCGTTGGAAGCCAACAAGCCGCTGAGCCTGGAAAAGGCGATGGAGGCCGAGCCGGAGATCGCCAAGGTGTTGGAAGAGGAAGAGGCCGAAGAGCTGATGGAGCTGGCCAAAAAGCTGGAAGACCTCACGCGCGGGCTGGGCATGCATGCCGGCGGCGTATTGATTGCGCCGGGCAAGATTTCCGATTTCTGCCCGGTGTATCAGGCCGACGAATCCGCCTCGCCCGTTTCCATGTACGACAAAGGCGACGTGGAAGACATCGGGTTGGTGAAGTTCGACTTCCTCGGCCTGCGCAATCTCACCATCATCGAAATGGCGCAGGAATTCATTGCGCAAACCACCGGCGAGCGCATCGATGTGAACCACATCGACCTCACCGACCAGCAAGCCTACGAAGTGTTCCGCAAGGCCAACACCACGGCGGTGTTCCAGTTTGAATCCACCGGCATGAAAAAGATGCTGGCGCAGGCCAATACCACCAAGTTGGAAGAAATCATCGCCTTTGTGTCGCTCTACCGCCCCGGCCCGATGGATCTGATTCCGGATTTCATTGCCCGCATGAAGGGTGCGCGCTTTGAATATATGCACCTGCTGCTCGAGCCCGTGTTGCAGCCCACCTACGGCATCATGGTGTATCAGGAGCAGGTGATGCAGGCCGCGCAGGTAATCGGCGGCTATTCGCTCGGCGGGGCAGACTTATTGCGCCGCGCCATGGGCAAGAAAAAGCCAGAAGAAATGGCGAAACACCGCGAAATCTTTGCCGAAGGCGCGGCCAAGCAGGGCATTGCCCGCGAAAAAGCCGATGAAATCTTCGACTACATGGAAAAATTCGCCGGCTACGGCTTCAACAAATCCCACGCCGCCGCCTACGCCTTGGTGGCCTACCAAACCGCCTGGCTCAAAGCCCACTATCCGGCCGAATTCATGGCTGCCACCATGTCGAGCGAGTTGGATAACACCGACCAGCTCAAGCTGTTTTATGACGATGCCCGCGATAACGGCATCCGCTTCCTGCCGCCCGATGTCAACCATTCCGGCTACCACTTCCAGCCCGACGCCCAACACCGCATTCGTTATGCCCTGGGCGCGATTAAGGGCACCGGCGAAGCCGCGGTAGAAGCCATTGTGGCCGCACGCGAAGAAGGCGGCGCATTCAAGAGCCTGTTCGACTTCTGCGAGCGCGTGAGCCGCCAGCACATCAACCGCCGCACCATCGAAGCCCTGGTGCGCGGCGGCGCGTTCGACAGCATCGAGCCCAACCGCGCCCGCCTGCTTGCCAACATCGACCTGGCCATGAGCAATGCCGAGCAGCAGGAAGAAAATGCCAACCAAGGCGGCCTGTTCGATATGGTGGAAGACGCGATTGCCCCCTTGGAGATGATCGACGTGCCAGCCTGGGGCGAAGCCGAACTTCTGGCCGAAGAAAAACAGGCCATCGGCTTTTATTTCTCCGGCCACCCCTTCGGCCCGGCCGAAAAAGAAGTGCGCCAATTCGCCCCCACCCGCCTCTCCCAGCTTAAGCCCAACGACAACGTGCGCGTGGCCGGCTTCGCCACCGCCATCCGCAGCATGGTGGGTAAACGCGGCAAAATCGCCTTCATCACGCTGGAAGACACCGGCGGCAAAGCCGAAGTGATGGTTAGCGGCGAAACGCTTGAGCAGCTCGGCCGCGACACCCCGCGAGCCGACCAAGTGTTGATTGCCGAATGCCGCATCAGCCGCGACGACTACGGCGGCGAAGACGGCCTGCGCATCATCGCCAACCGTGTTTATACCCTGCAGGAAGCCCGCAGCCACTACGCCCGCGCCCTCACCCTGCACCTCGCCCCCCACCACAACATTCCCTGCCTGGCCGAACTGTTGCAACGAAGCGGCGAAGGCAAACGCGTCCCCCTGCGCCTGCACTACGCCAACGGCCAAGCCAGCGGCGAGCTCATCCCCGACAGCCGCTGGCAGCCATGTTTGACCACCGAACTTTTGGAAGAACTGGTGTCGCTCTTGGGCGAGCGGCAGGTGGGCGTGAATTGGTAGCGGCTACCTGAAAAGGACGGCCGGAGAGATTTCAGGTAGCCTTAGTAGGCTACCTGAAAAGCATTGTGCCAATAGCAATGGATTGGGCACTGATACCCGGCATGATGAAATCAGGCTACCTGAAAAATTTCTGCAGCAAGGCAGGAAGGTTTTCAGGTAGTCTGTGGTGATTTGGGTGGTAATAAATGTTTATCGGGGAGGGGTGCACACTCGATCGTTATATTGGGCAGGTTAGCTGCCAGTATTCCCGTATGGCATTAACACCATTAGCCAGCCAAACTCACCAGCAGCTGCCGGATGGCGGGCCAGGCTTCGCCGGTTTCTGCGCCTTTGATGATGCGGTCGATGCGGGCGCATTCTTGCAGGGCGGCGATGAGGCGCGGGGTGGCGATGCGGCGCACGGCCAGGGGGGCGAGCTGTTGTTTGCTGCCCCACAGGCGCAGGCTGTTGCGCACTTGGGCGACGGTTTGCCCTTGTTTGAGGGCGGCGGTGAGGCGGATGAGGGTGCGGATGTCGTCGGCCAGCATCCACAGCAGCATCACGGGCTCTTCGCCGTCGGCTTCGAGTCCTTCGAGCAGGCGCACCACGCGGGCGGGCTCGCCGCTCATCCAGGCGGCGGCAAGCTGGAATACGTCGAAACGGGCTACGTCGGCCACGGCGGCTTCGGTTTCGGCAATGCCCAATTCGTGACCGGCGGGGTAGAGCAGGGCGAGTTTGTCGATTTCCTGCTTGGCGGCCAAGAGGTTGCCTTCCACGCGCTCGGCAAACAGGGCCAGCGCTTCGTTGCCGATGGATAAATGATGCTGCGCGAGGCGGCCGCGTATCCAGCCGGGCAGGGCCTGGGCATCAACGGCTTTGGCTTCGACCACGGTGCCGCTGCGGCTGAGGGCGGCAAACCATTTGGCCTGGGTTTGGGCGCGTTCGAGTTTGGGCAGGAGGATAACGGTTACGGTGTCGGGCGGGAGGTTGGCGGCCAGTTGTTCGAGGGCTTCGCCGCCGGCTTTGCCGGGCTTGCCGCCGGGCAGGTGGATTTCGAGCAGTTTGAGTTCGGCAAACAGGCCGATGCTGTTGGCAGAGGCGAGGAGGTCTTGCCAGTCGGCGGCGGTGTCGGGGGTGTGGGTTTCGCGGTTCAGGTAGCCCTGCTCTTTGGCGGCGGCACGGATGGCATCTAAGGCTTCTATCCGCAGCAGGGCTTCTTCGCCATGCAGCACATACAGCGCTTGCAGGGGCTGTTTGAGCTGCGGCAGCAGGCGTTCGGTGCTGATGGCGGCCATTATTCGGCTTTCAGGTAGCCCAGGCGGCGCACGAGCTGGCGGGCGGCGTCCACGCGCATATCGGCCCAGAGTTGGGCTTCTTCTTCTTGTTTACCGAGGATTTCGCTGTCGCTGTAGTCCAGCGTGCGGTATACGGTAATCATCATTGGCTCGCCCAGGGCTTTTTCGCCGCGCCAGGCTTGGGCGGATACTTTGAGCTCCAGCTGGTATTCGGTTACCGTGCCGGAGAGGTTGAGGGTTTGGATGTTTTTATTGGTTTGGATATCGGTTACTTTGACCACGGCATCGGCAAAGGCGCTGTCGAGCTTGGCATGGCGGCGCAGCAGTTCGGTTTCGATGTTTTGCTGCAATTCGCGCCCTTGTACGGCCCAGGTTTGGTAGGGCAGGGGCGGGTTGAGCGCGGGGTCGCTACCGGCCAGGCGGAAGCCGCAGGCGGCCAACAACAGCAAAAGGGGCAGCATCAGATATTTTTTCATGGTGTTTCCTTGGCTTGCGCCGCAAGAGGCGACGGCTAGGGGCGTATTCTAGCGGATTGTGGACGGGAGAGGCTACCTGAAAAGCGGCAGCATGGGCTTTCAGGTAGCCTTTGCTATAGCGATACCACCACCGAGCCCATAAACCGATCTTGCAGAGTGCGCCGTTCGAATTTGGGAATCAGCAGCATGGCCAGGCAAATGAGATACGCAAAACCGGCCGGCCAGCGGAAGAAAATCAGCAGCAACACAAAAGCCGCTTCCCGAGCCAATACCGTGCCGAGAAAGCCGGGATTGCTGCCGTTTTTGTCTAGCACACGGATGCGGAACAGCCATTTGCCGAACGACTGCCCTTTCAGCGACATCAATATGGTTTGTAGCAGCATATAAGCCAGCATCGGCAGCAGCACCAAATGGAAATCGTTGTTGCCGGGGAAGCAATACAGCAAGGCTTGCAGCAGGGCATAGGCTAGGCCGAAGTTTAGGGCGGCGGCTGCGATTCGTTTCCAAGCAGGGGCAAGCCGATATACCTTGCCGTTTTCTAAGCAGACTTCTGGGTTCATAAGGTGGTTGTGTATGTATGGTGGATTAAAGTCAGAGTGGGGTAAGGAGAACTAGCGCAGCAGTATCCTTCTTTTGATTCAATATGATATAAGAGCTAAACAGGCTATCTGAACATTCTGCGGCATGCACATCCTTTAAAACCAATAGTCCTGCATGGCTGCCAATAATTCCGGGGTGATTGCGTATCCGCAATTTTCACCGATGACGCTGTCGATGCCGCAATAAGGGCAGCATGCCGTGTATTGCCCGTCGTTTTCCGGCACAAAGTCGCCTTCCTCCAGCTCGGTGGAGCGGAAGATGGCGAGGCAGGAGAAGCAGCCGCAACGCTGGGGTGGCAGCAGATAGGCTTTATTCTTGAAAGAAAATTGGTGTGCGGCGATGGCAGCGGCGCCCAATGCCTCATCTGTTGATAGGTTGGTCATCTTGTTTCCAGAAGAGGAGGCTACCTGAAAACGGCTGGGCATTTTCAGGTAGCCTTTCAGGATGGTTTAAGGCTGCATCTGCAAAGTTTGTGCAGAATCGGCAGTGCCAATCTGTTTTGCCCTGCATTTATGCTGTTGGGCATACATACTTGAGCGACAAACTTTATTTGCGCCCGCATCAGCGAAGGCGGTTTAAGCCTAGCGCATAGGTTCGCCCGTTTTGCCAAGCAAACCACCAATACAGGCGCATATTCGGATTATCGGGCTTGCTCATGCGGCAAAACGCAAAGGCCTGATTGTGGATACACGCCATCGGCATCGCTCGGAGCTCAGACGGCAGCAAGGTTTTCCATTCGTGAATTTTTTGCGCGGAAGAAGTTTGCAGTCGGCATTCGCCCGTGCCTTGGCACACCGGCGACCATGGGCTGTTGCCGTTTTTCCCGTCCATCATCCATTGCGCGCCGCGCTGGTAATAGCGCATCTGCATCTGCGTGGGGCGCTGGTCTTTATCCAGCAGCACATATTCGCCGGCATCGGATGCGTCCAAACCGGCCGCGAATGCGCTGCCGGCCAAAGCCAGCCACAAAACCATGATTTTGGCAATTTTCATAACTATCTCCCAAGAAGAAACCCTTGCTTATTCCTACAGAAGCGTGGGTTGATTGAGCAAACAGCGCAGCTTGCTTTCTAGCAGACCAAAGCAGCCTGTACCTTAGTTTGCAGTTTAGACAGATACTCAAGCGGCATTATTAAGGCTACCTGAAAAACCTTTTACCGTTTTCAGGTAGCCTTATCCTTGCCTTAAGCCAACTTTGCTTTAATCAACTCCTGCACCTGCGCGGGATTCGCTTTGCCTTTGCTGGCTTTCATCACTTGTCCCACAATCGCATTCAGGGCTTTTTCGTTGCCGGATTTGAACTGTTCCACGGCTTTGGCGTTGTTTGCCAGCACTTCGTCCACCATGGCTTCAATCGCGCCGGTATCGGTCATTTGTTGCAAACCGTGTTTTTCGATGATTTCGGCGATGGTGGCTTCTGGCTCTGCCCACATGGCTTCAAAGGCTTTTTTCGCCAACTTGCTGCTTAAAGTGCCGTCAGCAATTTTACCTACCAACGCAGCGAGGCGCGGAGCGGTAATCGGGCTGTCGGCAAGTTCCATGCCTTCTTTGTTCAGCGTGGCGGCGAGTTCGCCGTTCATCCAGTTGGCAGTCAGCTTGCCTTGTCCGCTGGCTTTGGCAGCTTCTTCAAAATAGGCAGCCTGCACGCGGCTGGCGGTGAGCAAGCGCGCGTCGTAGTCGCTCACGCCGTAGTCCGCCACGAAACGTACCGCCATTTCTTTCGGCAGCTCGGGCATTTCTGCTTTGGCTTTTTGCAACCGGTCGTCTGAAATGATGACGGGTAGCAAATCGGGATCAGGGAAGTAGCGGTAGTCGTGCGCGTCTTCTTTCAGACGCATCACGCGGGTTTCGCCTTTTTCAGGGTCGAACAGCATGGTTGCCTGCTGCACCTTGCCGCCGTCTTCCAAAATCTCGATTTGCGCTTCCACTTCGTAATTAATCGCCTGCTCCAAGAAGCGGAAGGAATTGAGGTTTTTAATCTCGCGGCGCGTGCCGAATTCCGCTTGGCCTTTCGGACGCACGGATACGTTGGCATCGACGCGGAACGAACCTTCCGCCATATTGCCGTCGCAGATGTCCAGCCATGTAACCAAGCTGTGTAAGGCTTTGGCGTAGGCAACGGCTTCGGCGGCGGAGCGCATTTCAGGTTCGGATACTACTTCCAACAGCGGCGTGCCGGCACGGTTCAGGTCGATACCGGTTGCGCCGTTCAAGCCCTCGTGCACGGATTTGCCCGCGTCTTCTTCCATGTGCGCGCGGGTTACGTTGATGGTTTTTACATCGTCACTGACCACGATTTCCAGCTTGCCGTGTTCGACAATCGGTAAATCCAACTGGCTGATTTGATAGCCTTTTGGCAAGTCGGGATAAAAGTAGTTTTTGCGGTCGAACACGTTTTTCTGATTGATTTTCGCATCCAAAGCCAAGCCCAATTTGATAGCTTTTTCAACGACTTCTCGGTTCATTACCGGCAGTACGCCCGGCAGCGCGCATTCCACCACGCTGGCGTGCGCATTGGGTTCCGCACCGAATGCAGTCGATGCGCCGCTGAAGATTTTGGATTTTGTGTTGAGTTGGACGTGGATTTCCAGTCCGATTACGGTTTCCCAGGTCATAAGGGGTCTTTCTGTTGAAGAAGGGTTAATCGGTTCGTAAGGGTTTCCGGTTGGGCAGAGGCTACCTGAAAACCCAGATTCTATCTTTCAGACGGCCTTTTGCCGCTATTTTCTGCGCGGCTGGAAGCCGGGAAGCTGCCAGTGGAAGCGGTAGGCAGCTAGCCGCAGGAATAGGCCGGCGGCAAACAGCAGATGCAGGGTAAAGGCGTTTATCCAGCCGATTCGCGCGAGGAAATACATCAGCCCGCCGATGAAGATGGCAACGCTGCCGTAGAGGTCGGCACGCAATACGATGGGCACGTCGTTTACCAAAATATCGCGGGCAATGCCGCCGCCCACAGCGGTTACAAAGGCGAGCACGATCACGCCGAACAGGTTGAGCTGCAGGCCGATACCGATTTGCGCACCGGTGATGCTGAAGGCGGCCAGGCCGATGGCGTCGGCAATCAGGAAAGCGGCGGCAAGGTGGGTGCGGCGGTAGCGTTGCACGCGCAGCAGCCAGGCGATAGTGAGGGTGGCGAATACCACAATCAGCGCATCGGTATGCCGGAACACCTGCGGCACATGTCCTACCAGCGCATCGCGCATCATGCCGCCGCCCACGGCGGTGAGCAAGGCGGTGATGATCACGCCGAGCACGTCGAGCCGCTTGCTGTAGCCGACGAGGTAGCCGGACACGGCGAAGGCGGCGGTGCCGATGATTTGGATGAAGTCGGTGGTGGTCATGGTTTCAGGTAGCCTTACAGGCAGTGTTAGGTGGTTAAATAGGTTTTCAGACGGCCTTAGAGGCTACCTGAAAAGTTTCATGGGTTGGGCATTCATGCTTGTTAGTAATCTTAAATTGCTTTCAGGTAGCCTTAATCTGCATTGTTGCCGTTTAACTGCTTGAACTGCCGATAACTGTCGAGCAGGCGGCTTTGGTAGAGGCCGCTGCCGGAAAGGGTAATCATCAGGTAGTTTTGGGCGCGGGTCATGGCAACGTAGAGCAGGCGCGTGTTGTCGGCCTCTTGGTTTGCATCTTTATGCTTCAAGGTACAGATGCCCATCAACATCACGCGTTGGAATTCGAGACCTTTGCTGCTGTGCATAGTAAAGACGGCAACGGCGTTGTCGTGCGGATTGTAGGCCTTTTTGCTGCCGCCATAATGCAGGGAGTGGCGGATGCCTTTTTGTTTCAACAGTTTGGCTACGTCGTTGCATTGTTCTTTGTTGTAGCAAATGACGGCGATATCTTGCGACGGAATGCGGTCTTTGAGCCATTTGTCGAGGCAGCGGGCAAGGTAGTCGAGCTCGCCCTGCCAGTCGGGGCATTCTTTGATGTAGGGCGAAATGCCGTTTACACCTGCAGCCTCGGGCTCGACCAGCGGTACGCCGTCTTCGCCGCTTTCGTACGGCTGCATTTTGTTTTGGGCAAACAGGTAGGCGAATCCGATGATTTCTTTGGTATTGCGGTAGTTCAGGCGCAGGATGGTAGTGCGGCCTTGGGCTTTGATGCCGACGCTGGATAGGGTGAAGCCCAAGCCTGTGCCGCTTTTTTTGTAGATGGCCTGGGCATCGTCGTAGAGCAGCAGCAAATGGCCGTTGTCAGCGTCGAGCATATGCACGCTCAGGCGCAGCCAGTCGGCTTCGAAATCGTGGCCTTCGTCAATGAGCACTGCGTCGTAGCGGCTGCCGGGCAGTGTGCCGTCGTGCATGGCTTGCAGCACGGTCAGCGGGGCGTGTTCGTAACCGGGCAAGTGGCGGTAGCGCTCGGGCGTGTCCAGCCCGTATGCTTTTTGCAGTTTGCCGCACCATTGGTGGAAACTGCACACTTCCACTTTTTCCGCCAAGCCTTTGTCGGCCACGGCGGTACGTAATTTATCGGCCAATACGCGGTTGTAGCACAGCACTAAAACGGGTTTGTCGGACTGTTCGGC
Organism: Eikenella corrodens; assembly: GCF_900187105.1. NCBI lineage: Bacteria > Pseudomonadati > Pseudomonadota > Betaproteobacteria > Neisseriales > Neisseriaceae > Eikenella > Eikenella corrodens. The sequence continues at coordinate 1,593,937 of NZ_LT906482.1, forward strand.
CAGATATTGGCAGCGCATCAGCAAAATCAGGGTCTTGCCGCTGCCTGCCACGCCGTGGATGACGCGGTGGCCGCCGCCGATGCTGCGGGCAAGCTGCTCCTGTTGGATGTCCATGATTTTGATGATGTCGGGTGCGGCGATGGGGTGCGGCACAGAGTCGGCAGCTGGGTGCTCAGGCTGCTGTTCCGTTTTGCCGTCAGCTTGGTCGGCAGAGAAGAGTTCCTGCTGCTCGGGCGGGTTGATGCGGACTTCGGGAAACAAATGCCAACGGATGAGGTCGGTTTCGCTGCGGCTCAGGCTGCATTCGATGCGGTAGGGGAACATGGCGGCCAGCCTGTCGGCGATGTGCGCGTTGTCCTGCCCGCTTTTCAAATCGTCTTTATACAGCGTTTGCGTGTGCGGCATCAGATGGTCGAATTTGGCAATGTCGGTAATTTTGGCGATGTCGCTGCGGTTGAAACGGGTAAAAACTACGCCGTGCGCGTAGGGGATGCGCAGCCTGCCTTTGTATTCACCCTCGGTGTGCTGCAAGCGGGTTTCTTTTGATAACAAGTCGATGATTTGGAACATATAGCCGCGCGCCTGCTCCAGCGGGTGCTTGACTGTTTTCGCGGTGTGCTCGAACACCATTTCGCATTCGGTCTGGGTCATGCGCCTAAAGCTGTTGCCCGCCCAGTCCTTTACTTCCAAGCACAGCAGCCCCCTGTTTGGAAACAGTACGAGGAAATCGGCATACAGCCGTTTCTTACCCATCGGCACGTTGTACCAAACGATGCAGTCTTCGGCCAAATATTCGCGCAGGAAATCGGCGGTTTTACGCTCGCCTGCAGTCATGGCTTTGCGGATGTGCTCGCTCAGTTCGGGGATAAACTGTGGCATAAATGTTTTCCTCTTTAATCTTTGTTTTCCGTTTTAAATTTTCAGGTAGCCTCATGAGTAGGGAAGCGGTATGGGTTACAAATACCTAATTTATAAGCTATTCCTAGTTTTAAACTTGCCAACCAAGCCTTCATATTTTTTGAGTAGTTTGGCGTAGTTTTCTGGGATTTTGGGTTGGTGCATTACTTCAGGCTATCTGAAAAAGATGATTCAAAACAATAATGCTACGAATTCTACTATTTTCAGGTAGCCTTTCAGACGACCTCAAAGGCTACCTGAAAACTTTCACGCCGGCGCTTTCGTGTGCCAATCACTCGCCAACTGTACTTGATGTGCTGCGCCAAGAATTTTGGTTTCGGAGAAGTGGTTGCCGATAAATTGCACGCCGATGGGCAGTCCGCTGCTGCTGAAACCTGCGGGCAGGGTCAGGGCGGGCAAACCGGCCAGATTCACGGCGATGGTGTAGATGTCGGAAAGGTACATCTGCACGGGATCGTGGATGTCGCTGCCGAGTTTGGGAGCGGCAGTGGGTGCAGTCGGAGCAAGGATGAAGTCGCATTGCGCGAAGGCCGTCTGAAAATCGTTGGCAACGAGGCGGCGCAGTTTTTGGGCTTTCAGGTAATAGGCATCGTAGTAGCCGTGCGACAACACATAAGTTCCAATCATGATGCGGCGTTTGACTTCGCTGCCGAAACCTTCGGCGCGGGTATTGCTGTACATTTCTTCTAGGTCGCCGAATTGGGCGGCGCGGTGGCCGTAGCGTACGCCGTCGTAGCGGGAAAGGTTGGTGCTGGCTTCGGCGGAAGCGAGGACGTAGTAAGCAGGGATGGACAGGGCGGTTTGCGGCATGGAAACTTCAATGGTTTCCGCGCCTTGCGCTTTTAAGAGGTCAATAACGTTTTGCAAAGCAGCCTGCACATCGGCATCCGCGCCTTCGCCAAAATATTCCTTAGGCAGACCGATTTTCATACCTTTGAGCGGTTTGTTCAAATCGCGGGTGTAGTCTTCTTTGCTGCGTTCCAAACTGGTGGAATCGCGCTCGTCAAAGCTCGCCATTGCATTAAGCAAAATCGCGCAGTCTTCGGCGGTTTGCGCCATCGGACCGGCTTGGTCGAAACTGGAGGCGTAGGCAACCATGCCGAAGCGGGAAACAGTGCCGTAGGTAGGTTTGATGCCGGTGATACCGCAGTGGGAAGCAGGCTGGCGGATGGAGCCGCCGGTGTCTGAACCGAGCGCGGCAGGGGCAAGGCGTGCGGCAACGACCGCTGCGGAACCGCCGGACGAACCGCCGGGAACGTGTTCGGGATTCCACGGATTTTTGGTTGCGCCGTAGAACGAGGTTTCATTGGTCGAGCCCATAGCGAACTCGTCCATGTTGGTACGACCGAGCGTTACCATGCCTTCATCGAGCAGGTTTTGTACGACGGTGGCAGTGTAGGGGGAGACGAAGTTATCCAGCATTTTGGAACCGCACGCGCTGCGCCAGCCTGTTTGGCAGAAAATGTCTTTGTAGGCGATGGGTACGCCAGTGAGTGCAGTAGCATTACCTTGCGCGATACGCGCGTCGGCGGCACGGGCTTCGGCGAGGGTTTTGTCTTGGTCGAGGGTGATGTAGCCGTTGATAGCCGGGTTTTGCGCAGCAATGGCGGCGAGGTATTCGGTTGCCAGTTCGACGGAGGAGATTTGTTTAGATTGCAGCAGTTGGCTGGCTTGTTTGAGGGTGTATTGGGTCATGAGGGTCTTTCAGTTGAAAATAATTGGAATTTTAAAGGGTTAATGGTGCAGGCTGCTTTTTGAGGCCGTCTGAAAATATCAGCCTATCAATTTTTGGTAAGTATCCGGTTGGTTGAGTTGCGTGGCGGAACGGTACAGCAGCGATTGTTCGTCATTTTCATCATAATCATCAATATAAAACGCAAACAGCAATATGCCGTTTTCGGCGCGGTTGCCGAACAGGACTTCTTGGTCGCATTGCTGCAGTGCGGCTATCAGGGCTGTTTCGTATTCGGTGCGTTTTTGCTGATAGATGTCGTCATCGTCATCTAGATTTTCTATGCTGCGGTATGCAACTTGGTAGAGCTCGCTTTGGTTTTTCAGCCAGTTATCTGAAGCATTCTGGATTTCGGTTTTGCCTTCATAAAGTGTGCATCTGCCATCCCAAATCGCCTGCAGGATGGTGCAATTTTTGTATTTTTTCCTGTGCTTGGCAGCAAAGGCTGCTAAATCCTGATGGGTAATCGCGGCGTTGCCTGCGGCAAAAAAGTCGTCTACCAGATAGAAATAATACGCGGCAACTTCTTTACCTGCCTGTTCAACCTGCTGCTTGATGCGGCTGAAACATTGGCGGATGTGTTCGACGGCGGCTGTATGCAGGTGTTGTTGCTCGGTGGACATGGGGTTCCTTTAGTTTTCAGGTAGCCTTTGCTGTTTTGAGGCTACCTGAAAATTTTGCGGGCAGGTTTATTTGGCTGCACTAACGTGGCCGCACACGGCTTGTATCATTTTGGCGGTGTGTTGCTCAAAATACCTGCAGAATTGGGTTTGTGGATGGCACATTTGCTCGGCTTGGTAAGCTTAGAGCGGAGGCGGGAGTAGGCTTATCATGAATTGGTGTTTGCCATGGCCGCGTAGGATATCCAGTTTGTGTTTTTAGGTAGCCTTAAAGGGCTTGTGGCTACCTGAAAATTATTCCTCAATCACCTGCGGCACGATATACAGGCGGTTGTGCACTTCGGGGGCAACGGCTTGGTATTCGGCGGCGTGGTCAGTTTCTGTTACTTGGTCGGCACGCAGGCGCAGGGCGAGTTCGTGCGGGTGGGTCATCGGTTCGATGCCGTCGGTATTTACGCTCTGCATCTGCTCTACCATGGCGAAAATGCCGTTGAGCTCGTCGAGGGTGGAGGCTTTCTCGGCTTCGGTTAGGCTCAAACGCGAGAGGCGGGCGATTTTTTCAACGTCGGAAAGTGTAAGCGACATAAAAATTCCTTAAATTATGTTTAGCAAACAGCCCAATCTCAGGTATCATTACGCGTTTCTTTTGAGACTGGCTTGCAAAGTTAGAATTATAGCCTAAAAGCTTGCCTCTCGGCACGGCATAAGAATAAGGTTGCGCAAAGTAGTGCTGGTCTCTCCATAGGCTTGGTTTCTTTAAAGTATTCATCAGTATTCAAACGCTAGGATTTAAAGCAATGTTCCGCTTTCTTACCCGATATTTCTCTAATGATCTGGCCATCGATTTAGGTACGGCCAACACTCTAATTTACATCAAAGGCCGCGGTATCGTTTTGGACGAACCTTCGGTGGTGGCACTGCCCAGTGACATAAATAATAAAAATGCTACTGTAGCGGTGGGTGCGGAAGCCAAGCGTATGCTGGGGCGTACGCCCGGCGGCATTCAGGCGGTGCGCCCAATGAAAGACGGGGTGATTGCCGACTTTAATGTTACCGAAAAAATGCTCAAACACTTCATCCGTAAGGCGAATAACAGCCGCTTTGCCTCTGCACCGCGCATCGTGATTTGTGTGCCCTGCGGCTCAACCCAAGTGGAGCGCAAGGCGATTCACGATTCGGCACAGCAGGCTGGCGCGGCTTCGGTGAATTTGATTGAAGAGCCGATGGCCGCGGCTATCGGTGCAGGTCTGCCGATTGAAGAACCGACCGGCTCCATGGTAGTGGATATCGGCGGTGGTACCACCGAAGTGGGTATTATTTCTTTGTCGGGTGTGGTGTATTCCCATTCCGTTCGCGTGGCTGGTGATGCGTTTGATGAAGCCATCATCAATTATGTGCGCCGCAACTACGGTATGTTGATTGGTGAGGCTACGGCTGAAGAAATTAAAAAAGCCATCGGTACAGCCTTCCCGGGCAATGCTGTGCGTGAAATTGAAGCCAAAGGTCGCAATCTGGCCGAAGGTATTCCGCGTGCTTTCACTATCAGCTCCAATGAGGTGCTGGAGGCCTTGGCCGAGCCGTTGAATCAAATCGTGCAGGCAGTGAAAAATGCATTGGAGCAAACCCCGCCGGAATTGGGTGCGGATATTGCCGACCGCGGCTTGGTGCTCACCGGCGGTGGTGCGCTGCTTAATGGTTTGGATCGTTTGCTGGCCGAGGAAACCGGCCTGCCGGTGAGCATTGCTGAAGACCCGCTCACCTGCGTGGTGCGCGGTTCTGGTAAGGCACTGGATTTAATCGGCAAGATGAACTCTGTGTTTGTGCCCAATCCGTAATCTTTATTCCGGCATCCCGTGCGCTGCAAAACTGGCGCGGGATGCCGATCGGTTTATTTTGTATCAGACCTGCCTGCGCGGTGTCTTCAGTTTTCAGGTAGCCTGTATTCCCTTATGTCGCAAGAAATCAATTTTGTCAGCCCGATTATCAGCTCTGCCGGCAAGCTGGTGCTGCTGGGGATAGCCTCAATGGCACTGATGGTGTTGGACAACCGTTATGCGGCATTGCAGCAGGCTAAATCTTATGTGGCCACCGGGCTCTATCCCTTGCAATGGGTTGCACGCCAGCCGGCCGAATGGGCAAGCGGCAGCATGGTATTTATGCGTGACAAACGGCAACTACTTGCCGAAAACACTCGCCTGAAAGAAGAAAACGCTCGCCTGAATATGCAACTGCAGCTGCAAGCACCAGCGGCACGAGAATTGAGCGAGCTGAAAACGCTGAACCATTTGCAGCCACTGCTCGCGCCCAAGACGGTGCTGGCGGAGATTGTGTCTAACGGCCGCATTCCACGTGCCGATCGCCTGCTGATTACCAAAGGCAGCAGTAGCGGGATTCAGGTCGGGGATCCGGTAAGTGATGAAAAAGGCTTAATCGGGCAGGTAACCGGCGTGCAGCCAGCCACGGCAGAGGTTACGCTGATTAACAACCGTCAGTCGGTGATTCCTGCGATGGTGGCCGAAAGCGGTGTACGCACGTTGGTGTATGGACGGGGGGAAACGCTGGATTTACGTTATTTCCCTGTGTCAGCCGAGTTGAAAGAGGGCGATTTGCTGGTTACTTCCGGCATCGACAGTATCTACCCGGCTGGCATTCCGATTGCCAAAGTAACACATGCCGACCGCAACTCCGGCACACCGTATTACCGTACGGTGCTAACACCGGCGGCCAATCTGAGTAGCAGCAGTTATGTGCTGGTGATTCCGCAAAAACCGCAGTCGCCCGCTAGGCTACCTGAAACTGCTTCCGAGCCGCCAATCGAACAGGAGGCGCAGGAGTAAGCATGTCTCCAATCTACCCGCTCAAAGAGTCCACACCCAAACGCTGGGTGGCATTCAGCTTTTTGCTGGTGCTGCTTATCGATTTCATCCCGGTTGCTCCACCCTGGGCATATCCCTTGCCTGATTTTACGCTGATTATGCTGGCGTATTGGCTGCTGCACAGGCCGCAGCTTATCGGCATCGGCGTGGCGTTTTGTCTTGGCCTGTTGGTGGATATCGGTAGCAACTCGCTATTGGGGCAACATGGTTTGGCTTATAGCGTGGCTGCGTTTCTGATTGAACGCAACCGGCGGCAGATTGTGCTCAATTCTTTCGGCTGGCAGGCTGTAGCGGTGGCCGGCGCCATGTTGGTTAGCCAATTGGTGGTTTTTTTGGTTAGTCTGTTTCAACAGCAGCCGTTTCCCCTATGGCGGCTGTGGCTGCCTTCAATCGTTACCGGCCTGTTGTGGCCGCAGTTGAACAATGTGATGCTTGCCATCGCCCACTACCGCCGTCCCCGCAAATGAAGTCGAGACGTCATTATACGCCCGTCAAAGCGCCACCCCGTAGCCAGCGGAAGGATTATCTGCTGCGCTTGGTGGTGGCGTTTGCTATGGTTTTGATATTCTTTGGCGTGTTGGTATGGCAGTTCGTGCGGCTTCAGGTAGCCCGGCACGAGGAATTTGTAGACAAAGCCGTTGCCAACCGGGTTTCCCTGATTCCCACTCCGCCGATTCGCGGTGAAATTACCGATGTGAACGGTGTGGTGCTGGCGCACAATTATCCGGCCTATTCGTTGGAAGTGATTCCCAACGAGTTGGAAATGAAAATTGAGGATTTGATACCTGCTTTGAGCCCATATGTGGAAATCAGTGAGGCCGATATGAAGCGCTTCCAGCGTTTCCGTGCCGAATCCCGCTCCTACGAACGTATCCCCCTGAAATTAAAACTGAGTACCGAAGAAGCCGCTCGGCTGGCTGCGGTGCTGTTCCGTTTCAAAGGTGTGGAAGTGAACGCACGCACTTTCCGCGAATATCCCTATGGCGAGCTCACCACTCATATCATCGGTTATATTGGCCGCATCAGCGACAAAGACCGCGACCAACTGGAAAGCGAAGACCGCTATGAGCTTTATCGCGGCACCACCCATATCGGCAAAATGGGCTTGGAAAACTATTACGAGCAGCAGCTGCACGGCATGCCCGGCTATCAGGAAGTGGAAAAAGACGCGCAAGGCAATATTGTGCGCACTCTAAAAACCGCACCGGCAGTAAGTGGGCAAACCCTGCGTCTGTCGCTTGATATCCGTATGCAGCAGAAGGCCAGCGAATTGTTGGGCAACCGGCGTGGTGCTGTGGTGGCTATCGACCCGCAAACCGGAGGGGTGTTGGCCTTGGTATCGAAGCCAACTTACGATGCCAACCTGTTTATTGATGGCATCGACAGCGATACGTGGAAAAGCCTGAACGACGACTGGCAGCGTCCGCTTATCAACCGCGTTACTCAAGGGCTGTATCCGCCCGGTTCTACTTTCAAACCATTTATGGGTATGGCCGCGCTGCAAAGCGGGCAGATTACCCCCAACACTGTGCTGCCTGCGCCTGGCGCATGGAGCATTCCCGGTAGCCGCCACCAGTTCCGTGATTCAGTGCGCAGCGGGCACGGTTCGGCCAATTTGGGTAAGGCCATCCAAGTGTCATCCGACACCTTTTTCTACCGCCTGGGCTACGAAATGGGCATAGAAAAGGCTTATCCCTATCTGGCGCACTTTGGTTTCGGTCAGCCGACAGGCATCGATTTGCCCAATGAATACAAAGGCATCCTGCCCAGCCCGGAATGGAAGGCGCGGCGCTTTGCCCATGCCAAAAACGAAACCGCCCGCCAGTGGAAGCCTGCCGATATGGTAACCATCAGCATCGGTCAGGGTTTCAACGCCTACACGCCGCTGCAGATGGCACACGCCACCGCCACGCTGGCCAATAACGGCGTGATGTACCGGCCGCACTTGGTGCGCGAACTCATCGACCACCAAAAGCAAACCCGTATTCTGGTGGGTACCCAGCCCAGCGCCACCTTACCGTTCAAGCCGGAGTATTTCACTTTTGTGAAGCAGAGTATGGAGCGCGTGTTGCGCCCGGGCGGCACGGCCTGGCGTGTGGGTGTGGGCTTGAAATACAGCATGGGCGGCAAAACAGGTACAGCGCAGGTGGTGCAGATTCGGCAGGGCGCATCGTATAACGCGGCCGCGCTGGCCGAACGCCATCGAGACCATGCCTGGTTCATTGCCTTTGCACCGGCAGATAATCCGAAAATAGCCATCGCCGTGCTGTTGGAAAACGGCGGCTGGGGTGCGAATGCCGCGCCGGTGGCGCGCCAGTTGGCTGATTTCTACCTGTTGCAGCTGCAGGGCGAAAATGGCAAAAACCTGCCGTTGCCTAAACCCTCTGTGCCGGGAGATGGCGCGATGAGCCAGGCTGAGTATCCGCTGATTCATGCTCAAGCAGCACGCACCCTGTCTGCCTATCGGGCGGTTTCAGGTAGCCAGCCGGCTGCCGCATCCGAGGTTCGATAATATGCAACACCCGTCTGAACACGCTATCCGCCGCTACTGGCGGAAAATCTGGGATCCGATGGATATGTGGCTGTTCTACAGCATGCTGGCCATCTATGTGATGAGCCTGTTTTTGCTGTATTCGGCCGACGGTCAGAATATTGGTCAGCTGGAAAATAAAACTCTGCACACGATAGTAGGCTTTGTGCTGCTGTGGTGTATTGCCCGTACGCGGCCGCAGGTGCTGAGCAACTTTGCTATTGTGCTGTATGGGGTGAGTCTGCTGATGCTGGTGGGGGTGCACTTTTTCGGGGTGATTGTGAACGGCTCGCAACGCTGGCTGAATTTGGGCATTATTCGCTTGCAACCCTCTGAATTGATGAAAATTGCGCTGCCAATGACGGTGGCGTGGTATCTGCAACAGCACGAAACGGATCTGGGCTGGCGGCATTATTTGGCTGCATTGGTGCTGATAGCCGCGCCGGGCTTCTTGATTTTGAAACAACCTGATCTAGGTACAGCAGTGTTGATTATGGCGTCTGGACTGTTTGTGATATTTTTTGCTGGGTTGCCGTGGCGGGTGATTGCGGTGGCCGTGGTCGGCTTTTTTGCTTCACTGCCGCTGCTGTGGCAATACGGTATGCACGACTACCAGCGTACCCGTGTGCTGACCCTGCTCGACCCGACTAAAGACCCGCTGGGCGCGGGCTACCATATCTTGCAGTCGATGACCGCCATTGGCTCCGGCGGCGTGTGGGGCAAGGGCTGGCTTAACGGCACACAAACGCATCTTGATTACATCCCGGAATCTACTACTGACTTCATCTTCGCTGTATATGGCGAGGAGTTCGGCCTTATTGGCAATCTCTTGCTGCTGGCGGTGTACACCATCATGCTGGGGCGTGGCCTTTATATTGCCGCCAAAGCCCCCACGCTCTACAGCCGAACCTTGGCCGGCGCGCTGACCATGACGCTGTTTTGCTATGTGTTTGTGAATATGGGCATGGTGAGCGGCATTCTGCCGGTGGTGGGCGTGCCGCTGCCGTTGGTAAGTTACGGCGGTACGGCCACGCTTTCTATCATGATTATTGTGGCTATGCTGATGGGCATCAGTAACCAGCAGAGTAAGATGTAAAGTTGGAAGCTACCTGAAAAAGGCTACCTGAAATTTCAGGTAGCCTTTGTTATGGATGGGATGCTTGCCGAGAAAAATGATGATATATGTGTTGAATTTGCAATATATTTGACCTGATACGGTATCTAGTCATGGCAAAGCTTTTGCCACCCGTATAGAATGTCGGCAGTTCTCCGGCCGATGCCGGGGTTATTCTTTTTGGTTGTTTGGAAATAAGTATTCCAGCTTCATGGAAGCAAGCGTTTTCAGGTAGCCTTGGCTACAGAAAGAGCATAATGAAGAAAACGGTTTTGTTGGTTATTGATACTCAGCAGGCATTACTGGATAGGGGTGCTTATCGCGGGGTAGAAATGTTGGATGCCATCGGTCGAATGTTGCTTGCAGCCCGCACACATGGGCGTGAAGTCATCTATGTTCGGCACAATGAGGCGGATTCGCCCTTTGCACCGAACTCGCCCGGTTGGCAGATTGCTGCTGCCGTTGCACCGCAGGCCGGTGAGAAAGTAGTGGATAAATGGTATAGCAGCGCTTTTCGCGGTACGGATTTGCTGGATTACCTGCGTGGCAGTGGAGTTGAGCGCTTAGTGGTGGTTGGCATGATGACTGAATATTGCGTGGAAACTACGGTACGGGCTGCCAGCGATTTGGGCTTTGAAGTGATTTTGCCAGAAGGTGCCAACAGTACGCTGGATAATGGCCGCTGGTCGGCTCAAGAGCTGTATGAACACCATAATTTCGATATTATGCGCGGTCGTTTTGCCGCCATGCCGAGCGTAGAAGAAGCCGTGGCGCTGTTGTCTGACTGATTTGATGTTTAACGAGAGAAAAGATGATTACTCATATCTTATATTTGTTTACTGGTTTGATTGTTTTAAATAATCCATTGATTGCGCTTGGTTATTTTGTGGATAAGACGGCGGGCTTCACACTGAAGGAGCAGCGCAAAACTGCACGCCTGGTGTCGATTAGTGCGTTTATTTGTATGGTGGTAGCCGGAGTGATTGGCACCCCGTTGTTGAAAGTTTTGGGCATTGGTATTCCGGCCTTCCAAATTGCCGGTGGTATTCTGGTGTTTGTGATTGCGATGAGCATGATGGGGGGGGAGGACAATCCGGTGAAACCCAATTTGAATAAGGAGCATTCAAGCCTACCGCCGGAGAAGCAATTCGCTTTTGCCGTGGTGCCAATGGCTACGCCGATTATTGTTGGCCCCGGTGGCTTTTCTATCGTGATTATTTACAGCAGCCATGTGGGGACGTGGCAGGGCGCATTGGAGCTGTTGATTGCCTGCTTTATGGTGGGGGTAACCTGCTATTTGATTTTGGCCGGCTCGGCCAGACTAAGCAAAATTCTTGGCAATGTTGGCATCAAGATCATCAACCGCGTGTCCGGCTTGCTGCTGGCAGCCATTGCGGTGGAGATTGTATTGGCTGGTTTGCGAAGCTTATTCCCGGCTTTGAAGATTATGGGTTAAGTTTGATGGTAGCAATGAAGAGCGGGTGGTGTGCCCGCTCTTTGTGTTTAAATTGTCACTCCACTACCTTGTGTCAATTTTAGTTATGTGACGATATGTTGTATCTAATGATGGATGTTCGCTTTCTAGTAACAGATTTAGGGTACAATCCCGAGTGCTACACTCTTCTTTTCTGACTCTTTATATTTGGAGACTGTTATGCCCCAATTGTCTGACGTGCAAATTGCCCAAGCCGCCAACATCCGACACATCGATGAAATCGCCGCCAAGCTCGGCTTGAAACCGGAACAACTGGAGCATTACGGCAAATATAAAGCCAAAATTAATCCGGCTGATGCATACAGGCTACCTGAAAAACGAGGTAAGCTTATTTTGGTAACTGCTATCAGCCCTACGCCTGCCGGGGAAGGGAAAACGACAGTCACCATTGGCTTGGCTGATGCGCTCAACCGTATCGGTAAAAATGCTGTTATCGCCTTGCGTGAGCCCTCACTCGGCCCGGTGTTCGGCATCAAGGGTGGGGCAGCCGGTGGCGGCTATGCCCAAGTGCTGCCAATGGAAGACATCAACCTACACTTTACTGGCGATTTCCATGCTATTGGTGTAGCAAACAACCTTTTGGCTGCCCTTATCGACAATCATATCCATCATGGTAATGCGCTCAATATTGATCCAAAACGGATTCTGTGGCGGCGTGCAGTGGATATGAATGATCGCCATTTGCGCAATATTATCGGTGGGTTAGGTAAAACCGCCGATGGTGTGATGCGTGATGATGGTTTTGATATAACTGTTGCCTCCGAAGTGATGGCGGTATTCTGTTTGGCTAAAGATATTGCTGACCTCAAACAGAGGTTGGGTAATATATTGGTGGCGTATACCAAAGACGGTAGTCCGGTGTATGCACGTGATTTGAAAGCACAAGGCGCAATGACAGTGCTGTTAAAAGATGCCATTAAGCCAAATCTGGTTCAAACCATTGAAGGTACACCTGCTTTTGTGCATGGCGGCCCGTTCGCTAATATTGCCCATGGATGTAATTCAGTTATCGCTACGCGCTTGGCTTGTCATTTGGCCGATTATGCCGTTACCGAAGCTGGTTTTGGTGCAGATTTGGGCGCCGAGAAATTTTGCGACATCAAGTGCCGATTGTCCGGTTTGCGGCCGGATGTTGCAGTGGTAGTGGCTACCGTGCGGGCATTGAAATATAACGGAGGCTTATTAAAAGATGAGTTGTCCGGTGAAAATCTGGCTGCATTGGAAAAAGGGTTACCCAATCTGTTGCGCCATATTGATAATCTGAAAAATGTATTTGGCTTGCCGGTGGTGGTGGCGCTCAACCGATTCAGTGCTGATACTCAGGCTGAATTGAATTTGGTGGCAGAAGCCTGTCGGCAGCGTGGTGCGGAAATATCATTTACTGAAGTGTGGGGTAAGGGTGGTGCCGGTGGTGAGGATTTGGCGCGTAAAGTAGCTGCTGCTGTCGAACAATCATCTGCACAATTCAGCTTCTCTTATGAAGTAGAGCAAAGTATCCCGGAGAAAATCCGCATGGTTGCACAGAAGATTTATGGTGCAGACGATGTGGATTTCAGTGCGGAGGCGCTGGCTGATATCGCTAATTTGGAAAAATTGGGGTGGGATAAGTTGCCCGTTTGTATGGCAAAAACGCAATATTCATTCAGTGATAATGCTAAGTTATTGGGTGCTCCAAAAGGCTTCCGCATCATTGTGCGTGGGTTGACTTTGTCTGCTGGAGCAGGGTTTGTTGTAGTGCTGTGCGGTAATATGATGAAAATGCCGGGTTTGCCAAAAGTGCCGGCTGCAGAGCGAATTGATGTGGATGACGATGGGGTAATTAGCGGATTGTTCTGAATAGTTTTAGCGTGAAAGAATTCATGGCCGGGTATTGCCCGGCTATTTTTTGTGCAAGTAGTTTTCAGGTAGCCGGTGTCCAGTTGCATCCCTACTAGATAAATTTCATTTTGGCTTAGGGATTTAGTGCTTCGTGGTGGTATTTTTGTTTTTAGGTATTTGACAAAGTTTTTTTTGAGGCGTATAGTTCGCATCTTCGCTGTCCCGCATGGCGCAATTTGTTTGTCGCCGGTTTGGTTCAGCAGCTCTTTAACAATCAGATTACCGATAAGTGTGGGTGTTTTACACCTGCACTGTTGAGAAGAAGACAAGACGATGTTTAACATTGTTCTGTCGATTTCTTTGAAGCAGACCAGAAGTTATTAAGTTAGAGATTGAACATAAGAGTTTGATCCTGGCTCAGATTGAACGCTGGCGGCATGCTTTACACATGCAAGTCGAACGGCAGCGGGGTAGTGCTTGCACTACTGTCCGGCGAGTGGCGAACGGGTGAGTAATATATCGGAACGTACCGAGTAATGGGGGATAACCAATCGAAAGATTGGCTAATACCGCATACGTCCTACGGGAGAAAGCGGGGGATCGCAAGACCTCGCGTTATTCGAGCGGCCGATAACTGATTAGCTAGTTGGTGGGGTAAAGGCCTACCAAGGCGACGATCAGTAGCGGGTCTGAGAGGACGATCCGCCACACTGGGACTGAGACACGGCCCAGACTCCTACGGGAGGCAGCAGTGGGGAATTTTGGACAATGGGGGCAACCCTGATCCAGCCATGCCGCGTGTATGAAGAAGGCCTTCGGGTTGTAAAGTACTTTTGTTAGGGAAGAAAAGGGAAGTGCTAATACCACTTTTTGCTGACGGTACCTAAAGAATAAGCACCGGCTAACTACGTGCCAGCAGCCGCGGTAATACGTAGGGTGCGAGCGTTAATCGGAATTACTGGGCGTAAAGCGAGCGCAGACGGTTATTTAAGCAGGATGTGAAATCCCCGGGCTTAACCTGGGAACTGCGTTCTGAACTGGATAGCTAGAGTGTGTCAGAGGGGGGTAGAATTCCACGTGTAGCAGTGAAATGCGTAGAGATGTGGAGGAATACCGATGGCGAAGGCAGCCCCCTGGGATAACACTGACGTTCATGCTCGAAAGCGTGGGTAGCAAACAGGATTAGATACCCTGGTAGTCCACGCCCTAAACGATGTCGATTAGCTGTTGGGCAACTTGATTGCTTAGTAGCGTAGCTAACGCGTGAAATCGACCGCCTGGGGAGTACGGTCGCAAGATTAAAACTCAAAGGAATTGACGGGGACCCGCACAAGCGGTGGATGATGTGGATTAATTCGATGCAACGCGAAGAACCTTACCTGGTCTTGACATGTACGGAACCTTCCAGAGACGGAAGGGTGCCTTCGGGAGCCGTAACACAGGTGCTGCATGGCTGTCGTCAGCTCGTGTCGTGAGATGTTGGGTTAAGTCCCGCAACGAGCGCAACCCTTGTCATTAGTTGCCATCATTTAGTTGGGCACTCTAATGAGACTGCCGGTGACAAACCGGAGGAAGGTGGGGATGACGTCAAGTCCTCATGGCCCTTATGACCAGGGCTTCACACGTCATACAATGGTCGGTACAGAGGGTAGCCAAGCCGCGAGGTGGAGCCAATCCCAGAAAACCGATCGTAGTCCGGATTGCACTCTGCAACTCGAGTGCATGAAGTCGGAATCGCTAGTAATCGCAGGTCAGCATACTGCGGTGAATACGTTCCCGGGTCTTGTACACACCGCCCGTCACACCATGGGAGTGGGGGATACCAGAAGCAGGTAGGGTAACCGCAAGGAGCCCGCTTGCCACGGTATGCTTCATGACTGGGGTGAAGTCGTAACAAGGTAGCCGTAGGGGAACCTGCGGCTGGATCACCTCCTTTCTAGAGAAAAAGTAGGGGTAGAGCATCCACACCTATCGGTAATCAGATACAGATGCGAAGAGAATGTTGGGTTTGTAGCTCAGCTGGTTAGAGCACACGCTTGATAAGCGTGGGGTCGGAGGTTCAAGTCCTCCCAGACCCACCAGTAGTCGTAGAGCGGAGCAGATCCGCCCAGGTACTGGGGGCATAGCTCAGTTGGTAGAGCACCTGCTTTGCAAGCAGGGGGTCATCGGTTCGATCCCGTTTGCCTCCACCACACAATACTTTCCAAATAAAAGTATGCTAAATATACGAGTAAGCTGCTGCATCTTGCAGTTTGCGCGGTAGTTTATTTTTATTTGCGAAGTCAAAACGCATCGATCTTTAACAAATTGGCAAGCCGAAATCAACAAACAAACGAAGTAGGGCTTATCTTTGAGATAAGTCATACAGAAATTTGGGTGATGATTGTATCGACCGAATCCTGAAACACAAAAGGCAGGATTCGGACACAACAAGCAGTAAGCTTTATCAAAGTAGAGGCCTTAAGCCCCAGCTGTAGTCAACGCAGCGCAGGCGAAGTCAAAAAGGCACTTCAAATGATAGAGTCAAGTGAATAAGTGCATCAGGTGGATGCCTTGGCGATGATAGGCGACGAAGGACGTGTAAGCCTGCGAAAAGCATCGGGGAGCTGGCAATAGAGCTTTGATCCGGTGATGTCCGAATGGGGAAACCCACACAGCAATGTGTATCCTAAGCTGAATACATAAGCTTAGAGAAGCGAACCCGGAGAACTGAACCATCTAAGTACCCGGAGGAAAAGAAATCAACCGAGATTCCGCAAGTAGTGGCGAGCGAACGCGGAGGAGCCTGTATGTGATAGTTGTCGGGATAGGAGAAGGAATTGGAAACTTCCGCCATAGTGGGTGATAGCCCCGTATCCGAAATTCCGGCAGTGGTACTAAGCATACGACAAGTAGGGCGGGACACGAGAAATCCTGTCTGAAGATGGGGGGACCATCCTCCAAGGCTAAATACTCATCATCGACCGATAGTGAACCAGTACCGTGAGGGAAAGGCGAAAAGAACCCCGGGAGGGGAGTGAAATAGAACCTGAAACCTGATGCATACAAACAGTGGGAGCACCTTATGGTGTGACTGCGTACCTTTTGTATAATGGGTCAACGACTTACATTCAGTAGCGAGCTTAACCGGATAGGGGAGGCGTAGGGAAACCGAGTCTTAATAGGGCGTCATAGTTGCTGGGTGTAGACCCGAAACCGAGTGATCTATCCATGGCCAGGTTGAAGGTGCCGTAACAGGTACTGGAGGACCGAACCCACGCATGTTGCAAAATGCGGGGATGAGCTGTGGATAGGGGTGAAAGGCTAAACAAACTCGGAGATAGCTGGTTCTCCCCGAAAACTATTTAGGTAGTGCCTCATGTATCACTTCCGGGGGTAAAGCACTGTTATGGCTAGGGGGTCATTGCGACTTACCAACCCATGGCAAACTCAGAATACCGGAAAGTGCAATCATGGGAGACAGACAGCGGGTGCTAACGTCCGTTGTCGAGAGGGAAACAACCCAGACCGCCAGCTAAGGTCCCAAATGATAGATTAAGTGGTAAACGAAGTGGGAAGGCTTAGACAGCCAGGATGTTGGCTTAGAAGCAGCCATCATTTAAAGAAAGCGTAATAGCTCACTGGTCGAGTCATCCTGCGCGGAAGATGTAACGGGGCTCAAATCTATAACCGAAGCTGCGGATGCACCTAGTGCATGGTAGGGGAGCGTTCTGTAGGCCTGAGAAGGTGTTTCGTAAGGAATGCTGGAGGTATCAGAAGTGCGAATGTTGACATGAGTAGCGATAAAGCGGGTGAAAAGCCCGCTCGCCGAAAGCCCAAGGTTTCCTGCGCAACGTTCATCGGCGCAGGGTGAGTCGGCCCCTAAGGCGAGGCAGAGATGCGTAGTCGATGGGAAACGGGTTAATATTCCCGTACTTGATTTAAGTGCGATGTGGGGACGGAGAAGGTTAGGTCAGCAAACTGTTGGAATAGTTTGTTCAAGCCGGTAGGTGGAAGGATTAGGCAAATCCGGTTCTTCATAACACCGAGAAGTGAT
This sequence comes from Eikenella corrodens, assembly GCF_900187105.1. NCBI lineage: Bacteria > Pseudomonadati > Pseudomonadota > Betaproteobacteria > Neisseriales > Neisseriaceae > Eikenella > Eikenella corrodens. The sequence goes on from NZ_LT906482.1 coordinate 1,611,076, forward strand.
AACGAGTATCTACGGATACGAAGTGACTGATACCACGCTTCCAGGAAAAGCCACTAAGCTCTAGCTTAAATCGAACCGTACCGCAAACCGACACAGGTGGGCAGGATGAGAATTCTAAGGCGCTTGAGAGAACTCGGGAGAAGGAACTCGGCAAATTGATACCGTAACTTCGGGAGAAGGTATGCCCTCTGAGGTGAAGGATTTACTCCGTAAGCTTTGGAGGGTCGCAGAGAATCGGTGGCTGCGACTGTTTATTAAAAACACAGCACTCTGCAAACACGAAAGTGGACGTATAGGGTGTGACGCCTGCCCGGTGCTGGAAGGTTAATTGAAGATGTGAGAGCATCGGATCGAAGCCCCAGTAAACGGCGGCCGTAACTATAACGGTCCTAAGGTAGCGAAATTCCTTGTCGGGTAAGTTCCGACCCGCACGAATGGCGTAACGATGGCCACACTGTCTCCTCCCGAGACTCAGCGAAGTTGAAGTGGTTGTGAAGATGCAATCTACCCGCTGCTAGACGGAAAGACCCCGTGAACCTTTACTGTAGCTTTGCATTGGACTTTGAAGTCACTTGTGTAGGATAGGTGGGAGGCTTAGAAGCAGAGACGCTAGTTTCTGTGGAGCCGTCCTTGAAATACCACCCTGGTGACTTTGAGGTTCTAACCCAGGTCCGTTAACCGGATCGGGGACCGTGCATGGTAGGCAGTTTGACTGGGGCGGTCTCCTCCCAAAGAGTAACGGAGGAGTTCGAAGGTTACCTAGGTCCGGTCGGAAATCGGACTGATAGTGCAATGGCAAAAGGTAGCTTAACTGCGAGACCGACAAGTCGAGCAGGTGCGAAAGCAGGACATAGTGATCCGGTGGTTCTGAATGGAAGGGCCATCGCTCAACGGATAAAAGGTACTCCGGGGATAACAGGCTGATTCCGCCCAAGAGTTCATATCGACGGCGGAGTTTGGCACCTCGATGTCGGCTCATCACATCCTGGGGCTGTAGTCGGTCCCAAGGGTATGGCTGTTCGCCATTTAAAGTGGTACGTGAGCTGGGTTTAAAACGTCGTGAGACAGTTTGGTCCCTATCTGCAGTGGGCGTTGGAAGTTTGACAGGGGCTGCTCCTAGTACGAGAGGACCGGAGTGGACGAACCTCTGGTGTACCGGTTGTCACGCCAGTGGCATCGCCGGGTAGCTAAGTTCGGGAAGGATAAGCGCTGAAAGCATCTAAGCGCGAAACCTGCCTGGAGATGAGACTTCCCTTGCGGTATAACCGCGCTGAAGAGTCGTTCTAGACCAGGACGTTGATAGGTGGGGTGTGGAAGCGCGGCAACGCGTGCAGCTAACCCATACTAATTGCTCGTGAGGCTTGACTCTATCATTTGAAGTGCTTTGCGGTGTAGAGACACCGGGAAGAGTACTCAATAGAATAAAGCTTACTGGAATCGATACACATTACCCGATTGTTTGGTTAGTAGCCGGACAGAACAGTTTGATTTGATTAACCGGAGTGACATTACCGGTGGCTTGACGATTTGTACAGTTTAAGTTTGGCGGCCATAGCGGTTTGGTCCCACGCCTTCCCATCCCGAACAGGACCGTGAAACGAACCAGCGCCGATGATAGTACGGATTACCCGTGCGAAAGTAGGACACTGCCAAACACCTATTTATGACACCCGCCTAACGGCGGGTGTCATTCTTTGTGGCGTAGAAGATAGATGTTCTACACAGTATTTGCCCATAAGAGGCTAACTGAAAGTTTAAGGTAGCCGCTTGAGCCTTGGATGAAAATTATTTGATCTGTATATAGAGTTGGATATCCGGGGCTTTTTCGCAGGCTTCTACCAAGGTTGGCACAATGCGGGTAAAGTGTGCAGAAGCGGAATGGGTATCCAATACAGCCTGGTTTTGCCATAGCTCGATGAAGCTGACTTGGTTGGGTTGTTGGGTATTTTGGTATAGGTGGTAAGACAGGCAGCCGTTTTCCTTACGGGTTTCGGCAATCAATTCGTCGCAGTGTTGCAGGAATTTATCCAGTTCGGCGGGTTTGACTTCGAATTGGGCAACTACAGTAATCATAATGACTCCTTGGTGTTATTTGGATGGATGATTGGTAACATTTGATTTAGGTTACCTGAAAGCAGTGTAACAGATTTTCTAGTTAAAGCCGCCGATTTCTTCATACCGCATGCATTCAGCTTGCTGTGCGACCATATTGCTTACTACTTTGCTGCTTTGTATGCTAAATGAGCTTTAGAAATGGCGAGTTTCTTTGGTTTTATTTCGCTTTGCATAAGGACAATAAAGGCTACCTGAAAATTTGATTTCAGGTAGCCTTTCTTTTATGACAGGGTTAATACCTATGTTTAGCCTTCATAGTGCTCGATACTGGGGCAAGAGCAAACCAAGTGGCGGTCGCCGTATACATCATCGATACGGTTTACGCTCGGCCAGAATTTGTTCTCGCGCACATAGGGCAGGGGGTAGACGGCTTCTTCGCGGCTGTAGGCACGTTTCCATTCGCCGGTTACATCGGCGGCGGTATGCGGTGCGTTGACCAGCGGGTTGTCGTCTTTCGGCCATTCGCCGCGCTGTACTTTCAGCGCTTCCTGCTTAATCTGTTTCATCGCAGCGATGAAGCGGTCGAGCTCGGCCTTGCTTTCGCTTTCGGTGGGCTCGATCATCAGCGTACCGGCTACGGGGAAGGACATGGTCGGGGCATGGAAGCCGTAGTCCATCAGGCGTTTGGCGATGTCCACTTCGGTGATGCCGCTTTCGGCCTTGAGCGGGCGTAGGTCGATGATGCATTCGTGCGCCACGCGGCCGTTTTTGCCGGTATAGAGCACCGGATAATCGGCGGAGAGCTGCTTAGCAACGTAGTTGGCGTTGAGCAGGGCGGTTTCGGTGGCTTGGCGCAAACCGTCTGCCCCCATCATGCTGATGTACATCCAAGTAATCGGCAGGATGCTGGCGGAGCCGTAGGGTGCGGCAGATACGGCACCCATGCCCACAGTAGCACCTTCCACCGGTGCCACAACGTGGCTTGGCGCAAACGGTGCAAGGTGGGCTTTCAAGCCGATGGGGCCCATACCAGGGCCGCCGCCACCGTGCGGGATGCAGAAGGTTTTGTGCAGATTCATGTGCAACACGTCGGCACCCACTTCGGCCGGCTGCATGATGCCGACTTGGGCGTTCATATTGGCGCCGTCCATATACACCTGGCCACCGTTCTCGTGGATGATGCGGCAGATGTCGCGGATGCCTTCTTCATACACGCCGTGGGTGGACGGGTAGGTAATCATCAGCGCACCCAGCGTATCTTTATGTTGTTCGGCCTTGGCTTTCAGATCGGCAATATCCACGTTGCCGTGCTCGTCGGTATCCACGATCACAATCTGCATACCGGCCATGTGGGCGGTGGCGGGGTTGGTGCCGTGGGCGGAGCGCGGAATCAGGCACACGTTGCGTTCGGGGTGGCCTTGCGCTTCGTGGTAGCGGCGGATGGTAACCATGCCGGTGTATTCGCCTTGCGCGCCGGAGTTGGGCTGGATACAGATGGCATCGAAGCCGGTAACGGCCTTGAGCTGCTCTTGCAGGCCGTGGATCATTTCCAGGCAGCCTTGCACTTGTTCGCGAGGGGCAAACGGGTGCACGTTGGTGAATTCCGGCCAGGTAATCGGAATCATCTCGGCGGTGGCATTCAGCTTCATGGTGCAGGAACCGAGCGAAATCATGCTGCGGTTCATGGCCAAATCGCGCTCTTCCAGTTTTTTCAGGTAGCGCAGCATTTCGTGTTCGGTGTGGTAGCTGTTGAACACGGGGTGTTGCAAGATCGCGCCTTTGCGCTGCAGGTTTTCAGGTAGCCTGCTGGCGGGTGCGTTCTCGGGCAGGGCAGCCGCCTTGCCTGTGAACAATTCAACCAGTTGGGCAAACTCTTCGGCGCTGGAGGTTTCGCTGAAGGCGGCAGCCAGCACGTTCTCGCCAATGCGCAGCAGGTTGAAGCCGGCATCCAGTGCTTTTTGGTACACGCCGTCGGCTTGCGCCTTGCTGCCGAAATCCACGGCCACAGTGTCGAAGAATACCGAATGCACCACTTTGCCGCCGGCAGCCTGCACCGCATCGGCAAAAGCAACAGCCAGCGCGTGGATACGGCGGGCGATGCGGTTTACACCTTCGGGGCCGTGATACACCGCATACATACCGGCCAAGTTGGCCAGCAGCACCTGCGAAGTACAAATATTGGAATTGGCTTTTTCGCGGCGGATATGCTGCTCGCGGGTTTGCAGCGCCATGCGCAGCGCCTGCTTGCCGGAGGCATCCACCGATACGCCGATGATGCGGCCGGGAGCGGATCGTTTGTCTTTATCTTTAAATGCGAAATAAGCAGCGTGCGGGCCGCCGAAGCCCATCGGGATGCCGAAGCGCTGGGTGCTGCCCAAGGCAATGTCGGCACCCAACTCGGCGGGTGCTTTCAGCAGCACCAGGCTCATGATATCGGCAGCCACGGCCACCACTGCGCCTTTGGCTTTCACAGCGGCAATCACATCGCCCAAGTCGGCCACGTCGCCGTCTTTGCCCACATATTGGAACAGCGCGCCGAAGTATTCGCCGTTGCGAGCGGTATCGAAATCGCCCACCACCAGCTCAAAATCGAAATATTTGGCCCGGGTTTTGATCACGTCCAGCGTTTGCGGGTAAACGCGCTCGTCCACAAAGAATTGGTTAGATTTGGATTTGCCCACGCGGCGCGCCATGGTCATGGCTTCGGCGGCGGCGGTGGCTTCGTCGAGCAGGGAGGCGCCGGCCAGCTCGAAGCCGGTGAGGTCGATACACACCTGTTGGAAGTTCAACAACGCTTCCAAACGGCCTTGCGACACTTCGGCCTGATAGGGCGTGTAGGCGGTGTACCAGCCTGGATTTTCCAGCACATTGCGCAGAATCACATTCGGCAGGCGGGTGGGGTAGTAGCCTAGGCCGATATAGCTTTTATTGATACGGTTTTTGGCAGCGATGCCCTTGAGCTTGGCCAAGGCATCGGCTTCGCTTAATGCTTCGGGCAGCTGCAGCGAGCCGGGCATACGCACGCTTTGCGGCACGGTGTGCTCCACAAAGCTGCTCACATCTTTTTCGCCCAACGCGGCCAAAAGGGCGGCGCGGTCGGACAGGCTGAGGTGGCGGCCGATAAAGTCGTTGTGGTGGAAGAGTTCGTTAAACTTCATGATCCTGCATCCTTTCTGCTTGCTCAGTGTTGAGGTGGTGGGGGATTGGAACAGACGGTTGTATTGTAGCCTAAATTAGGGTGCTTGCGGCAGGCATGGCAAAGATTCTGCCATTTTCTGCCGATGGTTTTCAGGTAGCCCCAGCAGGGGAAGCGGATAGATAATTTAGATGGCAACGATTCCTAAGGGAAAGCGTTGGAAGAGACGTATGCCTTGTGGCCGGAAGGACGGGTTTGGATGTTCAGTCAGCAGGCGTTCCTGCCTGTTTGCGTGGGCTATGGCACAGCAGACTAAGGGGACGCCGCCGTGGGAGGGGTGCTGGGACTACCTGAAAATGCCGAACGGGTGTTTTCAGGTAGCCTTTCTGTTTATTCATCCCACTCTTCTTCGTCCTGCCAGGCCTTATCCAGTGCGTGGCGGATGGTGTCGTGGTCGAAGCCGCGGTAGGCGAGGAAGCGGGCGGCGCGTTGCTGTGCGGCGAAGTCGGCGGGGGGCTGTTTGAACTTTTTACGCAGCACGGCGCAGGCGGTGGCGCGTTCGCTGTCGTGCCCGGGCAGGGCGGCTTCGATGAGCTCGCTGTCCAGCTTTTGCTGTTGCAGGCCTTGGGCAAGGCGCAGGCGGCCGTAGCGGCTGCCTTTGCTGTATACGTAGCTTTCGGCATAGCGCCGGTCGGATTGCCAGTTGCGGTCGGCAAACTCTTGCAGCAAAGCGTCGATTTCGGCGGGGTCTTCGGCGTAGGGCGCGAGTTTGCGCCGCAGTTCGGCCTGCGACATTTCCCGACGCGACAACAAATCTAAGGCGCGGCTGCGCAGGGATTTAACGGCGGTCATCGGGGCGCAGGCGGTCGTAGATTTCGGGCAGGGTGCTGACGATCCAATCCGCGCGGGTGGCGGGATTTTCAGCTAGTTTGTCCATATCGGCATAGCCGTAGCGCACGCCGATGGCAAAACAGCCGGCGGCTTTGGCGGCCAGGATGTCGTTGCGCGAATCGCCCACCATCGCCATGTTTTCCGGCTTCACGCCCAATACTTCGGCGGCGTGCAGCAGCGGCGCGGCATCGGGTTTGCGCTGCGGCAGGGTGTCGCCGCCCACCACAAGGCTGAACAGGTCGGCCAGGCCTAGGCGGCGCAGCAGCTCGGCGGCCCAGGCTTCGCGTTTGTTGGTTACCACGGCCAGCGGGATACCGAGGGTTTTCAGGAGCTGGAGGCCGGTTTGCACTTCGGGGTAGATGTAGGTGTGGCGGTCGAGGTGTTCGGAATAATGTTGGGCGAACACGGCGAAGGCGTGCTGCCACACTTCGTTAGGGGCTTGGCCGTCCGGGTCGGCAGTGAGGGCGCGGTGTACGAGTTTGCCCACGCCGTCGCCCACATAGGACATCATCAGTTTTTCGTCGAGCAGGGGTAGGTTTTCGCTGCGGCGGGCTTCGTTGGCGGCAGCGGCGAGGTCGGCAAGGGAATCGACTAAGGTGCCGTCTAAATCAAAGGCGGCGGCGCGGATTTCGGGGCGGGTGTTCATGGAGTAGCCTCGGAGGTGTGATAAACAATGGTAGCGGATTTTAGCATGAGGCAGATAATAAGAAGGCTACCTGAAAGTTTCAGGTAGCCTTTTGGCTGTTATTTGAAGAATAGATCGCGATACACGGCATAAGGTACCAGCATCAGCAAGGGCATCACCACCAGCAGGCCGAGGAATATGGGAATCATGCCAACAATAAACAGCAGGCCCATCATCAAACTACAGAATACCGCACCGCCGATATTACGGCTGAAACCTTGCCAGCTCAGCAGTATGGCACGCTTGGGTGGTTCGTTTTCCAAGATAATCAAGGCTGGGGCGAGGAAGGTAAAGGCAGAATAAACTATGCCCAGTATAAGAAACAGTGCCATCACGGAAAGGCCGGCAGACATCATCTGTGCTTCATCTAGATCCAGATTGGCAGCACTGCTCACATCACCTACTTGTCCGACGAACAAGATGATTGCAGCAAGGTTGCTAATTAAAGCCACTACCGCGCCGATTGCGCCGATTATCGCCAGCGATTTGGTGTTTTCCTGAAAGCCGATAAAAATCTGGCCGAATTCAAAATCGCCTTCTTCTTCCAATTGTTTGGCAATAAAGGCAAAGCCGGCTATTTCAAATATGGAGATGGCCGCCTGCAGCAGGCCGCCGATATACGGAATCATGCCCAAGCCGATATTGATGGCGCCAAACAACAGCGCGGCGCCAATAAGTTTGCCCGGGCGCAGTTTGAACAAACGCCAGGCAGCGCCAATCCACTCTTTAGCATTACCAGCAGGCAAAGCCTGCGGCTCGGCCAAATAGTTGCCGTGGCGGGTGGAATCCGGTTCGCCGTTGGTGCGCGGCGGGGCATATCGGTTGAATTGTTGATTATCCATTATGGTTTCCCTGGTTGGTTGGAAGAGTAGGCGGTAGGCTACCTGAAAAAATTAGATGGCAAAATATTGTGGTTTTGGGGTTTCAGGTAGCCTTTTCAGGCTTACAACGCAGCGCGGATTTCCTGTCGGATTTTATCGAGGAAACGGCCTTGCGGCACGAGTTCGGCGGCTTGGGCGTAGTCTGCCTGCCGAAAGGCAGTACTGAGTTTGGTCAGCAGCCGAGCCTCTTCGGCAGCCACTTGGCTATCCAGTGCGGCAAGCCGTTCGGCGGAGTTTGCAGCGCGGGCGGCGGCCAGCTCTTCACGCCATTCCATTTGCTGCATCAGAAACTCGGGGTCGAAAGCGGTGCGCTCTTCGGAATCGGCCTGGATGCCTTGCGCCTGCAGCAGCAAAACGGCGCGTTCCAGCGGCCGGCTGAGGCAGCGGTAGGCTTCGTTGACGGCGGCGGCCATCATCACGGCCTGTTTCTGCTCGAAGGCGGAAGCGGTGGCGGTTTTGTCGGGATGGAAACGGGCGGCCAGTTGGCGGTAGGTTTGTTCCAGCGCGGCGGGGTCGAGGTCGAACTGCGCGGGCAGGTTGAAAAGTTGGAATTCGCGGGGCATGTGTGTGCTTTCAGGTAGCCTTTTCTAAAGATGGAATTGTATAGGCAAACGCCAAGATGAGGCTACCTGAAAACGGCGGCGGGCGGTTTTGGCGAAGCTTGCCGCACCCGCTTTCAGGTAGCCCGCAAGCGCCGCGGCTGGCGGAAGGGCGGCGGCTTGCTATACAATACGCGCCCTTACCGTTTGAAAGAAATGCGATTATGCCCTACCAACAAGCCAGTATTCCGATTGGTGCCGACCGTGCCGAGCAGTTTTCCGATGCTTTAATGGCCGCCGGCGCATTGTCGGCCGCGATTGAAGATGCCTATGCCGGCACAGACGAAGAACAGGCTATTTTCGGCGAGCCGGGCGAAGAAAACGGCCAAATTTGGCAGCGCAGCTTGGTGATTGCCTTGTTTGACGATCAATGCAACGTAGCTGCCGCCGTGGCGGCCGCGGCCAAGGAATGCCGGTTGGAAGTGCCGCCCTACCGCATCGAGCAGCTGCCGGAGCAGGATTGGGTACGCCTGACACAATCGCAGTTTGACCCCATCCGCATTTCCGGGCGGCTGTGGATTGTGCCCACCTGGCACGATATTGCCGACCAATCGGCCGTCAACCTGCGGCTCGACCCCGGCTTGGCTTTCGGCACAGGCAGCCACCCCACCACCCGGTTGTGCCTGCAGTGGCTCGATGAAAATATCCAAGCTGCCGACCGCGTGCTCGACTACGGCTGCGGCTCCGGCATTTTGGCTATTGCCGCGCTCAAACTTGGCGCTGCCGTCGCCGACGGCGTGGATATCGATGAGCAGGCCATTGTTGCCAGCCGCAGCAATGCCGAGCAAAACGAAGCTGCCGCCCGTTTTTTCCTGCCCGACGACTTACCGGAAGCGGAATACGATGTGGTGGTGGCCAATATTCTGGCTAATCCGCTGCGCCTGTTGGGCGGTATGCTGGCCTCACGCACCAAGGCGGGCGGGCGGATTGTGCTTTCCGGTATTTTGGAAGAGCAGGCCGAAGAGCTAAACGGCATCTATAGCGAATGGTTCGATATGCAGCCGCCGGTTGCCGAAGGCGGCTGGGTGCGTTTAGTGGGTGTGCGCAAAGTCGGATAACCTGCCGGTAGTGCCATAGAGCCGTTTCGAATGGGAGTGAAACCGGGCAAGCCAAGGCCGCGTATCCTTCTTTTTTGGAACGGCTAAATTCATGGCAAATGGTTTGGCGAGAGTGAACCGCCAGCATAAATCCCCTGCAAAATATACAAAAAACCGACAGTTAGCCGCTAAAAGGCTAACTGAAAATGGTAAAAGCGCATTAATTTTCTTAAAATAGCGGCCGAAACATCAGTATTTGGATTGCCGACACATGAAAACCGTCAAACTCAGTTGCCCCCGCTGCCAAGCGGAGAATCATTATGCCGTAGCCGATTTGCAGGCAGCCAACGGGCGGGTGCAGTGCAGCCAGTGCCGGCATGCCTTCACGTTAACGCGCAAGCCAAAAGCCCAGAGTGCGCCCGCTGCCAAAGCCGAGATTCTGCAGGAAGACGTGATTCACGCCAAAATGCCCCTGCACGAGAAACTTGCCCGCCTCAAACAACAATCTGCCGCCTTGGCGGCAAAGCAGGCGGGGCAAGACGCCGACGAATCCCTGCACACCCAGAAAAAACCGCTGGCTGCCGAGCTGGACGAAATCGACAGCCGCCTGCGCCGCCAGCGCATGGCGCTGGATAACGACACCGGCCACGCCATGCCCTTCAAATTGGCTGAAGCCGATCGCACTGCCAACAGCACCGATGCCATCGAAGCCCTGCTGCAACGCTCTGCTGCCACCCCGCCGCCGCCCGCCGTGCTGCCCAGCATCGACACCCTGCTCAAAAGCGCGCAATCTGCCGCTGCCGGCCATGGGCAAACCCAAAACATCCACATCCAGGCCGAGAGCTTGGTGTTCAACTTAGTATCCGGCCGCGACCCCGGCGGCATCCAGCTGCCTGCCGCAGCCAAGCTGCCCGCCATTATCGAGCAGCCCGCCGACAACCTGCTCTCTGCGCCTTCTAGCCATCCGAGTGTTCCTGCATCTGCCGCTGCCGTACACAGCGAATTCAACTGGACGCTGGCTTCGCTGGCCGCACTCACAGTATTGATTATGCAGCTGTTTTATTATTTGCTGATTATGAAGCACTAAATCACAGCGCCGAATATGAGAAGGCTACCTGACAACTAGAAAAACTGGTTCTCAGGTAGCCTTTTATCATAGTGGAAGTAAGGGGTAAGTTAATTTACTCATACCATATGAAAGGAAACTCCATGAATGCCATCTGCCCCGATGACGTGTTAGATTTTTGGTTTAACCCGACCAATCAAGCATTTTGGTTTGCCAAAAACCCCGATTTCGATCAACAAATCCGCGAACGTTTCGCTGTGGTATGGTCGCAGGCCGCGCAATCCGAGCTAAACAGCTGGCGCAGCAATCTACGCGGGCGGCTGGCGGAAATCATCGTGCTCGACCAATTTTCGCGCAATCTGCACCGCAACAGCCCGCAGGCTTTCGCCCAAGACAATATGGCTGTGGTGCTGGCACAAGAAGCCGTGCGGGAACAAGGCTTTGCCGAAATGCAGTCGGAAGAGCGGCAGTTTATGTTGATGCCGCTCATGCATAGCGAAAGCCGCGCTATCCACCAGCAGGCAGTGGAGCTGTTTGCCCGCTATACCAATGAATACGTGCTGGATTTTGAGATCAAACATCGGGAAATCATTGAGCGTTTCGGCCGCTATCCGCACCGCAATGCGGTACTCGGGCGGCAGAGTACCGCCGAGGAGCTGGCATTTTTGCAAGAGCCGGGCTCATCGTTTTAAGTGCAGCTTCTGGTTCAGGGCAGGGAAAGGCTACCTGAAATCAGCAAAATTAAAAATAGGGGCTTAGGAAGCAAAATCACTCAATATAGTGATAAGCTTCTGAAATGAATTTAAAAAACAAGTACCAAAAGTTCAGTAAAATTACCGAGCCCAAATTTCGCCAGCTCCTGCGGCTGTTTGCTTTGGATTTGACTGCCTCCGATACCGAAAAACTGACGGGTGTCAGCATCAGAAGTGTCAATAACCTGTACCTGAAATTGCGCCGGCGTTTGGCTGACGAATGCGGGAGGCAGGCACCTTTATACGGCATTGTAGAATTGGACGAATCCTATTTTGGTGCCAAACGCATCAGAGGCAAACGCGGGCGCGGTGCGGGTGGGAAAACCATCGTTTTCGGCATTTTGAAACGCGGGGACAAGGTTTATACCGAGATTGTTCCCGATGCCTCCAAGGCAACGCTGCAAAAGGTCATTAGAGGTCGTGTCGGTATCGAGAGTGTCATCAATACCGACGGTTGGCGCGGTTATCAGGGATTGGTTGACATGGGTTTTGCCAAACATTTCAGGGTACATCATGGTGACAATGAGTTTGTCCGTGGTACGCGGCATATTAACGGTATTGAATCTTTTTGGAGTTACGCCAAGCATCGCTTGGTGCAATTTAACGGGGTGCCGAAACATACGTTTTACCTGCATTTAAAAGAAACCGAGTTCCGCTTCAATCACAGGCATGATGATTTATATAAAATACTGCTGAGAATGTTGCGGGAAAATCCTTTAAAATAAATTTTGCTTCCTAAGCCCCAAAAATATTGCCGGAAGGCAAGGAAGCTTGTTTTTCAGGTAGCCTGTTATTTAGGGTGGGTGTTAGACTGCTGGCAGTTTTTAGTTTTGCGGAGTATCCGCGGTTGATTGGGAGAAAATGATGAAAAAGATGATGTTGACAGCATTGTTGCTTACCGTTGGCGGCACGGCTCTGGCTCAGCAATATGGTTCGGCGCAGCAGATTCAGCGTTTACGCGGTGAAACCGTGCAACTGCTGAAAACGGCGCCACACGCATCCGACCGTGCGCTGATCGAGCAGTATAAGCTGCAAAATCTGGAAGGCAATATTTGGGAAGGGCTGTATGCGGAAGGCGACAGCCAACCGAGCACGGTGCCGAGCAGCTATTTCCTGTTTAACCGGCGTGGTTTGCAGGCCTACGTCGGCTGGGATAAGTTGGACGGCGTGCGCTGCCGGCCGTTGAACGGTTACCGCCAAGCGCAGTTGTGTACGGCGCCGCGTGCCGATCGACAGGCAGTGCGGGCATTCGAGCGACGGATGGCGGCGTTTTTGCAAGCGGCAGGATAGCTCGGCCGCTTGATTAATATGCGAAATAAAGGCTACCTGAAAATTTTCAGGTAGCCTTTATGATGGAAGGACAGGCTTACAGTTTGCCGCCGGATTGGTTGGCCATATACACCACGGCAGCTTCCACGTCGGCATCGCTCAGGTTGGCATCACCGCCGCGTGCGGGCATGGTTTTGAAGCCTTGGAGGGCGTGTTGCACCAAGGTGGCGCGGCCCTGTGCCAGGCGCGGTGCCCATTCATCGTTATGAGTGATTTTGGGCGAGTTGGGGAAGGCGGAGTTGGCAGCGTGGCAGGCAATGCAAAGTTTGTTGAACACGGCTTCGCCATTGGCTGCGGCAGATTGGCCGGCAGGGGCGGATGCACCAGAGGCGGCAGCATCGCCTTTTTGTACGGCGGGGGCAGTGAAGTTGCCACCGGATTGGTTGGTCATGTAGGCCACGGCGCGGGCAACCTCATCATCGGTGAGGGTGCTGTCGCCACCGCGTGCGGGCATTTGGCCTGCGCCGTTAAAGCCGTTGACGGCGTGGGCAACGAGCGTGTCGAAGCCTTTGGCGATGCGGGCGCTCCATTCGTCGTTATGGGTAACTTTGGGGGCGAAGGCAACGTTTTTATCGGCACCGTGGCATTGGATGCAAACTTTGTCGAACACTTGCTTGCCTTCGCGTTCGCCTACGGGCGTACCATCGCCCATGGTGAGGCGGCCGGTGGGCTGAATGCGGGTTTCCACAGCGCTGGGCTGCATATCGGAAACGTTACTGTAGTAGCCGGTGGTGGCAAGCTTAACCAGGAGGAAGAGGGTGATCAGCAAAACGAGCAGGCCGCCGATAAAGGTGATGGCGGCTGAGCCTTTGATGTTGTTAGCAGTGGTGTTCATGGTATGGGCTTTATGGTTTGTGGTCGTTATGGGCGCATGCGGCAGCATGCTTGTTTATTGGTGTGAAACCTTCGCATAATCAGATTATTGAAAGCTTCTTTGGGATTCACGTTCAATCCGGCTGATACAGGTTTGGTTTCGGTTTGTAAGATTGTGCGAAATTATACTGAATTCGCTTATAGCTTCCAATCGTAAAATTCTATTCTGTGCTGCTTTGCCGCCGGAAGGAGACAAAATTTTTTGCCTTTGTGCCGGTTTTGGGTTAATCTTACGCGCTTCTCGCACCCATAGCTCAGTTGGATAGAGTGTCAGTTTCCGAAGCTGAAGGTCACAGGTTCGATCCCTGTTGGGTGCGCCAGTTTTTAGGAAGGCAGCCGTTTGGCTGCTTTTTTGTTGCTTGGTCGTTTTAAAATGGCATGATACGGTGTTGATTCATCTTATTTTTATACCAGCTGACGACTATAAATTTCAGGTAGCCTTTCCAGTGAGGCTACCTGAAAATTTTTAGAAGCGGAATGATGAGGCTTTTTTCACGGCGGGGCCGCCGAGAGCGGGGGCAACGGTGTCGAACATCACGCTTTGTTCGTAGCTGGCTTCGCCGTTGCATTGCACGAGCAGGGCGCGCATTACGGGCTCTTGGCCGACGATTACGGCCATGCGGCCGCCGGCGATTAATTTATTTCGCAGGGTTTCCGGCATCACGGGGCAGGAGCCGCCCACGTAGATGGCGCTTACGGTGGCGATGGGCGGGTTTACCAGGCCGTCGCCGATGCGGTAGTCGATATTGGTGAGGCCAAGGCGGTCGAGCACGGCTTTGGCTTGTTGCTGCTGGGCTTCGTCGGTGTCGATGGTAATGACGCGGCCGGCGAGTTTAGCCAGCACGGCGGTGGCGTAGCCGGAGCCGGTGCCGATTTCGAGCACGGTGTCTTTTTTAGTAAGCTTCAGGCCTTGAATCAGTCGGGCAACCACTTTGGGTTCGAGCATGGCGCTGCCGTTGGGCAGGGGCAGGGAAAGATCGGCATAGGCGTAGGCTTGCTGTTCGGGGGCAACGAATTGTTCGCGCGGCACTTCGGCCAAGGCGTCGAGAACGTCGAAATCCAATACGCTCCAGGGGCGGATTTGCTGTTCGACCATGTTGAATCGGGCTTGTTCAAAGTAGTTCATTATTTTGCTCACAGCGGTGGGTATGTGTTTGAAGGCTGGATTATAAGCTAATTCGGTGTTTGTGGGCGGCAAATGTGCGGAGTAAAGAAAAGGCTACCTGAAAGTTCAGGTAGCCTTGATTTTTGCTGCTTCAGCTGTTTAGCCTTGGCGTTGTGCATCCACGGCGGCCAGTGCCACCATGTTTACCAAGCGGCGCACAGAGGCGAGCTGGTTGATAATGTGCACAGGCTTTTTCATGCCCAGCAGAATCGGACCCACGGTTACGCCGTCGGGGCTGGCGACGCGCAGCAGGTTGCAGCTGATGTTGGCGGCTTCCACATTGGGCATCACCAGGAGGTTGGCAGCGCCTTTCAGGGTGGAGTCGGGCATGCTTTGCTGGCGCAGGCTTTCCACCAAGGCGGCATCGCCCTGCATTTCGCCGTCGATTTCCAGCTGCGGGGCGGCTTGACGGATGAGTTCAAGCGCACGGCGCATTTTTTCGGCACTTTCAGCGGGCACAGAGCCGAAGTTGGAGTGCGACAACAGCGCGACCCTGGGCGTGATGCCGAAGCGTTGGATTTCTTCGGCACACATCAGCGTGCTTTGGGCAATCTGCTCGGCGGTCGGATTGGCGTTTACATAGGTATCGGCGATGAACAGGCTTTGGCCGCCGAAAATCAGCGCGTTCATGGCGCAGGCGGTGTGTTCGGGGTTGCTGTAGCCGACAACATTAGAAACAACATCCAAATGATGACGGAAGTGGCCGACTGTGCCGCACACCATGGCATCGGCGTGGCCTAAGTGCAGCATGAGCGCGCCGATGAGGGTGGGGTTGGCAATCACGTGGCGTTGCGCCAAATCGGGGCTGATGCCGTTGCGTTTTTGCAGGTTGTAGTAGGTTTGCCAGTATTCGCGGAAGCGGGGGTCGTTTTCGTTGTTGACGATTTCGAAATCGCTGCCGGGGCGGATGGTGAGCCCCATTTTTTGGATACGGGCTTCGATTACTGCCGGCCGGCCGATGAGAATCGGCGTGGCCAGTTTGGCAGACACAATCTGTTGGGTGGCGTGCAGTACACGCTCGTCTTCGCCTTCGGCCAACACCACGCGTTTGAGCGATTGGCGCGCTTGGGCAAAGATGGGTTTCATGAACAGGCCGGATTTATAAACAAACTCGTTCAGTTTTTCTTCGTAAGCGGCAAAATCGGCAATCGGGCGGGTGGCCACGCCGGAATCCATGGCGGCTTTGGCCACGGCGGGCGCCACGCGGGCAATCAGGCGCGGATCGAAGGGTTTGGGAATCAGGTATTCGGGGCCGAATTTCAGCTCGGCGCCGGTGTAGGCGGTAGCGACTTTGTCGTTTTGCTCGGCCATGGCCAAATCGGCAATGGCACGCACGGCAGCCAGCTTCATTTCTTCGTTGATGGTGGTGGCGCCCACATCGAGTGCGCCGCGGAAGATGAAGGGGAAGCAGAGAACGTTGTTCACCTGGTTGGGGAAGTCGGAACGGCCGGTGCCGATAATCACGTCGGGGCGGGCGGCTTTGGCTTCCGGCGGCCAAATTTCGGGCTGCGGGTTGGCCATGGCCAGCACGATGGGCGAAGCGGTCATTTGGTTGAGCATGTCGGTGCTCAATACATTGGGGCCGGAGAGGCCGAGGAAGATGTCGGCACCGGGCACGGCGTCGCCCAGTTTGCGCCAGCCTTGGTCTGCAATGGCGTAGCGCACTTTGCTTGCGTCCATGCGTTCGCGGTCTTCACGGGTTTGGTAAATCACGCCTTTGGAATCGCATACGGTGATGTTTTCGCGTTTCATGCCCAAAGCCACGAGCAAGTCGAGGCAGGCAATGGCAGCCGCACCGGCACCAGAGCATACCAAGCGCACTTGGCCGATGTCTTTGCCCACCAGGCGCAGGCCGTTGAGAACGGCGGCGGCGGTGATGATGGCCGTGCCGTGCTGGTCATCGTGGAATACCGGAATTTTGCAGCGTTCGCGCAGTTTTTTCTCAATGTAGAAACATTCGGGCGCTTTGATGTCTTCCAGGTTGATGCCGCCGAAAGTGGGCTCGAGCGAGGCGATGATGTCTACCAGTTTTTCGGGGTCGGTTTCATTGATTTCGATATCGAATACGTCGATACCGGCGAATTTTTTAAACAATACGCCTTTGCCTTCCATCACCGGTTTGCTGGCCTCGGCACCGATATTGCCCAAACCGAGCACGGCCGTGCCGTTGGAAACCACGGCCACCAGGTTGCCGCGTGCGGTGTATTTATAGGAATCCTGCGGATTGGCTTGGATTTCCAGGCAGGGAGCAGCCACACCCGGGGAATAGGCCAGCGACAGGTCGTGCTGGGTGGCCAGCGCCTTGGTAGGGGCTACCTGAATTTTGCCGGGCTGCGGATATTGGTGAAAATCGAGGGCGGCTTGTTTCAGCATATCGTCCATGGAATATAGTCCTTAATGATGGGTGGAAGAGTGAGGCTACCTGAAAGTGGAGGCATCAATAAAATGAAATCGTAATCTGCGCTGCTACGCCGAATAAAGCAACGATAGCCGCAGCGGTTCTTGCTTCATACAGATTGAGCTAGGCTTGCTAGAAGGTAAGAAGGGCTTTAGCTGGATTGCTCGGTTTTCGGCGGATTGGGCGCCACCGGCTGCGGCATCGGCACCAGGCTCAGGCTATTGCCGCGTTTGGGGTACCAAATGCCTTGCACACGCCATTTGCCGGTGCCGTCTTCCAGGCGCACATACCAATGGTCGGCAGGGCGCAGGGTTTGGAAGACAGCGGCATATTCTACCCGATTCGCTGCCGCTGCGGCACTACCTTGCTGCTGCATCTCGACGGTTTGGTCGTATTCGCTGCGGGCGGGGTGCAGCCACAGCAGTTTGATCGGCACATTGGGCTCAATATTGCCGCTGAGCAGGACTTTAGCGCGGTTGTTGTCGGGGCTGATGAGCAACTCGGCGCGGATTTGCCGACGTTCGGCTTCTTCATCACGCTCCATTTGCAGCGCGATGTTTTTGCCTTCGCGGTAGTAGTCGTCGGTAACCAACGAGGGATTGTTGCGGGTGGCGGCGAGGTGATAAGTATAGAAAGCGGCCACCACCACAATGGCCGGCCCGGCCATCAGCAGCCACGGCCAAGGATATTTGTACCACGGTTTAGCCGGGCTGCGGCCAGCGTGGGGCGGGGTGGGCGTGCTCATGCGCTTATTCTCCAGTGAAGGTGCTTTTGGTGGTGAAGGTTTCAGCTTCGTTCGGCTTTTCGGGGTCGGCGTAGCGGAAGGTGAAGACGATGGGGTTGCTGCCCGGCTCAGCATAATCGGGCAGCACGGCTACCTGAACAGGAATGGAGATACTGTCGCTGCCGTTGAGGCGCAGGCCGCCTTCGGGCAGGCCGGTGATTTTGATGTCTTCCAAGCCGGCCACCGAAGCAGTGAGGATTTTGGTGTGTTCGCTGGCATTGGTAATGCGCAGGTTGTAGGCGTTTTCTAGCCAGCCGTCTTGGTTTTGACGCACCATTACGCCCCGGTCTTTGATGATGTCGATGTGCACATCCTGGCGCAGCAGAAGACCGACCACCAAACCCACGGCCACTGCGGCCAACACCGCTCCGTAGCCCAACACGCGCGGGCGCAACATACGGCGTGGGATTTTGTTTTCCGGATAGTCTTTTTCCAACGCGCCTTCGGTGGTGTAGCGGATGAGGCCGCGCGGATAGCCCATTTTGTCCATCACCTCATCGCACACATCAATGCAGGCGGCACAGCCGATACATTCGTATTGCAGGCCGTTGCGGATGTCGATGCCCACCGGGCACACCTGCACACACAGGGTGCAGTTGATGCAGTCACCCAAATCGGAGTCTTCGCGCTGCACATTTTTCTTGCGTGCCCCGCGCGGCTCGCCGCGTGCCGGGTCGTAGGAAATAATCAGCGTATCGCGGTCGAACATGGCGCTTTGGAAGCGGGCGTAGGGGCACATGTATTTGCACACCTGTTCGCGCATGATGTGGGCAAACAGCCAAGTGGCTCCGCCATACAGCGTGGCGGCAATCAGCGCTGCGCCGGAAATGGCCGCCCAATTGAAGGTGAATATGTGCGTTACCAGCGCGCGGATGGGGCTGAACCAGCCGGCGAAGGTAATGCCCGTCCAAGCGCACACCAAGAAAATCAGCAGGTATTTGGTGGCCTTGATGCGGATTTTGGTGAAGTTCCACGGTGATTTATCGAGCTTGAGCCGCTTGTTGCGGTCGCCTTCCACTAAGTGGTCGATCCACAGCATGATTTCGGTATAGACCGTTTGCGGACAGGCATAGCCGCACCACAAGCGCCCGGCGATGGTGGTCCACCAAAACAGGCCGAAGGCCGAGAGAAGCAGCAGGCCGGTGAGGTAGATTAAATCATTGGGCACTAAAGTAAAGGCGAAGATGTGGAAGCGGCGGCCGGGAATGTCGAACCACACTGCCTGACGACCGTGCAGGTTGAACCAAGGGGTAACATAAAACACGAATTGCGTGGCCAGAATCGCCCACAGGCGCAGGTTGGCAAAACGGCCTTTGGCCAGCTTGGGATGAATACGTTTCGCGCCCTGATACAGGGAAATCACCTGTTCTTTGGGTGGTTGGGCTGCGGGTTGTGCCATGAGGGTGTTCCTTTGGATTGTTCTAAAATTGTTATTGTTTATTAGTTGTTTAGCTGTTAATTGGTGTGGTAGGCAGGTTATCGGCAGAGCTTCGGATAACTTGTGGGATTATACGCCGTGGCTGAAACCCTTGTCAGCCCGCTTGGCGGCTGTCGTTTGGGCTTGATAGATAAAGGCAATGGCCGCGAATGAGAGGCTACCTGAAAGTGCGAAATTAGGTTTTCAGGTAGCCTTTATTTTAAGTTTCTCGGTTGAGGGCTATTGGACATAAATGCCTGATCTACGGTTTACAGTAATGGGGAGGGTTTTGTATGAGCGAGAGATTGCCATCTTGCTACGGGCTGATGATGTGCCGATCACCATATAAATTGGCGGGTAAGCAAAGGCTACCTGAAAGTTTTAGCTTCGCAGGAACTTGGCTGCGCTGCGTTTTAGCTTCGCAGAAACTCACTAGCGTTCGTTTTAGCTTCGCAGAAACTCACTAGCGTTCGTTTTAGCTTCGCAGAAACTCACTTCGTTCGTTTTAGCTTCGCAGAAACTCACTTCGTTCGTTTTCAGGTAGCCTTTATTGGCAGCAATCGCTTTTATTCCATGCTCTCAAACCCTGTTACTTCCAGCCCGAAGCCGGTGAGGCCGGTGAGGGAGGAGGGCTGGCCGAGTACGCGCATTTTTTTCACGTGGAGGTTGGCGAGGATTTGCGCGCCGATGCCGTAGGTTTTGCTGTCCCACTGGCGGGTTTGGCTTTTGCCTTTGGGCAGGGTGCGGTCGAGTAGGGCGGCGCCGTCTTCGGTGCGGTGCAGCAGGATGGCTACGCCGTGTTCGGCGGCTTGGATGCGCTCGAGGGCTCGCGGCAGCGGCCAGGAGTGGCGGGGGTTGGTTTGCAGGAAATCCATGGCGCTGAAGGGCTCGTGTACGCGCACGAGGGTTTCGGTGTCGGGCTGCGGGCTGCCTTTCACTAAGGCGAGGTGGGTTTCGCCGGAGAGTTTGTCTACATAAACGTGCTGGCGGAAGTCGCCCCAGGGTGTATGGATGGGGCTGCTGCCCATTTCTTCAAGCAGGGTTTCGGTGCGGCTGCGGTATTCGATGAGGTCGGTGATGGTGCCGATTTTGAGGCCGTGCTGCCGGGCGAATTCGGTGAGTTCGGGCATGCGCGCCATGGTGCCGTCGTCATTGATGATTTCGCAGATAACGGCGGCGGGGATGAGGCCGCACATTTGGGCTAAATCGACGCCGGCTTCGGTGTGGCCGGCGCGCACCAATACGCCGCCTTTTTGGGCGCGCAGGGGGAAGATGTGGCCGGGCTGGACGATGTCTTCCGGCCGGGCGGCGGGGGAAACGGCGGTTTGGATGGTCAGCGCGCGGTCGGCGGCGGAAATTCCGGTGGAAATGCCGTGGGCGGCTTCGATGGATACGGTGAAGTTGGTGCCGTATTGCGCGCCGTTGTGTTGGGTCATGAGGGGGAGTTTGAGTTTGTCCACCAGCTCTTCGGCCATGGGTAGGCACACGAGGCCGCGGGCGTGTTTGATCATGAAGTTGATGGCTTCGGGGGTAACGAATTGGGCGGCCATGAGCAGGTCGCCTTCGTTTTCGCGGTCTTCGGCATCGGTGATGATGACCATTTTACCAGCTTTGAGGTCGGCCAGGATTTCGGGGATGGTGGAAATGGGGGTGGACATGGGACGGGTATTCCTGTGGGTGGGTTGCGGGGCGGATGCGGGTGAACTGTGGTCGGTGTCGAGCCACAGCGCGGGCATGCCGGCGCTGTGTTCGATTTTGCGGGCTTTGCGCTCGCCGAAAGGCTTGTTTTTCAACAGGGCGGAGAGTTCGCCCTGGTTGATGCCGGTGGCAGAGACGAAATCAATCTGCCGGCCTTGGTGCAGGCGGTTAATCCATTCGCGCAGGTTGCGGCGGCGCAGTTCGGTAATATTGATGGGGCTGGGCATGGGCTACCTGAAATTTTAAGCGGGCGAATGCAGGCCGATGCGGTTGCCTTCGCTGTCTTCGATAAAGGCGGCAAAACCGTTGGCAATGGGAAATTTGGCGGTGAGTAGTTTGCCGCCGGCCGCTTCGGCGGCACGGGCTGTTTCGGTGCAGTCGGCGCAGTTGAAAAACACGGTGATGCCGCCGTGGCCGGAGGGTTGTGCAGCGGGGTCGTGCCAGAGCATGCCGCCGATGCCATATTGTTCCCAGGCGGGGGTGAACAGATACATTTGGCGTTGCGGATCTTTGCCGGGCACTTCTTGCAGAGGCAGGCCGAACACGGTTTCGTAGAAGCGGGCGGCACGTGCTAAGTCTTGCGCATTGAGGGCAAACCAGCTTACGGGATTTTGCAGGGTATTGTTCATATAGCGATTCCTAGTGGTGTGGGTAGTAAACTCGGGCAACTATACGGCGCTTGGTTGGAAAAGTAAAGTTAGATTGGGGGGATGAAAAATTACTTTTAAGCAATATTCGATATTCGGTTTTCAGGTAGCCTGCCGGCGGCTGAAGGCTACCTGAAACCCCCGTCTTGCCGCTACAATACCGTCCATTCCAATCTTTCAGGTAGCCTCAAATGAACCCCGCCCATATTCCGCAAGCCCTGCGCGCCTTGCTCAGCGAACGCGAAATCATTGCCGACCCCGCCCCGCTGCTCGCCGACCGGCGCGGCCGCTACATTGGCCAGGCGGCAGCCGCCGTGATGCCCGACAGCGTGGAAAACGTGCAGAAGTTGGTGCGCTGGTGTGCCGAACACCGCGTGCCGATTACCCCGCAGGGCGGCAACACCGGCCTGTGCGGCGCGGCCGTGCCAAACGGCGGCATTTTGCTCAATCTCTCGCGGCTCAACCGCATCCGCAGCCTCAGCCTGGCCGACAACGCCATCACCGTAGAAGCTGGCGCAATTCTGCAAAACGTGCAAGAAGCCGCGGCCCAAGCCGGGCGGTTGTTTCCGCTCAGCCTGGCCAGCGAAGGCTCCTGCCAAATCGGCGGCAACATCGCCTGCAACGCCGGCGGGCTGAACGTGGTGCGTTACGGCACCACGCGTGATTTGGTGCTCGGGCTGGAAGTGGTGCTGCCCGACGGCAGCCTGCTCTCCCATCTCGCCCCGCTGCACAAAAACACCACCGGCTACGACATCCGCCAGCTCTTTATCGGCAGCGAAGGCACGCTCGGCATCATCACCGCCGCCACGCTTAAGCTCTTCTCCCCGCCGCAAACCACCGCTACCGCCTGGGTTGGCTTAGACAGCATTGAAGAAGCCGTGCGCCTGCTTACCCACATCCAAGGCCGTTTTGCCGAGCGGCTGTGCAGCTTCGAGCTGGTGAGCCGCCCCGCGCTTGCCCTCTCCGCCGCCTACAGCCATCTCAGCCCGCCGATTGATGCCGAGTGGCACATCTTGCTCGAATTGAACGACAGCCTGCCACGCCCCGAATTGGCCGACGATTTGGCCGGATTCTTGTTTGAACACGGCTGGGAAAACGCCGTGCTGGCGCAGTCGGAGGGCGAACGCGCCGAATTGTGGCGGCTGCGCGAAGACATCTCCGCCGCGCAAAAAGCGCTCGGTGCCAGCATCAAACACGACATCGCCGTACCCATTGCCCGCGTGGCCGAATTGGTGGCCAACGCCTCCGCCGCGCTCAAGCAGGCCTATGAGGGCATCGAAATCATCGTATTCGGCCACCTTGGCGACGGCAGCCTGCATTTCAACACCTTCCTGCCGCATATCCGAAGTAACCAGGCCTACGAATACGAAGACGGCATCAACCGCATCGTCTACCAACACACCCTGGCCTGCCAGGGCACGATTGCCGCCGAACACGGCATCGGCCAAGTGAAAAACCACTGGCTGCCCAGTGTGCGCAGCCCCGTGGAAATCGAGCTGATGCGTGCCATTAAGAAACAGCTCGACCCGCATAACCTGTTTAATCCCGGCAAACTGTTCCCGCCGCAGGCTACCTGAAAACTGCAGCAAGCCATATCTTTTATAAACAATCCGGTAGCCGCCCATAAGGCTACCTGAAAACCGCTAACTAACAACACAAGGAAACCCAATCATGAACCAAGCCTTCAAAATCCGCTGCCCGCTGCCGCATTGCACCGGCTGGGTAACCCAGCTCGACCACGAAGACGGCTCGCTGTTTATGTGCGACGACTGCGGCCAAGTGTGGGAAACCAAAGCCGAGCTCGATGCCGCGATTGCCGCCATCATCGAGCGCTTCCCCTACCGCGCCGCCGTGTACCGCCAAACCGCCGAAGGCTTCGCCGCCGTACCCGAAGCCGAAGAACCGGCAGATTACGAAACACAGGTGAACCAAGAGCCGTGGGCTTAAAGTAGCACGTTTCCCGTTGCCGTTTGAATACAGAAAAGGCTACCTGAAAGCGTGAGCTTCAACGCAGTTAAAACGAACGAAGTGAGTTTCTGCGAAGCTAAAACGAGCGAAGGAAGTTTCGCTAAAACGCAGCACCGCGAAGTTTCCACCCAGCCGGGAGCTTCAGGTAGCCTCACGCCCGCAGCGGCATCCATCTTCCATCGGTGGAGTAGCAGCTATGTATCCGTTAAAACTGAAAACCGAAATTTACCAAGCCATTGCAGCATTTTTAGATGCCTACAAGCGGCAAGACACCCAAACCTTGGCCGAGCAATTTGATATTCACGGCGGGTTTTTGGAAGAAATTGATGAAATGCTGGATTTCATTGAAGACAAAACCAAGCTACGTCTTTTTCCCCTGGAGGAGATGGATAAGTTTGAATGCGGCAGCACCGGCCTGAGCATCTTCGGCGATTTGAGCGATGATGAAGAGGAGGAAGAGGATAAGGAAGCGGAGCCGGAAAGCGAAGAAGAATCCGTGGGCGTGGAAGCCAATCTGTATGAAGAGGGCGAGGCGCAACACATCGGCTATATCGTGGGCGAATATTATTTAAACGGCCAAGAGCCGGCCTTTATATTCCAATATTTCAGCGTGTAGCCCAACGCAAAAAAGGCTACCTGAAAATCCGCCCAGCGGTTTTCAGGTAGCCTTTTTATAGTGAATTAACAAAAATCAGGACAAGGCGACGAGCCGCAGACAGTACAAATAGTACGGCAAGGCGAGGCAACGCTGTACTGGTTTAAATTTAATTCACTATAACTTTTCAAATTAGGTAATTAAGCCTTCATCACCTGTTTCAAAAACTGCTTCGCCCGCTCGCTGCTCGGGTTGGTGAAGAACACTTCCGGCGTGTCCACTTCCACGATTTTGCCCTGATCCACAAAGATAATCCGGTCGGCCACTTCGCGGGCGAAGCCCATTTCGTGGGTCACGCACATCATGGTCATGCCGCTTTCGGCCAAGTCTTTCATCACTTTGAGCACTTCGCCTACCATTTCCGGATCGAGCGCGGAGGTGGGCTCGTCAAACAGCATCACTTGCGGCTCCATGGCCAGGCCGCGGGCGATGGCCACGCGCTGCTGCTGGCCGCCGGAAAGCTCGCCGGGCATGGCGTCTTTTTTGTGCGCCAGGCCCACGCGCTCCAAGAGTTGCAGCGCTTTTTCTTCGGCCTGGGCACGGCTTTGTTTTTTCACTTTTATCGGCGAGAGCACGATGTTTTCCAGCACGCTCAAATGCGGATAAAGGTTGAAATGCTGGAACACGAAGCCCACTTCGGCACGGATTTTGTTCAGGTCGGTGGCGGGGCTGGCCACGTCTACGCCGTCCACCCAAATTTCGCCGCTTTGGATTTGCTCGAGCTGGTTTACGGTGCGGATGAGGGTGGATTTGCCGCTGCCGGAGGGGCCGCACACCACCACTACTTCGCCTTTTTTCACTTCGAGGTTGATGTCGCTCAGAACGTGCAGTTCTTTAAACCATTTGTTTAC
Source organism: Eikenella corrodens (assembly GCF_900187105.1). NCBI lineage: Bacteria > Pseudomonadati > Pseudomonadota > Betaproteobacteria > Neisseriales > Neisseriaceae > Eikenella > Eikenella corrodens. Next base: position 1,635,963 of record NZ_LT906482.1, read on the forward strand.
GTTTTTAAATTTAATCATTTTCTATTTCCGGAACGGCTGGGTTGTCGGTTGGAACAATCGGCGCGGGGCGGGATTGTGTTTTAGCTGGCCTTTTGGGCTAACAGGTTGGCCAAGGCTACATATTTTTCGGGTGCGATATGTTCGGCGCGTTCTTGCGGGCTGATGCCGGCAGCCTGCAAATCATTGTCGTCGGCCAGACCTTTGAGGTTGTTGCGGATGGTTTTGCGGCGCTGGTGGAAGGCTTGTTTCACCAGGGCGGCGAATTGCTCGAAATCCTGCGCCTGCCCGATGCGGTATTTGGCCGGAATCAGCCGCACCACGGCGGAATCGACTTTGGGTGCGGGGGAAAAGGCCTCGGGCGGTACGTCGAGCAGTTTTTCCATTTCAAAGAAGTATTGCAGCATCACGCTCAAGCGGCCGAAATCGTTGCTGCCGGGCTCGGCCACCATGCGTTCCACCACTTCTTTTTGCAGCATGAAGTGCATGTCTTCCACTTCGTCGGCATAGCGGCTGAGGTGGAACAGCAGCGGGGTGGAGATGTTGTAGGGCAGGTTGCCGACGATTTTTTTGCGCCCGGGCACGCTGGAGAAATCGAATTGCAATACATCGCCTTCGTGGATAACGAGTTTACCGGCATAGGGCCGGGTTTTCAGGTAGCCTATGATGTCGCGGTCGATTTCGCACACATGCAGGCAATCGAGCTTGGCGGCCAGGGGCTCGGTAATCGCGCCGAGGCCGGGGCCGATTTCCACTACGGTATCGGCGGGCTGCGGCCGCACGGCCTGGACGATATCGGCAATGATGCGGGAATCTTGCAGAAAGTTCTGCCCGAAGCGTTTGCGGGCGGTGTGTTGGGTCATAGCGGTGAGCCGGGCGGCAGTTGGCGGGAAAAGTGCGGATTGTATCAGATTCGGCGGTGTGCTTGGGCGCTCTACAAAAAGGCTTCTCTCAAAACCTTAATCGCATAATGCTTTGTGTTCATATGGTATAAGCAGTGTTTCTTGCGGCTTACCAAATTTCAGGTAGCCTTTTCCATTTATGTCCTGTTCGCCTTTGCGCTTTATGCCGGTGCAGGCACTTCCTTTTCTTTGCTTCGCCAAAGAAAAGGAAGCAAAAGAAAGGCGACTGCGGGCACAGGTTTAGCTTCGCTAAACTTCCCTCACTCTGCACAGTTTTTCGGGCGGGCTCGCAACTTGCGGCTACGCCGCTTCGGGCATGCAAGCCCTTGTTCCCCGAAAAACTGTGCTCAGTTCGGCTGTGCCAGCAGAGGGGGATAGACCCAACCGTTTGCATATAAGTTGTTAAGAAGCCTGATTGATAACGAGGGAGTGAGTTAGATGTGGAGAGCCAAAAGGCTACCTGAAAATTTCAGGTAGCCTTTTGCTGTAATCAGCCGGAGTGGCTTACTTGGCAGCGGTATTTTCTTTTTGCGCGGCCTGTGCCTGTTTTTCGGCCTTGGTGGCCCAATAGGAGGCAAGGAGGGAGCCGGAAATGTTGTGCCACACGCTGAAGATGGCGCTGGGCACGGCCACTAGCGGCATCATGGCGAAGTGGGCTTTGGCCAGTGCCGCGCCGAGGCCGGAGTTTTGCATGCCCACTTCGATGGCGAGGGTTTTTTGCGCGTCGTAGGGCAGGCCGAAGAGTTTGGCGGCGAGGAAGCCTAAGGCATAGCCGATGGCGTTGTGCAGCACCACTACGCCGAAAATCAATAGGCCGGTTTCGATAATCTGCGCGCGGCTGCCGGCCACCACGGCGCCGATAATCAGCACGATGGCAAGCACGGAAATCAGCGGCAGCACATCGATGGCGGCGGCGGTTTGCTTACGGAACAGGGTGTGCGCCACCACGCCCAGCACGATGGGCAGCAGCACCATTTGCAAAATGGATACCAGCATTGTGGTGGCGGAAACGTCGATCCATTGGTTGGCAAACAGGAAGAATACCGCCGGGGTGAGCAGGGGCGCGAGCAGGGTGCTGATGGAGGTAACGGCCACCGAGAGCGCCACATTGCCGCGTGCAAGAAAGGTCATCACGTTGGAGGCGGTGCCGCCGGGGCAGGCGCCCACCAACACCACGCCGATGGCCACTTCGGGCGGCAGATTAAGGGCGAGCGAGAGCAGGTAGGCAGTGGTAGGCATAATCACAAACTGCGCCACCACGCCGATGAGCACGGCTTTGGGGTGTTGGCCGAGGATTTTGAAGTCGGAGGGGGCAAGGGTGAGCCCCATGCCGAACATGATGATGCCCAAAAGCCAAGGGATGTAGGGAGCGATAAAGCTGGTGAAGAGGGAAGGCGCCAAGAAGCCGGCCATGGCAAATAGTGCTGCCCACAGGGCAAAAGTGTTGCCGATGAAGCGGCTGAATCTTTGTAAAGCTGTCATGATGGTTTTTTGCAATTTTTAACAGGAAGGGCGAAGGATACAAGAAAGCAGGGTTGCGGGACAAGGGGCGGGCTACCTGAAAAGTGTAAAGGCTGCATGCCATCGTCCGGCGCTGCCTCTATAGCAAATCAACTTAACTTAAAGATGTTATTTGGCGGAGTTGGATGGGTGAGCGTGAACAAACTGCTACTGATTGAGGTGCTGCGCACAACATTCCTTTTCGGCTACTGTGATAGTGGCACGTTGTTTTCCCATTCGGAAAGTCACAGTATTTGGCTGATATACGGCGAAATGTACACGGAGCTGGTGGCCGATAGTTTTGAATGGTTTATGGAAAAGTGGTGTTGGATAAGAAATGGGATTTCGATTAGCGGCTGTGCCGGATGGCGGTACATAAAGGGCTGTTCCAAAGGCTTGGAGCAGCCCTTAAATGTTTTTCAGGTAGTCTTTGCCGGATTGCATCAAGGCTACCTGAAAATAGGTATGCGAAGTTTTACCGCACGATTTCCGCTAGCGGCCAGCGCGGGCGCACATTGAAGCCGGTGGCGGGCTGCGCCTGTTGCAGGTGCATGGCGCCGGCGAAGGCAATCATGGCGCCATTGTCGGTACACAGCGGCAGCGGCGGGAAATAAGTGCATACGGCTTCGGGCTTGGCTTTGGGGTTGGGGCGTACTTGCAGCGTGGCGAGTTCGGCACGCAGTTTCCAGTTGGCACCCACGCCGCCGGCCACCACAAGGATACGGTAGCCGGTGTGCAGCAGGGCTTGGCGGGATTTGGCCAGCAGTACATCCACCACGGCGTCTTGGAACGCGCGGCAGATATCGTTGCGGATGGTGTCCGGCAGGCTGCCGCCATGTTCGGCACGCACGTTTTGCACAGCAGTGAGAACGGCGGTTTTGAGGCCGGAGAAGCTCATCTGCAAATCGCGCGAATGCAGCATGGGGCGGGGAAAGGTAAAGGCATCGGGACGGCCGAGCTTGGCCAATTCGGAAAGTTTTGCGCCGCCGGGGTAGGGCAGGCCGAGCAGTTTGGCGGTTTTATCGAAGGCTTCGCCGGCGGCGTCGTCCACGCTTTCGCCGAGCAGTTCGTAGTCGCCGATGCCGCGCACGGCCATGAATTGGGTGTGGCCGCCGGATACGAGCAGGGCAACGAAGGGAAAGTCGGGCTTCTCTTCGGCTAACAGAGGGGAGAGCAGGTGGCCTTCGAGGTGGTGTACGGGGATCACGGGTTTGCCCAGCGAAAAGGCGAGCGCGTTGGCATAGGCGCTGCCGGCCAGAAGTGCGCCGCCAAGGCCGGGGCCTTGGGTGTAGGCGACGGCATCGATGTCGGCGTAGTTTTTGCCGGCTTCGTGCAGGCAGGCTTGGGTGAGCGGCACGAGGCGGCGGATGTGGTCGCGGCTGGCCAGCTCGGGCACCACGCCGCCGTATTCGGCATGCATGGCCATTTGGGTATGCAGCTGGTTACCGATGAGGCCGTGTTCGGTGCTGTAGAGCGCCACGCCGGTTTCGTCGCAGGAGGATTCGATGCCGAGAACGAGCATGATAGAAGGCTACCTGAAAAATCAAAGGCTGTATTTTATCGCAAATCAAATTGGCTTTCGCTATGGCATTGGCTTGCTAGGGCAGTAAATGGTGGTATGTGCTTGGGTAGAGTGCGGGTTTCATGCGTATGGGCGGATTGACATACACCTCAGATGAAATATTGCGGGAAAATGTCGGCTAATGCAGGCGGGGATAGACCTTGTTGTTTTTTCGCACAGGTTAATTTTGGTTAATTGTGTGTAATTTGCAGATAGGGGGAAGGTATGGTAATGAGGCGGGAGAGAGTTGGTTTTAGCCAGTATTGGTATGAAAAATATATTATTTTTTCTGATTGGGGTAGAACACTATTCTTATCGGGGCGGCATTCGTTAATTAATAGTATTGTTTGCCCAGAGCATTAGATAAGAACGATTTTGGCGGCAGATGCTTGCGTGCGGTAAGTAGAGTAGGCAGTTTAATTGCCAGCTGCCACCAAACAGCGGATAATACGCGGCAATTCTTGATTGGAATTTATCTGTGAGACGGCTAGAGGTCTGCAGATAGGGAATTTTTTAAGTTATAACTTGAACTTTGTTAGAGGTAATTCGACATGAAAAAATCTTTATTGGCCGCTGCCCTGATGTCTTTGTTCTTGGCTGCTTGTGGTGGTTCTGCTCCGGCTCCTGCCGCTTCTGATGCTTCTGCCGCTTCCGCTGCTTCTGAAGCTGCTGCAATGGCTTCTGATGCTGCAGCTATGGCTTCTGATGCTGCAGCTATGACTTCTGATGCTGCAGCAATGGCTACTACTGCTGCTTCTGAGGCTACTGCTGCCGTTGAAGGTGCTGCTTCTCAAGCTACTGCTGCTGTTGAAGCTGCTGCCAGCGCTGCCAAATAATTTGGCGGTTTGAGACCAAGCAAAAGCCCCGCAAAAGCGGGGCTTTTTTTATGGCTAAAGCACTTCGATTCTTTCAATATTGGTGTGTCTTGCCACACTTATGTATTGCTTGTGGCTCATAGCTGTGCATGAATAAAGATGTACTTAGTTCTCATGGAGGGATTCTTGATGCTACTGGGTGTTCCACAGTGGTTTTATGAAGGGGCTGACGTAGATTAGCAGTCATGCTAGTCTACAAAAATGCAGATAACCAATTGTAAATTAAGCAAGAGAGTTCAAAAGAAACTACTTGAATTTTTTGTACTCCAAGTTACCGCCCGTTCCGCTGCCGATATTTTAGACATTCAGCCCAACTCCGCCATTCTGTTCTACCGCAAAATCCGTATGGTCATCAGCCATCATTTGGCCTTGGCTACCGATGAGGTTTTCGAGGGCCCCGTCGAGTTAGACGAAAGCTATTTCGGCGGACGGCGTAAAGGCAGACGTGGTCGCGGTGCTGCAGGAAAAGTGGTTGTCTTTGGCATTCTGAAACGCAACGGACGGGTCTATACTGTTGTGGTGGATAATGCCAAGTCTGAAACGTTACTCCCTGTCATCAAAAAGAAAATCATGCCGGACAGCATTGTTTATACCGATAGTCTGAGCAGCTACGACAAGTTGGACGTGAGCGGTTTCATCCATCACCGCATCAACCATTCCAAGGAATTTGCAGACCGCCAGAACCACATTAACGGCATTGAGAATTTTTGGAATCAGGCAAAACGCATCTTACGTAAATATAACGGAATCGATCGCAAATCCTTCCCGCTGTTCTTGAAAGAATGCGAATTTCGATTTAACTTCGGCACACCGTCCCAGCAGCTTAAAATCCTGCGGGAGTGGTGTGGAATTTAGGGCTAATCTACGTCAGCCCCTTTATGAATCCCTCTATATATTCAGGCTACCTGAAGCTGCGCTTTCAGGTAGCCTTTTTGCGGTTTACAGCCCGCCATAAGAATGCAGCCCGCCCAAAAACATATTTACGCCGACGAAGGCAAAAGCAGTGATGAAGAAGCCGATAATCGCCCACCACGCTAAGGGCTTGCCACCCCAGCCGCGCACCAGGCGGATATGCAGCCAGGCTGCGTAGTTGAGCCACACCACCAGCGCCCAGTTTTCTTTCGGATCCCAGCTCCAATAACGCCCCCAGGCATCGGCTGCCCACAGCGCGCCGAGCACGGTGGCTACGGTGAAGAAGAGGAAACCGATGGCGATGGCTTGATACATGGCTTCTTCAATCACTTCGGCTTCAGGTAGCCGCAACGAGGGGCGGCGCAGTTTCATCAATTCGGCCACACCGAGGAAGGCGGCCAAGCAAAATGCACCGTAGCCGATGAAATTGGCCGGCACATGCAGCTTCATCCACCACGATTGCAGGGCGGGAATCAGCGGCCGGATTTGCTGGGCGTTGTAGCTGAAGGTATACCACAGCACGAAGCCGACTAAAATCAGCTGCAGGGTGTACACAAACACCCCCAGCCGATGTAGGCGGAACTTGCCTTCGTAATACAGAAACATCAAGGCCGTGATGACAATAAATAGGATGAACACTTCATACAGGTTCGACAGCGGGATATGGCCGTTGCCGGGGGTGAGCAGATAGCTCTCATGCCAACGCACCAGCATGCCGGTGAGCCCAATGGCAGCGCCCGCCCAAGCCAGGTAGCGGGCGATGCGCAGCAGCATGGGCATGGCGTGCGTGCTGTTTGTTTCCGTCTGTTTGTTACCGACGAGCAAACCGAGCGCGTAGCACAGCCAGGCCATCGGCACTAGGGCGCACAGCCAGCCGATAGCCGATTGGCTGGCCAAGAAATAGCGCAGCAGGAAGCGTTCGCCGTTGGCCATCTGCCCGGCATAGAGCACGGTGGCGGCATAGGCCAGGGCGATGCACAACGGAATCAGCAGGCGCAGCGGTTTGTAAAACCAGCCCAGCCACACGGCGGCGGCGGCGCTGAGCCATAAAATGCACACTTCATATATGTCCATGCGGTGCGGCAGCAGAATCTGCACCGCAGCGGCAATGGCCATCATCAGGGCGGCAAACAGCCAGTCGGCTACAGAAAGCAGCTTCCAGAAACGCTGCTCCTGCAAAAGCTCGTGCTGCGGCAGCCGGTGTGGGGCACTGGCTGCCTGTTTTTGCGACAGGGCATCGGGCGTGTTAGGGTTGGTCATGGTTCAGTTCCTGCGCCAGGCGCGTGAGGTGTTGTGTGTGTGTGGCGAAAATCGGTTCCAGCTGCCGTTTGAGGCGGGCAGAGCTCATGGCGAAGCGGGCTTGGCCGTGGTCATACAGCAGCCAGGCGCGTTGTTCGCGTAGGTAAAACATAAGCGCCGTGCCTAAAATCAGCAGTACAGAGCCGAGATACACCAGGCCTTGGCCGGGCGAGCGGGTCATCTGCAGGCCGGAGGATTTCACTTCGTTGTAGCCGTTTAATTGCAGCAACACCGGTGAGCTGAAGCGGGTGAGGCCGGTGTAGGCATCGAAGCTGTTGATGAGGAAACGGTTGCGCTCTTCGCTCTGCGGCCAGTCCAGCCCTTGTTCGGACAGCGCTTGTTCGAGGGCGATATTGCCCGCGCCGAACAGCATTTGGTAGAACAATTCACGCATCCGATCTTGTTCGGCAGCGGGGATTTTATTTTCCACGAATTGGTTGATGCCCACATAGCCTTCGCGGGCGAACAACTCCAGAATATTGCCTAAGGCCTCGCGGAAGCGGGCTTTGGAGGGCTCGGGCATATCGGCCACGGCGCGGTCGAGCACAGCTTCGCGCAGCTCGGGCTGGAGCAGCACGGTGCGCAGGTGCATGAAGGTGTCGGGCTTGCCGTTTTTATCGGCGGGAATCATCAGCCAGCGGTAGTCTTCGCTGTTGCTGCTGCGCTCGCCGGTGGCGAAGTAGAAATCACCGCCGCGCCGCAGGGGCAGCATGTAGTTGACATATTCGCGCGCCTGGCCGGCCTGGTCGCGCAGGCGGAAGGTGATGGTGGGGCCGACATTGCGCAGGGCATCGGACTGCTGCACGCTGCGCGCCTCGTTGAGGCGGTGGCGCAGATTGGCCGGCTGCGAGGCGGCGTTATCGGTTTGCTCTTCGTCTTCCACGTTCAGCGGGCGCAGTTCGGTGAATTCGAGCGTGTATTGTTGAGTTTGATTTTGGCCCAGGTGCAGCGGGAAAGCGCTGAGCGAGGCGGCTTTGAGTTCTGTGCTGGCGGCGGAGGGCGTGCCCAAGTTCCAGGCGCGGAAGGTGAGACTGGAGCCGCCGTCGCCGAAGCTGGCCTGATAGAGCGAGATGCCGTGCAGGGTGAAGGGATGATTCACTTTCACGGTGGGGGTGTAGGTTTGGCCGCTTTGCCGGTCGGTAACGATTAAATCGCTGGCAAAGTTTTTCGGCATGCCGTTTTCGTAGTAATCCACATGAAATTGCTTGAGGGTTACGTTAAACGGCAATTCCTGCACCAAGAGCCCGTCGCCCGTGTCGAGGAACACTTCCTGCACGGTTTGCCCTTCACGGATGTTTACATTGCCGCGAAACGATAAGGTATTGCTGCCCAAGCGGCTTTCTTTGCCGAAATCGTTGGAGAACTGGGCAGTTTTATTGGGCTGGAGGCTACCTGAAAACATGGCTAGCTTAATCGGCAGATTGCTGTCGATGAGGCCGCCCAGGCAAATCACGATGATGGCGGCGTGGGCGAAGATGTAGCCCCATTTGTTGAGGCTGCCTTTTTTTGCCGCAATGATGAAGCTGCCGTCTTCGCGCTGCCGGCTTTGCACGGCGAAGCCGGAAACTTTCAGGTAGCGTTCGGCAATTTCGGGGGCGGGTGCGGCAGCGAGCAGGGTGCTGTGTTTCATGGCGGCCAGCGAGCGGGCAGAGGCGCTCAGGCGGAAGCTTTTCATTTCGCGCAGGAAAGGCGGGATGTTGCGCCACAGGCACAGGCCGGTGGAGAGCATCAAAAATGCCAAAATAGCCACAAACCACGGCGCGGAATACACATCATACAAGCCGAGGAAGCGGAAAATCTGATGCCAGAACGGCCCGAATTCCACCACATAAGCCACCTCAGCCTGATTTTGCTGCAACACCGTGCCGATCACCGAAGCGAGCGCGAGCAGCGAGAGCAGCGCCACGGCAAAGCGCATGGAGCTGAAAAAGGCAAACCAAGGCCGCCGCAACAGCGGGGTTTTGGCGGGATCGGGTGTACTCATAACCGAAAATCCGGAGCGGAAACGTGGGATTAAAACAGCGGGATTATAACTGATTTGCCGCGGCTGCTTGGCTTATATCGTGAATTAAAATAAGGATACTGCGGAGCTGGCTCGCTGGCTGTGTGTGTGCTGTCTGCGGCGTGCCGCCTGGTTTTGAGTGTTGCTAGCCCGCTATGCTGGCATAAGGAGATAGCGTGGCTTAATGGGTGCGATAAGGCTACCTGAAACCAGATTGTGGTTTTTCAGGTAGCCTTTATTGATACGGGCGAAAAGGCAGAAACGGTTTGAACTGCGTTGAAGCGGCGTTTTAGCTTCGCAGAAACTCACTTCGCTCGTTTTAACTGCGTTGAAGCTCACGCTTTCAGGTAGCCTATTGATGCTATGGGTAGCAACGCCGGCGGATTGCCACGATCTTCTCTGCTGCCGCCACGCAGTCGGCCACGGGGGCGACCAGCGCGATGCGCACATAGCCAGCGCCGGGGTTGCCTTGCGCGGTGTCGCGTGCCAGAAAACGGCCAGGCAGCACTTGGATAGCGGCTTCGCGCCACAGGGTGCGGGCGAAGGTCAAATCGTTGCCATCCGGCGCTTGCAGCCAAATATAGAACGAGGCGTCCGGCCGCGTTACCTCAAAGCCCTGCGCCAGAATCGGCAGCACGCGGGCGAATTTTTCCTGATACAGGCGGCGGTTTTCCAACACATGCGTTTCATCGTTCCAGGCGGCGATACTGGCCATCTGCACGGGAATGCCCATGGCGCTGCCGTGGTAGGTGCGGTAGAGCAGGAAATCTTTGAGCAGCGCGGCATCGCCGGCCACAAAGCCGGAGCGCAGGCCGGGCACGTTGGAGCGTTTGGAGAGGCTGGTGAACATCACCAGCTTGCTGAAATCGCGCCCCAATTCGGCAGCGGCCTGCAGGCAGCCGATGGGCGGCTCGCCTTCGAAATAAATTTCGGAATAGCATTCGTCGGCGGCGATGATGAAGCCGTAGCGGCTTTGCAATTCAAAGAGTTCTGCCCAGTCGGCTTTTTGCATCACACTGCCGCAGGGGTTGTGCGGCGAACAAACGAATACCAGTTTCACGCGCTGCCACACGGTCTCAGGAATGCTGCCCCAATCGGGCTTGAAGTGTGGGGCGCGGCAGTTGGCAAACGCAGTTTCCGCACCGGCCAGGAGCGCGGCGCCTTCGTAAATCTGATAAAACGGATTGGGGCACACCACCACGGGCTTTTCCTGCTCGTTGCCGCCCAGCGCCGCCTGTACGAAGGAAAACAGGGCTTCGCGGCTGCCCAGCACGGGCAGGATTTCGCTATCTGGATCGAGCGCGAGGCCATAGCGGTGTTGCAGGAAGCCGGCGCAGGCCTGGCGCAGTTCGGGCAGGCCTGCGGTTTGCGGATAGGCATCGAGGCGCGGCAGGGCGGCGGTGAGCGCGTCGGTAATCACAGCGGGGGCGGGGTGTTTGGGCTCGCCGATTTGCAGCGGCACGGGCACAACGCCCTCGGGCGCGCTCACGCCTTGCATCGCTTCGCGCAGGCGGGCGAAGGGGTAGGGCTGGAGTTGGGATAGGTGTGGGTTCATGGCGGGCTGGTGTTTTGTTGTCAGGGGAAAAGGCTATTGTAATCGGCAGGCATGGGATAGGCTACCTGAAAGCGTGAGCTTCAACGCAGTTAAAGCGAACGAAGTGAGTTTCTGCGAAGCTAAAGCGCAGTTAAAAAACGCAGCAGGCGGGTTTCAGGTGTAGCGAACCAACTTAACTTTCGCTATTGCGTTGGTTCACCTTGCCATACTTCTGTATTGTCTGCGGCTCACTGCCTTGTATTAAAAGTCAATTCGGCTTTCTATAGACCTTTGCTGCTGATGAGAACAAGATATAACATGCTGCAGAGTACACAGAAATATTTTCAGGTAGCCTTCAAGGCTACCTGAAAACTTATCCAAGGGCGGTTTTAGCCGAAGATGCCCAAATAATACAGCAGGCTGGCAATGATGACGGCAATGCCGCTACCGATGAGGATCTGCCGCCAAATGGGGCGGATTTCGCTATGTCGCAAATCGGCGGCAAGATAACGCCACACGAAGAGAAGGGAGGCCAGGGCGAAGACGATGGCCCCGATGGTATCGCCATCCATCTTCGGCTTCATACTGCGCTGCCTTGCTGTTCGCTGCTCAGTTTGGCGCCGCCGTAGCAGGGGCCGCGGCCAGTGATGCGGGGCATTTGGCTTTCGATGGTTTCTTCGATGGCGGCGGTGAGCTCGGTGATGCTGCCGGAATCGTGTTTAATCGGCGGGCAAATGATGACGCTGATTTCACCGGGATGTTTGAGGAAAGAGTTTTTTGGCCAAAATTCGCCGCTGTTGAGGGCAACGGGCACGATGTCCATTTCCAGCAGCTGGGCAGTACGGGCGGCACCGCTTTTGTAGCGGCCTTTGCTGCCGGGCGGCATGCGCGTGCCTTCGGGGAAAATGGTGATCCAATAGCCTTGCGCTTTGCGTTTGCTGCCTTGCTCGATGATTTGGGCGGAGGCTTTGCCGGGGTTGCGCCGGTCGATGCCGATGGTGCCGGCGAGCTTGAGCCCCCAGCCGAAGAAGGGAATGCGGAACAGCTCGCGCTTGGCTACGAATACCTGGGGCGGGAAGATTTTCTGCGTGGCCAGCGTTTCCCAGCCGGATTGGTGTTTGCAGCAGATAATGGCGGGGCCTGCAGGGATGTTTTCTGCGCCTTCCACGCGGTATTTGAGGCCGACGATGTTTTCCAGGAGCCACATCAGCATCAGCGCCCAGCGGGTGGCGAGGGTGTGGAGGGCACCTGGGATGGGGGCGGTGAGCAGCATCAAGAGGAACAGGGGCGGCGTGATGATGGCCATCAGCAGCCAGTAGGTGAGGTTGCGTATCCAGAGTGAGAACATTAGGCCTCCTGTTCGTCGCCGGTTTGGATGAGGTGGTGGGCGAAGGCAAGCAGATCGTCAAACACTTGGGTGTTTTCAGGTAGCCCACCGGCGGCGAGGGTTTTCTTGCCTTTGCCGGTGAGCACGAGCACGGGCAGGCCGCCCACGGCGTCGATGGCTTGCAAATCGCGCAGGCTGTCGCCCACGAGATACACGCCGCGTGCGTCGGTGTTGAAGCGGTTGAGGATGTCTTCCACCATGCCGGGCTTGGGCTTGCGGCAGGAGCAGCGGTCGGCGTCGGTGTGCGGGCAAAACCAGATGCCGTCGATGCTGCCGCCGGCTTCGTTGGCCAGGCGGTGCATTTTTTCGTGCATTTCGTTGAGGTCTTGCATGGAAAAATAGCGGCGGCCGATGCCGGATTGGTTGGTGGCGATGACGACGGTGTAGTCGGCCTGCTTGAACAGCGCCACGGCATCCATGCTGCCGGGCAGGGGAATCCATTCGTCTTCGGATTTGACGAAGTCGTCGCGGTCTTGGTTGAGCACGCCGTCGCGGTCGAGGATGATGAGTTTCATGGTTTCAGGTAGCCTTTAATCGAACAATACGGCCTGTGCCAGCAGGCTGCCGGCGGCATCTTTGCCGGAAAGCAGTGGCGGGGCGGCCAGCGGCCAGTCGATGCCCACGGCGGGGTCGTGCCAGAACAGGGTGTGTTCGTGGTCGGGCTGGTAGTAATTGGTGCATTTATACACGATGTCGGCGTGGCTGTCGGTGGTGTAGAAACCGTGGGCGAAGCCGGGCGGAATCCACATTTGGTAGCGGTTTTCGGCAGAAAGCACCGCGCCCACCCAATGGCCGAAAGTGGGCGAGGAGCGGCGCAAATCCACGGCCACGTCGAACACGCTGCCCGCCACCACGCGCACCAGCTTGCCTTGCGGGCAAACGGTTTGATAGTGCAGGCCGCGCAGCACGCCATGCTCGGAGCGGGAGTGGTTTTCCTGCATGAAAGTGTGGTGGCCGATGTGCTCGCGAAACCAGTTGTCGCGGAAGGTTTCCATAAAGAAGCCGCGCTCGTCGCCGTGGACTTCGGGCTCGATGATTTTCACATCGGGCAGGGCGGTGTCGAAAATATTCATGCTGTGCGTGTGTGAATGGGATGAAAGCTCTATTTTACCGAGAATGCGGTGTTTGAGGCTACCTGAAAGTGTGAGCTTCAACGCAGTTAAAACCGTTCAAATGCCTCAAGCGCCCTCGCCCCAATCCACCTTTTCCCAGCCCAACACCTCGGCCAACACCGAAAGATGGCTCTGCTGCGGGCAGCGCACGGCGGTGAGCAACACGGTATCCGGCGCGGCAGTAAGCTGCTTTTTCAGAGCCAGCAGCGTGGCATGGGCGCTGCCGCTTTGCAGCTCTTCGGTGTAGCGCGCGGCAAATTCGGGGAAACGCTCTTGCGGTGCGGCGTGATACCAGCGGCGCAGCTCGGTGGAAGGCGCAATGTCTTTGAGCCACTGCACGGCGGCGAAGGTTTCTTTGCGGATGCCGCGCGGGTAGAGGCGGTCGCAGAAAATGGCGGGGACGGCAGAGGGCGTGTAGCCGTAGATGCGTCGGATGGCTGGCATGGCAGGGCTTTCGGGGCGGATTGTTGTTTGAAAAGCGTTGCGATATTTTTAACTTCTTTGAAGTTTCTTTTTCAGGTAGCCTTTGGGCAGCTTGAGGCTACCTGAAAGCAGTTGGTATTTACAATTTCGGCTATCATACGCCCATTTTTCATCAGAAAGGTTGGCTATGTGCTTTACCGTCTTACTCAGCACGGATTGCCCGGACGATTTGTTTGCCCAAAACGGCAGCGGCATCTGCTTCCAGCCGGCTGACGATCAGGGCGTACGGGCAGCCGCCATGCCCTATGCCCATAACTACGACGTGGTGGGCGACGGTTCGGGCTACAGCCACGGCGGTTGCGGCTGCTGTTTTTCCTTTTATGGTGACGGCGCGTTTACCGAATACGGTTTTCGCGAGCCGGAAATGACATCGCCGGAGATGTTGGAACATTCGCCCATGCGGGAAACCCTGCATTTGCAAGAAGTGATCCGGCATCTGGTGCGGCAGGGATGGCGCGTGCAGCTGGCCGCAGTGTGGGCAGAAGATTGGGGCAGTTTGCAGCGAGAGGCGGAAGTGGTGTCGATGGTGGTGCTGAACCCGCTGCATTTCGCGCTGTATGAGAATGTGCGCTTTGAGTTTGTGTGAGATTTGGGCTGCGTTGGGGAGAGGGGAACCGTTGTGCCGTTTTCAGGTAGCCTCTTTTTGGGTATTATGGCTACCTGAAAAGTAGCGGGTAGACTGGGTTACAAAACCCAGCGCGTAAGTTGGGTTGGGAAACCCAACATGCCATACTTTATTGTTTGGTTACGCCTGCGGCTAACCCTACCTACTCACTAAGATGGAAATTCATCAGATTGTTGGAAATGGGCATATAAATAATGCACATTATATTCATCTTGCCTATCAAAAAAATAGATAAAATCATTTAGGAAATCATTGAAATTAAATTCAAACAAATATTTATTTTTAATCTCTGATAATATTATTTGTATCTCAAATAATTCTTCAAAAATATGGTTTGATTCGTTAATATTAACCTGTTTTAACGAATGAATTAGCTCTGTAATTTTGGCCTGACATGCTCGTAATAGCATGTCAATTTGCTGTTTGGTGTAATAAAACTCAGAAGCTCTTTCTGCTAATTCTTTCATCATTATCATGATAGCAATATCACCTTTTATTTAATCTTTGTGGTTGAATTTGCCAGATTTCTCCAGTTCTAGCATAGGTTAGGGTGCGTGAGCAAGCTCACGCACACGGTTACCAAATAATCTGAAGCCTCATGCGTGTGTTCCGCACGCCCCCTACATGGCTGCGATGGAAAAGGCTACCTGAAAATCGGTCTACACCGTTTTCAGGTAGCCTTCTTATTCAAGCCTGCCTGCGTTTATTTCAATACTTCGGCGAAGGCATTGGCCACGTAGTCGATATTCTGCTCGTTCAGGCCGGCTACGCACATGCGGCCGTTGCTCACCATATAAACGGCAAACTCTTTTTGCAGGCGTTCTACCTGTTCGGGCGAGAGACCGGTGAAGCTGAACATGCCGCGTTGTTTGGTGAAATAGCTGAAATCGCGGCCGGGCACTTTGGCGCTGAGCACTTCCTGCAGCTTTTGGCGCATGGCGCGGATGCGGTCGCGCATTTCGTATACTTCGCCTTCCCATTGTTTGAACAGGGTGGCGTTGTTCATTACGCCGTCTACCACAAAGCCGCCGTGGGTAGGGGGACTGGAATAGATGCGGCGCACGGTGAATTTGAGCTGGCCGAGCACGAGCTTGGCTTCTTCGGCGCTGGGGCACACCACGGAGAGGCCGCCCACGCGTTCGCCATAGAGCGAGAGGTTTTTGGAGAAGGAGTTGCTGATGAAGACGGACAGGCCGAGCTCGACGGCGCGGCGGATGGCGTACACGTCGCTTTCCATGTCTTCGGCGAAGCCTTGGTAGGCGATGTCCATAAAGGGGATGAGGCCGACTTCTTTCACGATTTGCAGGATTTCGTCCCATTGGCTGCGGCTCAAATCCACACCGGTGGGGTTGTGGCAGCAGGGGTGCAGCACCACTACGTCGTGTTGCTTGAGCGTGCGGAAGAAGGCTTTCATTTCTTCGAATTTCACGCCGATGGTGGCGGGGTCATAGTAGGGGTATTTGCCCACTTCGAAGCCGGCGCCTTCAAAAATGCCGATGTGGTTGCCCCAGGTTGGGTCGCTCACGTAGCACTTGGCCTGCGGAAACCAGGCGTGGATAAAATCGGCACCCACGCGCAGCGCGCCGGAGCCGCCGAGCGATTGGATGGTGGCGATGCGGCCTTCTTTCACGGCGGGATGGTTGGCACCGAACAGCAGGTTTTGGCAGGCGCTGCGGTAGGCGGCCAGGCCTTCCATGGGCAGGTAGCCGCGCGGGCGCGGGCTCTCGGCAAGGGCGCGTTCAACGGTTTTCACGCACTCGAGCACGGGCAGGCGGCCTTCGCCGTCGTAATAAACGCCCACACCGAGGTTTACTTTCTCGCTGCGCGGGTCTTGGTTGTATTTTTCCATCAGGCCGAGGATGGGGTCGCCGGGGTAGAACTCAACGTGCCGAAACATGGGTGTCTTCCTTTTTTATCGGGTGGAACAATTAAACGGAAAGGGTAATGCCGGGGCAATTTTACGCTGATTTCGGCGGTAAGGGCTACCTGAAAAAACGGAATGTTGAAAAAGAAAAATAGCGGCACTCCCCGGCTGCAATCACAGGAGTGCCGCTATACGCGTTTTCCGGCTTTATTCGCTGTGCCGGTTGAAGAAATCCAGCAGCTGCGTTTCGTAGCCACCCAGGCCGGAGAGGCCGAGGTGGGTGCCGTTAGGGATGAGGATCAGCTGTTTGGGCTCTTGGGCGAGCTCGAATAGGATTTGCGAGTGTTTGGCGGGGATGACTTGGTCGGCGGTGCCGTGCATCAGCAGCAGGGGGATGGGGCTGATTTGCGCCACGAAGCGGCGGGCGCTGTAGCGGTTGCCTACCAGGATGCCGGCGCCGGGGAGTTTGTCGTTGGCGATGCTGGAATAAGAAGAGAAGGTGGATTCGATGGCCACGGCGCGCACGCCGGCTTTGTTGCCTGCGCCCACCACGGCAATGGCGTTGGTGCCGCCTAAGCTCTGACCGAACACGAGCAGGCGCTCTGGGTTTACATCGGGGCGGCTGCGCACATAATCCAACGCGGCGTTGCCGTCGGCAAACAGGCCTTCGGGGTTGGGCTCGCCTGCGGATTGGCCGTAGCCGCGATAGTCGAACAGGAAAACGTTGTAGCCGTGTTCGGGCAGCCATTTCACGGCCTGCCAGTGGGCGGTGAGGTTTTGCGCGTTGCCGTGGAAGTGGATGATGGTGGCGCGGGCTTGCTTGGCATCGACCACACCGCGTGCGGGCACAAACCAGCCGTGCAGGCGTGTGCCGTCGGCGCTTTGGAAGGAGACGTTTTCGTAGGGTAGGCCGGATTGGGCGGGGGAGCCGTAGTCGGCATGGTCGGGATAGTAAAAGGCTTGTTTGGCGCAGGAGGACAGGCCGAACAGGATGGCGAGGAGGGCGGCTAGGCCGAAGAGAATGGATTTGTATTTCATGGTTAGTGTGGGCGGCAGCCTTTTGAGGGTGAGGCTACCTGAAAAATAGCGTTGCCGTTTTAGCGTTGCTTTAACTTGCGTTTTTTTTTCAGGTAGCCTTGATTGTTGCTGGGCTGAGGCTACCTGAAAAAGATAAATGAGTCTGTTTCAGCCAGCCTTGCCTGATTGGGTGTTCTACCAATTTACCCAGCCGCACAGCCAAGTGAGCAGGATGATGCCGCCGAAGATGATGCGGTAGTAGGCGAAGGGCACGAAATTTTTGCTGGACACAAAACGCAGCAGGGCTTTTACGGCGATGAGACCGGAGGCAAAAGCGGCGGCAAAGCCGATGGCGATGAGGCCGAGCTCTTGCGAGGAAAAGGCGCTGAGGTTTTTTAAAATGCTGTAGCCGGAGGCGGCTACCATAATCGGCACGGCGAGGAAGAAGGAGAATTCGGTGGCGGTTTTGCGGTCGAGCCCCCATACCATGCTGCCCATGATGGTGCTGCCGGAGCGGGAAGTGCCGGGGATCAGCGCTAAAATTTGAAACAGGCCCACGGCCAGCGCATCGCGCGGGCGCATATCGTCCACGCTGCGCACTTTCGGCGGCACGCGGCTTTGCCGTTTTTCAATCCACAAAATCAAAAAGCCGCCCACCACCAGCGCCGCAGCCACGCTCACGGGGTTGAACAGCACTTTTTCGATGAAGTCGTTGAGCAGCAGGCCGATGGCGGCGGCAGGGATGAAGGCGATGGCCAGGTTGAGCACGAAGCGGTTGGCCAGCCGGTCTTTGCCGATATGGGTGATCACATGGGTAAAGCGGGCGCGGTATTCGTACACCACGGCGAGGATGGCGCCGAGTTGGATGGCGATGTTGAATACGGCATGGCTTTCGGCATCGAAGCCGATGAGGCTGCCGGCCACAATCAGATGGCCGGTGCTGGAAATGGGCAGAAATTCGGTGAGGCCTTCGATGATGCCGAGGAAGAGGGCTTTGAAGGCGAGGAGCAGGTTCATTGGTTAAACTCTTAAAACGTGGGGTAAATGTTTTTCAGGTAGCCTGTATCCGAGTACGGGCTACCTGAAAATTGATGCGCCGCTTTAGCGGTTGGCTTGGCCGGCGATGGCTGCACCGCGGCTGCGCACTACGGTGCGCGGGGCGGGGGCGGGCATACCTCGTTCGGCGCGTACTTTTTCAATCAGCTCTTGCATCACGGCCATGTTTTGGGAGTTAGTGAGCTCGTATTTGCCGCCCACTACGATAACCGGGGTTTTGGTGATGTTGTAGGTAACGGTGTTTTGCTGCATGGTTTGGGCAGCGGCGGCGGCTTGCGGACTATTATAGGCGGCAAGCAGGCGGCTGCCGTAGGGCTGCTGCTGAATCCAGGCTTTCAGGCCGGCTTCGTCGGTTACGACGCCGTCCGCCAGGGCTTTGAAGATGGCCTGGTTGGCCTGGCGGGAGAGGCCGGTGGATTTCACGGCGGCGGCCAGGCGGGCGAGGGTTTGGTGGGCAGGCTGCCACACCACGTGCTCTTGGCGCAATACGGTGTCGGAGGCGAAGCGTTTGCTTTGCTGTTCGATAGTCGGCTCCAGGTGTTGGCAGTGGATGCAGAAATAGCCGAAGAATTCGGTTACTTCGATTTTGTTGGGTTGTACGGGTTTGATCACATTGCTGCGTACAATGTAGTCGGTGCCTTCCACAGCTTTGGCTTGGGCGGCGGTAACGGCGAAGACGGTGAGGGCGGAGAGAAGTAGGGCTTTCAGTTTCATGTTGGTCTTTCGTTATATGAGGTTTGATGACGTGCGGGTTAATCGGCTTGGCGGGTCAGGGTGTCGATGCCGTTGCCGCGCAATTTGTCGCTGAGGGCTTGGGCTTCGGCACGGCTGAGGCGGCCGCTTTGGATACGGTAAACGGTTTGGCCATCGCTGCGTTTGCTGCTGGCTACACGGGCGTTTACACCGAGCATGGCGAGTTTGGCACGTTGGGTGTCGGCAGCTTCCGGGTTGTTGTAGGAACCCATCTGCACGATATAGCGGCCGTTGCCGCCGCTGTGCGCTTCGGCATTGCGTTGGGCACGCTGCTCGGCAGCTTTAGCCTCGGCTTCGCGAGCTGCTTTGGCTTCGGCTTCACGCCGCTGGCGGCGGGCTTGCTCACGGGCACGCTCCACATTGCCGCTTTCCAAAATCTGCTCGGGCGTGGGCTTGGCTTCCGGTTCGGGTTTGCGCTGCGGTTCGCGCGGTTTGGTTTGTACGGGCTTATCTTCCTGCGCGGGTTTCTCTTCCTGGCGCTGTGCAGGCGTGCTGGCCTGCTGCGGCACGGAGGCGGCTACAGGAGGTTTGTCGGTGATGTCGCCGGGCGGCAGGGTATAGTGGCCGCTGTCGGAACCGGCGGTGGTGGTATCGTTCGGTCGCTGTTCGGGCTGGCGCTCTTGGCGCGGAGTGAGGATTTCGGGCTGGATTTCGGTTTTCGGCGCTTCGGGCTGTTTGATGCCGGAGGGCGTGTTGTTAAGGAAGTACAAAACCACGCCGATGATGAGGGTGGCAAGCAGGAGGCCGAATATAAAGCCGGAAAGGCCTTTACCGTAGGGTTTGTTTTGCATGGGGAAAATGAATTGCTAAAAAGGTGCCGCATTTTATCAAAACCGTTTGCTGCGGCGGAAGCTTTTTACATGTTCTTTCAGGCGGACGGGCGGTTTCAGGTAGCCTGGGTAAGACATGGGGGAAGGCTACCTGAAAATCCGTTCCTTTAAATAATGAATTTAAACGGGGAATAATGCTGCGTTGCTTCGCCTGGCTGTGTACTTACGGTTTGCCGTCTTTATTAAGACGGGGTGCGGCGGAAGCTCACAGCCTGCATGACGTGGCGTTGATTTACGGTGTCGCTGCCGGCCAAGTCGGCCAGGGTGCGGGCGATGCGCAGGATGCGGTGGTAGCTGCGGGCGGAAAGCGAAAGTTTTTCCAGCATGGCAGAGAGGGCGGCTTTGGCTTCGGGCTCGATGGCGGCCAGCTCGTCCAGCTCGGTTACGTTGAGCAAGGCATTGCTTTTGCCTTGCCGCCGTTGTTGGCGTTCGCGAGCGGCCAGCACGCGTTCCCGCACGGCGGCGCTGGGCTCGCCGGGTGTGGCTTGGGTAAGCTCGGCGGCGGAGAGGGCGGGCACTTCAATAATCAAATCAATCCTGTCTAAGAGCGGGCCGGAAATTTTGCCACGATAACGAGCAATACTTTCGGGCGTGCAGCGGCAGGGTTTGGCGGGGTGGCCGAGGTAGCCGCAGGGGCAGGGGTTCATGGCGGCGACCAGCTGGAAGCGGGCGGGATAGGTGGCTTGGCGGCTGGCGCGGGAAATGTGGATAAGGCCGTTCTCCAGCGGTTCGCGCAGCATTTCCAGCACCTTGCGGTCGAATTCGGGCAATTCGTCGAGAAACAATACACCGTTGTGCGCTAGGGAAATTTCGCCGGGTTTGGGGTCGGAACCGCTGTCAAAGTTACAAATAGGTGTCATAATAGACAAAGACCAAAATAGTAGAATAAGGCTTTAGCCCATCTTTATACCCTTAAAAGGTACTATTTAATGGCGACAAAACCACAAATAACTGTCAAGATATATTAGAAGATACCAATAAAGGTCGAATTATTTATGAAAATAGAACCAACCTTTCAACAGGTTCGTAAGATTAAACCGACACGTTTTAGCGTATCAGGTTTACTCCCTTTTAAAGAAGGGATAAGCATTCCTTACGAATCTACACTTGAGCGTGATCTCTTGCTCTATTTTACTTATATGCCTGCGGTAGAGGAAATCATTTCTCAACCTGTTCGCATTCTATTTGTGAAAAATGGAATGACTTATCCTTACACGCCTGATTTCTTTATTCGTTTCAATGATGGACGACCATCGCTTTTGATTGAAGTAAAACCGAAATCAAAATGGCAGGAACATTGGCGTGATTGGAAAGAAAAATGGAAGGCAGCAATCGCATTCAGCAAAAAGAACGAATGTATTTTTCATGTTTATGATGAGGATAGAATTCGTCACCTTGCATTATTTAACATTAACGCGGTTCAGCGTTACAAACGATTACAGTGCGATCCTGAAGATATTGGAGCGATACTTACTCAAGTTAAATTACACGGTGGTACCACGATAGATTTTCTGCTTTCTCGTCTTTTTACAGGCTCACTCTATCGAACCAAAGGGTTACAAATTATCTATCACTTATTAGCAACCAAGCAACTGACATGCAACTGGTTTGAACCATTATCTGAATTTACCGAAGTTTGGGGGTATTCAAATGACTAAAGGATTTATTCATCCTCGCTATCACGGTCGATTAGAGCGCGGCCGTCTCATTTTACAAAAAGGCAACATTTATGTAAATCGTGAAGATGGTGAACAATATGAACTGATTGAGTATTTAGATGAAGATGCACAAGTGATGATCCGGAATCTTCATACTCGCCAAAGTAAGATTGCCAGTATTCATCAGCTTGAGAATTTGAAAGTGAGTGAACGCGAAGATGTTTCTGTTGATTTAAGTGCCATCAGCGACGAATACTGGGAAAAAGCGTTAGAAAAATATGAAATGATTAAACCGTTACTGAATTGCGAGCAGCATTGTCCTGCCTCAGTAAAAGAACGTGCCAAAGAAGTAGGTGTAAGTGATCGAAGTTTATATCGTTGGATTCAAGCATATAACTCACTCGGCTCAATAGCTGGTTTAGTCGATCGTAAGCGTGGTTGGGCTAAAGGCAACTCTCGTTTGAGTAAAGAACAAGATGAGTTGATAACGGCAGTCATCAATAAATTTTACTTGCATAAACAACGCCCAACGATTGAGCAGACGATCCGTGAAATACAGCGTATTGCTAGTCAAAAGGGACTTGATAGCCCAAGTCGCCGCACGATCCGACAACGTATTTTGCGTATTTCAGAAGAAGAAAGATTGCGTAAGCGTGGGCAGAAAGAAAAAGCGAAAAATAAATTTATTCCGAAGCCGAATAGTTTTCCTAACGTAGATTTTCCTTTAAGTGTCATTCAAATCGACCATACGCCTGTTGATTTAATTATTGTGGATAATCAGTATCGCAAGCCGATTGGCAGACCTTACTTAACATTGGCAATGGATGTATATAGCCGAATGATTACCGGGTATTATCTTTCTCTTGATGCCCCATCGGTAACATCGGTTGCAATGTGTATTGCTCGCAGCATTTTGCCGAAAGAGCGACTATTACTAGATCATAACGTAAAAGGTGAATGGGCGGTGTTTGGTTATCCGAATAAAATCCACGTTGATAATGGAGCAGATTTTCGCTCGCTTGATTTATCAAAATCTTGTGAGGCACACGGCATTGCGCTTGAGTTCCGCCCTGTTGGTCGTCCTGAATTTGGCGGACATATTGAACGTGTAATCGGTACGTTTATGAAAGAAGTTCATGGTTTGAGTGGGACAACATTCTCTAACACGAAAGAGAAAGATACCTATCAATCGGAAGCCGAAGCGGTAATGACTTTAGATGAATTTGAAACGTGGTTGATTAACTATATTGTCAATGTATATCACAAACGGACTCATTCTGCATTAGGTATGTCGCCTGTTCAAAAATGGCGATTGGGTATTTTCGGTGATAAAGATCACGTTGGTTGTGGTTATCCGCAAATGCCTGTTGATGAACAGACCTTATTACTTGATTTCTTACCAAGTGAAAAACGGACTATTCAGCACAATGGTGTAACGATTGATGGTTTACGTTATTACGATGTAGCACTTAATATGTACATCAACGATTCAGATGAAAACGGTAAAAGTAAGGAATTTTTATTCCGTCGAGATCCTCGTAATATCGGAAAAATTTGGTTCTATGATCCGAAGTTGAAGCGTTATTTCCCTATTCCGTTTGCAGACCAATCTTTACCCGATATGAGTATTTGGGAATACAAGCAAGTTCGCCAGTTTTTGAAAGATAAAGATGAAAAACTGATTCACTCGCAGCAAATTCACGATGCGTTAACTGAAATGCGTGATTTGGTTGAACAATCGGCACAACGCACGAAAAAAGCACGACGACAAGCTCAACGGCAGAAAGTCCACGCAAAAAGTAAGGTAGTTATTCCAACAACTTTACCCGAAAGCAAACCAACAGAAACAGTCAAAACACCTGCTTCTAACTTGCTTTTAGATAATGAGTTCACGTTTGGAGATATTGAATAATGGAAAAACAATATGAGTATGTTCACGAAAAATTCCGTCATTTAGTGACTGCAAGCAATCAGGAACGGATTGAGTTTTTAGATGAACCACGTTGGGTAGGTTATGCCGTTGCAAATAAGATCATTGATAATTTGGTTTCCTTAATGAATAAGCCGAAACGCCCTCGCATGTTCAATTTGTTGGTAGTCGGTGATTCTAACAATGGGAAAACTACGCTTATTCGACACTTTTATGATTTGTACGGCATACATTTCGTGGACAGCCAGCCGGACGGTATACGCCCCATTATTTTGGCAGAAGCACCACCGAGTGCAAATGAAAAAGAGCTTTATATCTCGTTACTGGAGCGTTTTTATGTTCCATATCGACCAACGGATAGCGTAGCTAAATTGCGTTATCAGACGATTCACTTATTCCGTGAGTACAAGGTGAAAATGCTGATTATTGACGAATTTCATTCATTGCTTGTAGGGACACCGCGTTTACAACGCCAAGTGATGAATGCGATTAAGATGCTATGTAATGAGTTGCAGATTCCGATTGTAGGCGTAGGTACAAAAGATGCAATCCGTGTTTTACACACCGATCCGCAGCACGCTAGTCGTTTTGATGTAGCGGAGTTGCCAACGTGGAAATTGGATAAGGATTTTCAAAAATTACTCTTCCAATTTCAAGGTATTTTGCCATTGAAAAAATACTCTAATCTGCAATCGCCAGAGTTAGCGACAAAAATTCATACGATTTCAGGTGGTAATTTAGGGAATGTACATCGTTTATTAACCGCGTGTGCCGTTGAAGCGATTACGACAGGAACAGAGCAAATTACATTAGATATTATCGAGCATAATTCATGGGTACAACCAACGCATGGCTTACGAAAAATTATCGGATAAAATCAGGGATTATTCGAACACCGATTTACCTCAATGAAAGCATCAGTTCGTGGCTCATTCGTGCCGCCTTAGATTGTGGTACTGAGCCGATTACATTTACTGGATTTTATTGGGATAAGTGGCGACTATGGATATATGATTTAGATAGAGGGTTTGAACCGATTGCACCGCAGATTTATGAAGATATTAGGGCGTTATCGTTGAATCAGCAGGTAAACTTAGTCAACCATTCGCTTTATTCCGTATTGAGACCGATTAATGGCGAAAGCACCCTTATTAAAGGTCAAGCGAAGTGGGTGATTTCAAGAGGTTCGCGTAATCGCACTTTTCGTGTCGGTCAATCTTATTGTCCTTGTTGCTTAGAGGAAACACCTTATTTGCGTAATGAATGGCGTTTTGCGTGGCATTTTGGTTGTTCGAAACATCAAGTTTTACTTGAATCTAAATGCCCTTGTTGTGGCGAACTGTATCAACCTCATTTGCTTTCCGCAGAAAAACGACACTTAAATTACTGTCATCAATGTGGTGAGAAATTACAGGTTGTTACAACAGCACTTAATGAAATAGAAATCGCAACAATGGAAACGCTTGATAACGTGTTTATGACTAATTCAGGTGAATGTTTTGGAAAACGTGTGGATGCACAAATATACTTTGCTATATTGCGTTACTTCATCAATTTTGTTCGGTGTGTAGCACTCGCAAAATCCACTCACGCTTTTGCAAGATTTGTGGAAGAATGTGGCATTTCTCAAGCAGAAATATGCCAAACCAAAACCGCCCTTGCGTTTGAACAACTTCCTGTTGAAGAACGTAAAAATTTACTGGTAAACTCGATTAAAATCATAAATTTATCAAGTAAGGATTTCATTCAGGCTATTCAACAAAGCGGTATAACACAAAAGGCGTTCGACTTTGAAAAGTATCCTACGAAGCTTGATACACTCTTTAAATATGCACCAGAAGGCAAAACTGTAAGCCGTAAAACAGTAACCAATAAACCTAAGACCAATTCTGTTTTAAGTCTAAATCGTCAATGGGAACGCTTAAAACGACAGTTAAAAATCGCAGCATGAAAATCACTAAAATTTGCTCTCAAAAGAGAAATAGTTGCTCTATTTGTGGCAAAGCTCAAGTTACACGCAAGTTCCAAGAGGAATATTATTGTGCGAATTGCTATTCTCAATGGTTTAAGAAAAAGACTTGTAAGCAATGCGGACAACTCAAGCGTATTCACCGTGACGGCGAACTTTGCCTTGAGTGCGAAAAATTAACGGATTGTGTGCGCTGTGGTAAAACCTCAGGTACGTTTGAAATCGGTATGATAAGTCATTACGGTGCAGTATGTAGTTCTTGCACTCGTTATTTCCGAGAGGAAATAGAATGTTCAGAGTGTGGTAAAATGACACGCGATAGATACCGTTCACCAGTAACGAACGAATCTGTCTGTTTGCAGTGCTATCGCCGATATACTTTTGCAACTTGTAAGAATTGTCGCCGTTATCGTAAGGTTCATAACCAAGAGAAACAATTATGCAAGAAATGTGACGAACAGTTACTTTCAACTTGCCCGAAATGCAAAGGTGAAATGCCATCGGGCTACGGTAATGTTTGCCCTGATTGTGCAAGACGAAGTTTATTGTTCAATATGATTCGCCTGAATGGACATATCTTGCGTAATAAAGCAGTTAAAACCGTCTACAAGAAGTTCATTTTCTGGTATATGCGAAAATGTGGTATCGGCGTTGCTTTGCATAAAGGCTCGGATTTTATGCTCTTCTTCATTGATTGTGATGATATTTGGCAGAAAATTCCTAATTATGCGGAATTGGTAACACACTTTAAACCGAATGGATTACGTGCCAATTTAACTGTATTACGCTGGTTGCTTGATACGAATCAAGTTGTCATTGATGAAGCGTTAAAGGACGATTTAGTGGAATTAGAACGCATACAGGCTCTTTTTAACAAACTTAAAGAATCTATACCTTGTATCGCAAGCTATTATCAGAAATTACAACGGCAATGTGATGAGGGTAAAACTTCACTTAAATCAGTACGATTAGCCTTGCAGCCTGCGATAGACTTAATCAGTACTAACGAGATTACGGACTACCCAACACAAGACCAACTAAACCAGTATCTTGTGGAAAAATCAGGTCAAACAGCAGCTATAACAGGCTTTATCAACCATTTAAAATCGAAGTACCACCGAGAGCTTGAAATTGACCGTAAACTGATTCAGAAAATTAAGACTAAACAGCTTAAAAAGCATTGTTTTCAGCGGCTAGTCGAACTCTATAAAAAGTTTGAACTTACCGACAACGAACAAATGGAACTGGTTTATGTAGTGCTATACAGCCTACACAGTATAGAGGTGAAACAACCAAAACAAGACAGCATTTTACTGCTTGATGGTGTAGCCTACTACCGTAGCGGAGATAAGGATTATTTCCTACCACACGACATCTATCAGCGCATAAAACCGTAGTTTCTGTAAGTTCAGATTGACACTTGCCCCCAAGGAACAAGCAGATTGAAATTTTTGAGAATACCGTAAATAAACTCTACACGGTGTGTGAAGATTACCCCAACTATTCTGTTATGGCAAGAGGTTGCAAATGTTTTTCAGGTGCTTGGTCTGCAGGTGTATTGTTGTCTGCCAGGCAACCCAATACTGCCAATAATTGCTTCTTCACCCAGCCCTACTGCTTCAACCGCGACCATCTCACCACCATCAATTCGTTTCTCGACATCCTGTTTGCCAACTATGCCAAGGTGCTGCCGATACGGGTGGACTTGGAAATCATGCAGGGCTATGTGCCGGCATACGGCTACCGCCATTGGCAGCCGCAGTCTTGCTTTGGTTAATGGCTGCTCTCTCTGCCCCTCGGGCAGCATTTCTAGACACCATAGTAGAGCCACTGGCAGCAAATTTCTGCTCCCCGACAGCAGTTCTCCCAAGTATAGCCCTTCTACTAGCAATACCCGCTGCTGCTTCAGTTTCGCTAGCTGCTGTTCTTACTGCCGTTGTTGCCGTTCGGCCTGCGGCAGCCTTAGCACCAGAACCTCCTCCTTTAGGACCGAAAGCGGCACCAAGCCCTAATGTTGTGGATGCTTCTGCCAATTGTTCGATTGCTCGGCGCTGTTGCTCTGGTGTGTCGTACTGCAAATCGTGTCCCCATTGCCGTAAGGAGGCTCTTAATCTGCCGTCTCTCACCCGGTCTGCCATATCTAACAGGGCTTGACCTTTAGCTTGGTTGTTAGCCATGCCTGTCTGGCAATAATTCGAACGAGCCGTGCAATGAATAACTACTGCTAAAGTTTCAAGTGAGGCATCACCAAGCCCGACGGCTCCATTAAGTGCATTCCCAAGCCCTAAAAAGAAGCCGCTGATTGCCGGCTTATTAGGCCATCGTTCACGTGCAGCTTGTGCGGCTCTTTGAGCTCTTTCGGCAATATACTTTTGAATATCATCACCGAGCAGTGAATTATTCTCCACCGCATTCTGCCCAATCACCCCGGCCACCTGCGCATTGAACGACGACCCGTTTCCTCCGCTCGCACCCACCACGGAAGCTACGGCGCTGCCGATGCTGCAAATCTCTTCTTTGATGTTTTCAGGTAGCCTGTTGGGATCAAACTCCCCGGTAACGGGATCATTGTAGCTGACGCCGTCGTTATACTGTTCTGCCATCCATTGGGTCTGCCATCTATTGGGCGCTCTTCTCGGCGGCAACGGCACTGCCGCCGCCCAGCAGGGGATCGCTGTGGTTGGCATAGCTGGAGATAGGCTTCGTAGCTGTCGTCATTTTGGGCTTGTAGGTCGGCTTCGTAGCGTTTGCGGTGCTCCTGCCGCTCTTTGGCGGCATCTGCGACCATTCTGCTTCTGAATGTTTGCACGCCGCTGCCGATGTCGGCGGTGGCTTTGAAGACGATCTGCTGCCGCTGCAATACGGCTTCAAGGTCGGGCAGTGCCTGGGCTTGCTGATGGGCGGTGGCGGCGTCGCTGTGGATGCCGATTTCTTGGGTGGTGGTGGTGCGCCCGCCAATGTTGAGGATGCCGTCGCTAACCGAGCTGATGTAGCAGGTGCCGGTGAGGTAATCGACCACCGGGATGCCGAGATGATCTGGAAGCTGAGGCAGTCGGCCTATTACTTGGCCAAAGAGCAACCCGACCATCTGACGGCGAAACAGCACTACGCCAAAAGACTACGCTGCCTGACGACGGGGCAGATTCCGATTAAAGACGGGAGTGGGAGAAAGAGAAAGGTATGAGCGAAAGACCCGGTGAAGGCGAGGCAGATGGCGTGGTTGCGGGAGACAGGAGTAATTGGGGAGGGGAGGAGGTGGTAGAGGGAGGGGGAAAGAAAGGGGGCTACCTGAAAATCTTTCAGGTAGCCTCTTCTATTTCTATACTGTACTCACCATATCAATAGTTGTATGAAACAGAAAAATAAACATCAATATCTATAAATAATAAACTATTTATTCCTCAATATTTCAATCAAGGCGGCTTTAGATTGATAGAAGTCCAAATCGAACAATGCAATACCTAGATGTTTGCAGTATTCCTCTACCATTTCTACCGTAAGCCGGTTTTTTTTCAATCTTTCGTTGTATTTTTCTGTTTGCTCAAAAGGCAATGGCGTACCATATTCGGAAAATTCAATGCGGCTAGTTTCTTTATAAAGTTGTATGATTCTAGCTTCGCACTCGTGACGAGAAATCGGCTTACTTCCATCATACAAGCAAAATGAAACTATACCAAATTCATCTTTCTTAAAATATGGTTTCAAATATATAGTTAAGGCTTTCACTTTCCATAACATTGCTTCGTATTCTACACAGGAAAAGTCTGTACCTTCCTTATTGTTACCTATTAGCAATGACCAATTAGACTTAGTTTCTAATAGTAAATATTTAGAGGATCCAGTAATCTCAAGTGGGCTCAATAAATCTAATTTCTGACTAAGGGAATATTCCTCATTAAGATACGATAACTTTGGTCTTAAGTTCTGATAAAAATCGCTTAAATCTATACGTCTTTTCAAATAAAACTCTAATGCTTTTTCAAATGGCGCTCCAATAAAATAAAACTGTTTTAGGCTTGGGTGGCCGTCTTTTGCAAGAAAAATATCTTTGTTTATATTCATAACTTAGTCCGAGGTTTTTAAAATTACAATAGCATCTGGATCATTGCTTAACAACCTTGATGCATGTCCGGCTCCACGGTTCGAGCTGGTACGGTCGTATTCGACATAAATACGCCTCTTGGAGTCTGGTAAAGTGCCCTGAACATCCGGGCGACAGATCCCCACCCGGCACGATTGGCTGTTCACTTGCTGCTGGTTGATTCTAATATCTTCTGCATTCATCAAACGCAAATAGGTTACATCATTCTGCATGATTTGGTTTTGAGATGCACTTTTACCAACAGTCCTTCCTCTTAGGTCTAACCTAGCAGGTGGGTTGCTCTTAACATTTATATCCCGTGAAAGGCGAGTAAAAGGCTCTTGTTGACCATTAATAATAATGGGGCTTAGGAAGCAAAATTTATTTTAAAGGATTTTCCCGCAACATTCTCAGCAGTATTTTATATAAATCATCATGCCTGTGATTGAAGCGGAACTCGGTTTCTTTTAAATGCAGGTAAAACGTATGTTTCGGCACCCCGTTAAATTGCACCAAGCGATGCTTGGCGCAGCTCCAAAAAGATTCAATACCGTTAATATGCCGCGTACCGCGAACAAACTCATTGTCACCATGATGTACCCTGAAATGTTTGGCAAAACCCATATCAACCAATCCCTGATAACCGCGCCAACCGTCGGTATTGATGACACCCTCGATACCGACACGGCCTCTAATGACCTTTTGCAGCGTTGCTTTGGAAACATCGGGAACAATCTCGGTATAAACCTTGTCCCCGCGTTTCAAAATGCCGAAAACGATGGTTTCCCCACCCGCACCGCGCCCGCGTTTGCCCCTGATGCGTTTGGCACCGAAATAGGATTCGTCCAATTCTACAATGCCGTATAAAGAATTTGAGAGATATGTTGAATAAAGTGTGAAGAAAGGATGGCATCACCTAGTTTCCCGTCCCAAGCAATGTTAAGAATATATTTTGTTTTATTCATGCTGATCTCCTAATTTATAGATTGGAAACTATCGGTAACAAAATAGATGCATATTCGAATTAGAAGGGCGTGGAATCCCTCGAATTCTAACTATATTGGAATTCATTCTCGAGCAGTTAATGTATGCACAATACAGTAACACTATGTATAGTGTTTACTTATAAGCTTGCACACTATGCGCTGTCTGCTTTGGCATTGTGCGTATTGTCCACAGTATACGCTGGATTGGCTGAGTCATTTTGTTTGTGTGGCTGGCGGTGGTTTTGTTAAGAATAGTGGGTAATTTAGCTGATAGATTGGTATATTATGATGTCAGATGAGATATTTTCGTCTTAAATCCTGAAGTGTAACTTATGTATTTTTAGTGGGAAAGCTATGCGCTATTACATACTGGCCTTTCTACTTCGGAAATTGTTGTGCTTGAGATGCGAATACGTGGATGGCAATCATCTTTATTTCTAGCCCCTCATCTGTCTCTTGGTTCACACCATCAAAAACGGCAGCCCGTCTTTGATTTGCTGCTGTCCCGCCGGGCTGTCGGGCTTAAACTCTTCCTGATAATAACCGATGGTGTTGCTCACCGTCGGAATGCCGTATTCGTTGGTATAACGCACGGGCAGGTGTTGGTGGGCATGGCCGTGGATGCAGGCCGCAAGCTTTTCAGGTAGCCCGATTTCCGCATCCTCTGCCCACCGTGCAGGCAGTACCGTACCGTAGCCCAAGTCGGCATCACCGAACAGGCGGCTGGTCGGGTGGTGGGTGAACAATATGTTTTGCACGCCGGACGGGCTGGCACGCAGTGTGTCTTCGATAAAGCATACGCTTTGATGATGTGCCGCCAACACATCGCGGTACAACAGTTTGGCGTAACGGTTGCCGCGTTTGACCTTGATGTAGCGGTAGTCGCTCAATCTTTGCGCCACCGCATATTCGTCCCCATGCGCCACCTGATACCAAAACGGTGCGCCGATAATCTGCACGCGCCCGTTGTCGAGCGTGGCGCACTGGTTGTGCAGGATGCTCATGTGCGCCTTCAGTATCGGGCTGCCGTCCAGAGCCGCCTGAATCCGTCCGACCACCTTATGCAGCGCGTCGCCGTAATATTCGTGGTTGCCCATCACGTAAAGCACTCGGTCAAAGCCGTTGTCGGCAATCACGCTTTCCAGAAACGGCACGAAATAGTGGAACTTCCTGGCCTCGGTCAAATCGCCGGCAATCATCAGGATGTTGTGTTGCGTTGCAGGCTGCCTATTGCAGCGGAACAGTGGGCGGTAGATTTCGTCTAACACATCGGTTTGCAGCAGCCCGCGTTTGTCGAACAGCCATTCCAAGTGGATATCGGAGATGTAATTGAGTTGGACTGTGCGTGTCGGCATAAGAGGGCTTTCTGATATTGTGAATAATTAATGTCAAAACGGGCAGTAATTCGTCTGAATGGTTGGGGACGGGAATGATACAATATAAACAAATAGTTTCCCATCTCCCATTACAGGCTACCTGAAACCGCATCTCCATGAAAATCCAGCTCCTTTCCGACACTCACGGCAGCCCCTATGCCCTTCATCCCGAAGCCGATGTGATTGCCCACGCCGGCGATTTCGGCAACGGCTTGGCCGCCATGCGGCAGTTCCAGGCAGCCTGCAACGAGGCAGGCAAGCCCTATGTCTTTGTGTTGGGCAACCACGATTATTATCATGAAAACATGAGCGATGTGCGCCTGCAATTGCGCGACGAACCTTATCTGCGCGCGGGTAAAACCGTGCAAATCAACGGTCGGACCTTTGTCGGCGGCACGTTGTTCAGCAATTTCAGGCAGCACCAGGTCAGCGCCGAACAGTTTGAGCAAAACTGTAATTTGGCGCAGGTTTCCGTGGCCGATTTCGCCTATATTTTTGATTACCTACCCGACAGCCAAAACGAGAGGCGCATCACGCCCGAGGACTATGTCCGCCTGTACAACGAAGAATGGGCGTGGATACAGCGGTTTCGCGGTGCGGCCAGCACCATCGTCCTGACCCACTTCCCGCCCAATGCAGCCTGCACCGCCCCGCAGTTTGCCGAATCGCCGCTCAATCCCTATTTCATCAACGATGTGGATTTGACCGGCTTTGCCTACTGGTTTGCCGGACACACGCACACAGCGATGGATGCCAATATTCAAGGCTGCCGCGTGGTCATCAACCCCTTGGGCTATCCCAACGAAATCGGGCGCAACGGTTATCGGTACGGGTATCTGATTGAGGTGTAGCCTTGGCTTGGGGAATTGAGCTTCGCAGAAGCTTCAATGAGTGGACCGATGTCTTGGCGCAGCCAAGGCTGAGTTTCTGCGAAGCTAAAAACCACCCTTCAAGAAATACGCCATGTCCAAACCCACCGACAACCCCATCCGATCCGCCCATTCCCACGACTACACCGTTTTCCTCTGCATGCTCGCCGATTGGACATTTACGCGCTACCACACGCCCGACCAGCCCGAATACGCCGTGGTGTACGGCACGGTCGCCCAAGACTTCTCGGGGCGTTTTACCACCGGCAGCCGAATCCGCACCTCGCCCGTTAGCCAATGGGAATCGCTGTTGGCGCATACGCACAACTCGGTGTATTTCCTGCCGGAAGGTGCAGGCTGCTTTTGCGATCTGCCCGCGACCGTGCAGCCTACCATAGACAGTTTGGGTGTCGACCCTGCCGAAGCAGCCGCCATCCTGCACAACGCCTTAAAGCAGCCTGCACCCACCCTACCCGAAACCGCGTACTTCGGCGTGCCGGTCATCCGGCCGGCGGGGCAGAGCGATTGTCCGGTGGTTATGGAACGCCACATCGCCGCCTTGCCGTTCTACCCGTTTTGGCGGGACAGCAGCATCGGTTCAGCACAAAGCCTGATAGACGGCCAAACCGCCGTTTTCCTGCACGATTGGAACGCGTTCTGCCGCCTGTTTGTCCGTACCGGTAAACACCGCCATCAAACCGACAACAACAGTAAACAAGCGGCAGACGGGCAATACAGCTATTTCGGTCTGCCCGTTGTTCGCGTAGCAGAGTTGGGCAATGCATCCACCGTGGCGGAAGCCGACATCGCCAAGCTGCCGTTTTACGCCTATTGGCGCGAAACCGGTGCCTCCGATGTGTACCTGCTGGCGGATGGCACGTACGTTGTGCACCTTGCCGACTGGGAAGCCTTCTGTCGACAGTTGGTCTTAGCCGGCAGATAGGGCGGGTAAATGGTAAACAGTGCTAGTGGCTTCTACATCTTAGTTATTTATTAGAGTAATTTTTTAATTCCATTCCAAATCCAGTTATTATTCGTCTTTTTAGCTTCTACATGTCTAAACAACGACATTCTTCCGTTTTTGGAATCAACGTAATCACTACTTACGCCTTCACTTGATATAATCTCAATCAACAGCTTAAATAGATTCTCATCTCGACTATAAACATCACATTCGCCTAATAAGAATTGTTGAATGTTTTTTGGTTCGTAAACTATGCTACTAAAGCCAGACCTATCCTTTTTATTTCGAGCTGGAAAGCTTAGTACAAAGAATTTTCTTTGTTGAACATATACGTTCAATATTAATGCAGCGATTGGATAGTGCAGCATTAAAGAATCAAGGATTTTTTCTAATGAGACTAACGTAAAATTATCACTTTTGTTAAGCCCAAGTTTAGGTGTGTACCAATAGACTTCAGCGTCTTGTTCGTAACATAGGCGTTTAGCGTGTTCCCAAACGGTATCAAGACGTGATTTCCCTTCGATTTCATTTGTGTTTAGAATATCATAGAAACAGTTAGCAATGCCTGTAAGACCTGTTTTTCCTTGTTTCTCACCTACACCGTAATTTTCTGGTTCATCGTAGTTTAATAATTTAACCTTACCGCCTTTTTCGGTTTCTCGGGCAAGCGGAATACGGTCAATTACTCGTGCTTCGCCAAGTAATTTTAAATGTTCAATCACATCAGCTGTCACAAGGTTGTTTACATTATCTAATGCAATATCGAGTTTTTCAAGTTCGTGTTCTCGTTCTTGCTTTCTCGTTCTGTATTGGGGTTCGCGGTCTTGTTGTCCTTTACCATCTTCACTTGCTTTTATTGCAGAACGGTAATAAAGATTAATTGGCTCGCCCTGCGGTTGGCTAATTCCTGTAATTTGGCAGCAAAGCACTGAATTTCCTAATTCAATACCGTAGAAAGAAAGTGTGATAGGTTGGTCATGCCAACAAGAAATTCGGTAGTATGGTTTTTCTTGACCTTTGGAGAGAATAACGTTAGCCATTACGCTTTTCACCACCTTCTTCGTATAAGCGTCATATTTCAAGTGATAAAGAAACACTGCATCTTTCGTGGAAAGATTGTTCGGTACGAACACGCCTTTCCCTTCAAAGGATTCATTAAGGCGTAGCTTCTTCTCAACTTCATTCCAGTTATCTGTAACTAAGATGCGTTTTAACTCGCTCGAATAACCGTAGTGAGCCATGAAGAAGTGTAGCGGATGCAAGATGTAGTACTTATCTTCATCTTTGGAATGAATAATCAGCAACTGATTTCCATCACCATTAAAACCATTCAAGAAAGAAGAATGAACATATTTGCTTGCTTCAAATGGGTGAGATTTTTTATCTGAACAAAGTGACTTATAAGTCAATCCTTTACCCTTTGAAAAGGAAACTTTGAACTCTTTCAGCTTGAATTTGTATTTCGATTCGCCATTTTTCCAAATACTTCCGAATGGTACTTTATGTAGGTAGTTGATAGGTAGAGTAATAACAAAGAAGCTTTGATATTCTTTGCCAGTATCCTTATTGATATAGGTAGGTTTGGTTA
This sequence comes from Eikenella corrodens, assembly GCF_900187105.1. Classification (NCBI taxonomy): domain Bacteria; kingdom Pseudomonadati; phylum Pseudomonadota; class Betaproteobacteria; order Neisseriales; family Neisseriaceae; genus Eikenella; species Eikenella corrodens. The sequence continues at coordinate 1,671,093 of NZ_LT906482.1, forward strand.
AATTAATGAAAGTGACTTCAACGAGTGTTTTAGATTTATCTAGCGATAAACGGTTTTCATACCAAGTAGCAACGTACTCGTGTTCTTTATTGTAAAAGCCACGGAGCAGTTTATCTTCAAAATACTTTTCTAAATTAAGTGAGCAATACCAGTAAATTCTTTCCAAGTTATTCTCGTTGAAATATGACATAATCCACTTTCCTTTCAATTGTTCAAATAGGTTTAGTGGATTATAAATGATTTACTTTACAGTGCGACAGTTATTTGTATCGTTTGACAATAATTTGTATATTCAACAACGGCCACCAAGCTTTCGGCAGCCAATACTTCGGCGCGTTCAATCAGCGCGGCCTGCTCGGCGCTCTCTTGCGGCAAAATAAAACGACGCCGCGCCTGCGTGCTCTGCCACACCATGGCCAGCGCACCGCGCACCGGGCGCAGCAGGCCGGACAAGGCCAATTCGCCAGCCAGCTCGTATTTGGCCAATTCTTCGGGCGAAATGGCGATTTGGCCGGAAGCGGCGAGGATGCCAACGGCAATCGGCAGGTCGAAACGGCCGGATTCTTTGGGCAAATCCGCCGGGGCGAGGTTTACAGTGATTTTTTTGGCGGGGAAATCGAAGCCGCTTTGGATGATGGCGGCACGCACGCGGTCGCGGCTTTCTTTCACTTCGGTGTCGGGCAGGCCGACGATATTGAACACGGGCAGGCCGTTGGCCAAGTGGGCTTCCACTTCCACCAAGGGCGCGGCCATGCCGCTGAGCGCCCGGCTGTATACCACCGCCAAACTCATGCCGCGCTTCCTATTGCTGTTCGGAAGGGTTGGGCAGGGCGGCCGGAGCGGCGGCTTCCAGCTTGGCCAGGCGAGCTTCTAAGGCGGCCAGTTTTTCGCGGGTTTTGATGAGCACCTGCTGTTGGATGTCGAATTCTTCGCGTGTTACCAAATCGAGCTTGCCGAATGTGCTGCCGAGCAGGGTTTTCACGTTTTTTTCCACGTCTTTCACCGGGCTTTCGGCAATGGCGTTGCCGATTTTTCCGGCGAGTTCGTCGAGGATTTGTTTGGCCAACATGGGGTTTCCTTTATTTTTGAAGGGTTGGGATGGGCGCATTGTATAAGTGCGGGAATAGGGCGGCAAGCGGTAAAAGGCTACCTGAAAAATTTCAGGTAGCCTTCCCAGCCCGATTTATTGCCACTCGAAACGCAGCAGGCGCATGATTAAAAACAGGCCGAGCAGGCTGACGAGCACATACAGGCTGCTGGACATGCTGTGCCAGAAAGAGAGCTCGCCGCCGAGGAGGTTGGAGAGCCAATACGTCTGCCCGCCGCGCAGGGCGCGGATAAGCGGCACCAGCGCAAATTGCGAGACGGCCAGCAGCAGCCAGGTGAGGGCGACGATGCGCGAGCTGAGTTTGCTGCGTTGGCCGTAGCTGCGCTGCTGCGCCGAGAGGCCGGCCAAATAAAGGATGGCCCACACAAACAGCCCGATGTAGTTCACCGCGCTGAACAGCGCACCGGCCAGGTTGCCGGCCTGCTCTTTGGGCAGAGATTGAAACAATAGCGGCGCCACGCCGTAGCCGGCCAAAAGATATGCGCCAAACCACACGGCAGCCAACAGGGCCAACACTCGATTTGCAAACATTCGTTTCCTTCCTCTGCTTTTTGTTTAAAACGAAACGCAGTGTACCGTATTCTTTGCATACTTTCAGCTGCCGGGTCGATACTTTACCTGCTATAAAATCAGCCTACATTGCGTTACAATCCCGCACTTTACGTTGCCAACACACCATTATGTCTAATAAGCCCAAACACGAACACGAAGCCAACAAACTGCACAAACGCCTGCGCCACGCCGTGGGCCAAGCGATTAACGATTTCAATATGATTGAAGAGGGCGACAAAATCATGGTCTGCCTCTCCGGCGGCAAAGACAGCTACGCCCTTTTGGACATCCTGCGCCACTTGCAAGCCTCCGCGCCGATCAATTTCGAGCTGGTGGCGGTGAACCTCGACCAAAAACAGCCCGGCTTTCCCGAGCACGTGTTGCCGGAGTATCTAACTTCTATCGGAGTGCCGTTCAAAATTGTGGAAGAAGACACCTATTCCACCGTGAAACGCGTGCTCGATGAAGGCAAAACCACCTGCTCGCTGTGCAGCCGCCTGCGGCGCGGAATTTTGTACCGCACGGCAAAAGAGCTGGGCTGCACCAAAATCGCACTCGGCCACCACCGTGACGACATTCTCGCCACCCTTTTTTTAAACATGTTCTACGGCGGCAAGCTCAAAGCCATGCCGCCCAAGCTGGTGAGCGACAACGGCGAACACATCGTGATTCGCCCGCTGGCCTATGTGAAAGAAAAGGATTTGATCAAATACGCCGAAATCAAGCAATTCCCCATCATTCCCTGCAACCTGTGCGGCTCGCAGCCCAATCTGCAGCGGCAGGTGGTGGGCGAAATGCTGAAAGACTGGGACAAACGTTTCCCCGGCCGCATCGAAAGCATGTTTTCCGCACTGCAAAACGTGGTGCCCTCGCATTTGGCCGATACCGAACTGTTTGATTTTGCCGGTTTGCAACGCGGTCAGACCCTGAAACACGGCGGCGATTTGGCCTTCGACAGCGAAACCGTTTCCTTTAACGCCCCGCGCGACGACGAAGACGAAGGGCTACCTGAAAAACCCGCACGCAAAGTGATTAATATTTTGGGCAGCAAGCCGAAAACCGGAGGCTGCGGTGCGGGATAAATTCATTTCACTCTTACAGTTTATTCCCCTGCTGATGCTGACGCAGGTGCTGCCGATATTGGCCTGGCTGCTCGGCGGCCTGGGTAGGAGCATGGCTGCCCAAGTTGTGGCCGCACTGCTGTTTACGGTTGCCGCCGTGGCCATGTGCGGGCTATACCTGCAGCTCTACCTTAAGCAGGCAGACGGTTATTTCCATAATTGGAAAAGCCGGTTTTCCGGCAAAAAACTGCTGTGGGCGGCGGGCTATATTGCGCTGATGCTGGCCATCAACCCGCTCTACGAAATGCTGATGGCCGCGCTGGGCGTAGAAAGCAGCGTGGACAACCTGCAAAACCAGCGCATGGTTATGGAAATGCTGCAACGCGCCCCGCTGACGATGTCGGCCTATATCCTGCTGTTTGCGCCGGTTTTGGAAGAGCTGCTGCTGCGCGGCATTTTTTTCCAAAGCTTCGGCAGCATAGAAAACCGTGGCAAACGCTGGCTGCTGCTGGTGCTGTCTGCCTTTGTTTTCGGCAGCCTGCACGGCCTGCCGGTGCATTACGATTTCCTGCTGTATTTCGCCATGGGCCTGGTGCTCGGCGCGGCCTATCTGCACACCAAAGATTTGAAATACCCGATTTTGATTCACATGGTAAACAACGCATTGGGCTTGGCCGGGATGTTGTTTGAGTGAGAATGGGGAAAGGCTGCCTGAAAATTTGAGCCAGCTATATAGCTGGCTTAATCTGTACTTGATTTGGAAGGAAAGTAAATGTCTAGCACGCCAATCCGATTAAATATTAAAACAAAAGAATTATCGGTAAGCCATATTTCCTCTATTCGGCAGAATAAAAGAATTTCTATCTGCAACGGTGTGCCAAAGAATATTATGGCAAAGCTGGCAAGTATTGTTTCCGATATAGACGGTTTGAATTTATTGTTGGTTCTAGAAGATGATTTTTATGCTGATGAAAATACCATTTTAGATTTTGAGATTTTGAAGTTTCTCCCAAATATAAAAAATATTCAGATATTGTCATTTCGTTGTAAGCCGCTAAATAATATTGAAGATTTAGCTTATCTTAATGATATTAAGTTGTTTGGTATAGCTGGTAATTTAGGTAAGAAGGTAGATTTTTCTGTATTGCAGAAATTTAATAATTTATCTGCCTTATCTATTGATAACACTATTCTAGATGAAAAATATTACGGTATCATAAATAATAAAAATATTACTGAATTATCATTGAGAAAGTTACAACTATCCAGTCTGGATAAGAATCTAAACTTACAAAAATTGGAAATACTCAATGAACTTTCTAATGCGGAAGATATGGCATCAAAATTTCCTAATATCCGTAAATTGAGTTTGACGAATTGCAAAAAGTTATTAGATTTCTCATTTATTTCTAATTGTTTGAATTTATATGATCTATATATCAACAGTGTGCCAGGCTTAACAGCAATACCAGATATCCAATTTGCTAAATTACATACCTTGTGGCTACTCAACTGCAAAAAACTGGAAAATATCCATCTGTTGTATCGTTTGAGCACGTTAAAACGTCTTGCAATTACATTTGCTAAGATTACACCTGAAGATTTGGATAATATATTCTCGGCATTAAAGCTGGAGCATTTCTATTTTATGTCTGAAAACAAGGCAAGCAATAAAAGATTTGAGGAATTGGCGGAGAAATATCAGTGTGGCACGGATGATTTTTGATGTAGGAAATGGATATTTGAATGGAGAGCTTCAGGGAGCCTGTGTGAAGTAAGGAAAAAATCATGCCAACAGATGCATAGACAGAATTCAACAGCAAACAAGAACGCTACCACCGCCGTGTGCGCGAATTTGTTCAGCAAAACAGACTGGTGGGCGCGATGAATAACACCAAGTGGCGGGAGCTACGTGAGGCAATGGATGAGTGGGGAAACGCGCCTGCCTATGAAATCAAGTATTTGTTTGATGAAAAATCGGAAGCAGAAGTGGAGCAAGCCATAGCTGAAACGACGGTGGCAATCGGCGATTGGGGTCATGAGCATTTTTATCCGATGTTTGATATCGAATGGGTGAAAATTCGGAAATTGCGCTCGGTGTTTCGCGGGCGTTTGATCGCGCGGGAAGTCGTGGATAATAGCGAGGGCATTCGCGCGATATTGGAGCGGTTTGCTATTCCGTATGTGGAAGGTGAGTTTTGCTTTACGGTGTATGGCTACCTGAAAGCTTGAGTGCTGGAAAATAAAGATAAAGGCTACCTGAAAGTGTTTCAGGTAGCCTTTAGTCATAGCGGATTAGCAAAAAAGCTGCTGTGTTGGCTCGCCTTACCGTACTAGCTGTCCTGTCTACGATTCGCTGCCTTCCTCCGTCCTTTGTTAAACCGCTATATACTTCAGGTAGCCTCACGCTACACCCAGCTGCCCAGGTTTTCCTGTGCGATATCTGCCAGGGCGGCGATGAAGGCTGGGTTGTCGTTGAGGCAGGGGATGAAGCGGAAGGTTTGGCCGCCGGCTTCGTGGAATTGTTCGCGGCCTTGGATGGCGATCTCTTCCAAGGTTTCCAGGCAGTCGCTCACGAAGCCGGGGCAGAATACGTCGAGCTCGCGGATTTGCTGTTTGGCGGGCAGTTCGGTGAGCAGGTCGGATGTGGCCGGGCCTATCCAGCGGGCGCGGCCGAAGCGGCTTTGGAAGCTGATATACCACTCTTGGGCGGAGAGTTGCAGGGCTTCGGCCAGCAGTTGGGCGCTGGCTCTGCATTCGATTTCGTAGGGGTCGCCCTGCTGCACGGCGGCTTCGGGGATGCCGTGGAAGCTGAACAGGATGCGCTGGCCGCGGCCATGCTGCTGCCAGTAGGCGCGGATATGTGCGGCCATGGCTTGGATGTAGTCGGGATGATTGTAGAAACGGCTGATGGTGCGCAGGCTGATTTGGTTGCGCTGTTTGAGCAGTTCGTTCAACACCTTATCCAGCGCGGCGCCGCTGCTGCTGGCGGCGTATTGCGGATAGAGGGGGATGGCGAGCAGGCGGTCTACGCCTTGGGCTTTCATGGCGGCGATGGCGTTGGCCACGGCCGGCTCGCCGTAGGACATGGCGTGCCCCACCAGCACTTGCGGCAGCTCGGCTTGCAGGGCGGCAGCCTGTTTGGCTGTAATCACGGCCAGCGGTGAGCCTTCGTGTTGCCAGATTTGGCGGTAGCCGTGTGCGCTTTTTTTAGCGCGGAAGGGCAGGATGATGCCGCGCAGCAAGGGCTGCCACAACAGGCGTGGCAGCTCGACTACGCGCTGGTCGGACAAAAATTCGCGCAGATAGGGGCGCACGGCTTCGGGCGTGGGCGCGGCCGGCGTGCCGAGGTTGATGAGCAGAATACCGACTCTGGCTTGCTGCTGAGCGCCGTGTGGCGGCTCGGGTTGGAAGTGGGGCATGGGGGTTCCTTGGGTGTGTTTTTATTGGGGCTACCTGAAAAAGCTGAATAGGGTTTCAGGTAGCTTTATATTTGTTTGTATAGAAGGCTACCTGAAAAATATCGTCTACAAATCATCCTTCCTGGCCAATATCTTACGCGCCCCGCTCACGTCGGCAGGAGAGACGATGCCAGCGTCTTCCAAGGCCTGCATCAGGTTGGCGGCGCGGTTGTAGCCGATACGCAGTTGGCGTTGCAGCGAGGAGATGGAGGTTTTGCGGCTTTCCAGAATAAAGGCCACGGCCTGGTCGAACAATTCGTCGCTGCCGGCATTGGGGTTGACGGCGTTTACGGTTTCCTGCGCGGCTTCGCCGGAGAGCAGGCCTTCGATGTAGTTGACGCCCTGCTGGCGTTTGGCAAAGGAGGCCACTTCGTGCACTTCGTGGTCGCTCACAAACGCGCCTTGCAGACGCACGGGCTCGGCGCTGCCGGGCTGGAGGAAGAGGAGATCACCGTATTTGAGCAGGTCTTCCGCGCCCATTTGATCGAGGATGGTGCGGCTGTCGATGCGGCTTTGCACGGTGAAGGCCATGCGGGTGGGGATGTTGGCCTTAATCAGGCCGGTTACCACGTCCACGCTGGGGCGCTGGGTGGCCACAATCAGGTGCATACCGGCGGCGCGGGCTTTTTGCGCTAGGCGGGCGATTTGCGTTTCCACCGCCTTTTTCTCGGTCATCATCAAGTCGGCCAATTCATCAATCACAATCACGATATAGGGCAGCTTTTGTAGCGGCTCGGGCTCGTCGGGATTGGGGCTGAAAGGGTTGGGCAAGGGTTTGCCGGAAGCGGCGGCTTCGGCCACTTTTTGGTTGAAGCCGGCCAGGTTGCGCACGCCGGCATGGGCGAGCAGGCGGTAGCGTTTTTCCATTTCGGCCACGCACCAATTCAGCGCCTGCCCGGCCTCGCGCATATCGGTTACCACCGGGCAGAGCAGGTGCGGAATGCCTTCATACACGGAAAGCTCCAGCATTTTCGGGTCGATCATGATAAAGCGCACTTCATCCGGCGCGGCCTTATACAGCATCGACATAATCATGGCATTCACGCCCACCGATTTGCCCGAACCGGTCATGCCGCCCACCAGAAGGTGCGGCATTTTGCCCAAATCGGCCACCACCGGCTGCCCGGCAATATCTTTGCCCAAAGCCACGGTGAGCTTGGACGGCGCGGCGGCAAACACCGGCGAGGACAGAATTTCGCGCAGCAGCACTTCCTGCCGCTTCTCGTTTGGCACTTCGATGCCCATGGTGCTCTTGCCCGAAATAGTTTCCACCACACGCACCGACTGCATGGAAAGCGAACGCGCCAAATCTTTGGCCAGATTGGTAATCTGGCTGCCTTTCACGCCTTGCGCCGGCTCGATTTCAAAACGCGTAATCACCGGCCCGGCAGTGGCGCTCACCACGGTTACCTGAATGCCGAACTCGGCCAGCTTGGCCTCGATGCGCTCGGCCATGTGCTGCAGGGCTTCGGGGTTGATTTCCGGCGTGTGTTCCTGCGGGCGCGTGAGCAAATCCAATTCCGGCAGCAGATATTCGCCATCTTCGGCTTGCCGTTTGGGGGCGAACAAATCTTTCTGCCGCTCGGGCGCGGGTTTTTGTTTTTCAGGTAGCCCTTGGCCGGCGGGCTGGTTAATCTGCACCGCCACCGGTTTGCGGTTGCTGCTGGCACCTTCCACCGTTGCCACTTCTTCGGCGGTGATGGTTTTTGCCGTGCGTACCATCCGACGGGCAAACTTCGCGTTCGGTATGTCGCGCACAAATTGGTGCGGCTGTCGGATCAGCCGATACCACAGCCATTCCAGCTGTGCCCCCGCTTTTTCCAGCAGCGTGAGCCACGACACCTGCAACAGCAGCGAGAGCCCCGCCACAATCAGCACCACCTGCACCAAAAGGCTACCTGAAACCCCCAACAGCCGCGTAAAGCCGCTACCGAGCGATTGGCCGATTAAGCCGCCCGCGCCCATCGGCAGGCTGTCGTGCAACTCGGCCGACCAGGCTGCCGCTTCCAAAAGCGGGCTGCCAAACAAGAGCAATGCCGCTCCGCCCAAGCCCATGCCCAAGTGATACGGTTTCTCGCTGCTCTGTTTCACGCTGCGGAAATTGCGGTAGAGCCACACCGCTGCCGCCAGCAGCAGCCACCACACCGACAGCCCGAACAGATAATAGGCCACATCCGCCGTGTATGCGCCCACGAGCCCGGCCAGATTGTGCGGCTCGTTGCCGGTGGGGATGCTGCGCGACCAGGCCGGGTCGTCCATGGTGAAGCTCGCCAACGCCAAAGCCAGGCACACGGAAAACAGCAGCACCAAGAGCCACAGCATATCTGCCAAAAGCGAAATGGATTGCGAAGCCGCAGCAGCAGCGGAAGGCACGGCCGCCCGGCGCGAAGCCTTGGCAGGCGGATTGTGCCGGTTTGGCTTCGGTTTGGCAGGTTTGCTCGATTTGCTTGCTTTGCGGGAAGGTTTATTGCTCATATTAACGATGGGGCTACCTGAAAACCTCGGCTGGGGAAAGCCGAATAGGGCAGGCCGCCGGAATAACGATACAAAACGCCGCATTATAGCAGTATTGCCCCGAGGCTTGCGCGACTCCATGGAGGATAGGGTATGCGCAAAATACAGGCAGGATTGGTTTTAAAGAATGTTCAGCTATAGGCAAAGGCTACCTGAAAATCCAACTGCGGTTTCAGGTAGCCTTTTCGGTGTTGAGCGGCATGGAGCGGTAGCAACGTATGGAGTGGAAACGGCAAATTTGTTTGCGCTAAGCCGCTGATTTCGTCTTATCCATCATGTTGAATGTCGGTTCCTAGACTGACACCAGTTACGGTGAAGCTTAAAAACAATACAGAAGGGGCTTAGGAAGCAAAATTTATTTTAAAGGATTTTCCCGCAACATTCTCAGCAGTATTTTATATAAATCATCATGCCTGTGATTGAAGCGGAACTCGGTTTCTTTTAAATGCAGGTAAAACGTATGTTTCGGCACCCCGTTAAATTGCACCAAGCGATGCTTGGCGTAACTCCAAAAAGATTCAATACCGTTAATATGCCGCGTACCACGGACAAACTCATTGTCACCATGATGTACCCTGAAATGTTTGGCAAAACCCATGTCAACCAATCCCTGATAACCGCGCCAACCGTCGGTATTGATGACACTCTCGATACCGACACGACCTCTAATGACCTTTTGCAGCGTTGCCTTGGAGGCATCGGGAACAATCTCGGTATAAACCTTGTCCCCGCGTTTCAAAATGCCGAAAACGATGGTTTTCCCACCCGCACCGCGCCCGCGTTTGCCTCTGATGCGTTTGGCACCAAAATAGGATTCGTCCAATTCTACAATGCCGTATAAAGGTGCCTGCCTCCCGCATTCGTCAGCCAAACGCCGGCGCAATTTCAGGTACAGGTTATTGACACTTCTGATGCTGACACCCGTCAGTTTTTCGGTATCGGAGGCAGTCAAATCCAAAGCAAACAGCCGCAGGAGCTGGCGAAATTTGGGCTCGGTAATTTTACTGAACTTTTGGTACTTGTTTTTTAAATTCATTTCAGAAGCTTATCACTATATTGAGTGATTTTGCTTCCTAAGCCCCTATTCAATTTTATTTTTGCAATTGCATGAGACTTTACGGCTTTTTTCTCATTACAAAAATAACATTTTTCATCATTATTCACTTTTTGCATTTTTCTAATCCAATTCTTAAAAGGTTAAACTAACTCACTCCGCCCCAAACAACAAATTCTCTTTAATTCCCCGTATTCTATCCCGCAACACCGCCGCCTCTTCAAACTGCAAATCTCGAGCCGCCTGCTGCATGGCCTTTTCCAGTTTAGCGATTTCTTTAATCGCGTCTTCCTCGTTGTGGATTTCGCTGACTTTAACTTTGTTTTTGCCTTTCAGACGGCCTTTGCCGCCGTCTTCTTCGTGGTACACGCCGTCGATGATGTCTTTGACCTGTTTTTTAATCTGCTGCGGCACAATGCCGTGTTCTTCGTTGAATTTAATCTGTTTTTCGCGTCGGCGTTCGGTTTCGTCGATGGCGGCTTTCATGGAGTCGGTGATTTTGTCGGCGTACAGGATGGCGACGCCGTTCACGTTGCGCGCGGCGCGGCCTATGGTTTGAATCAGGCTGCGGTGGGAGCGCAGGAAGCCTTCTTTGTCGGCGTCGAGGATGGCGACGAGGGAGACTTCGGGGATGTCGAGGCCTTCGCGCAACAGGTTGATGCCGACGAGTACGTCAAACAGTCCGAGCCGCAAATCTCTAATGATTTCAACGCGTTCGACGGTGTCGATGTCGCTATGCAGGTAGCGCACTTTGATGCCGAGTTCGCTGTAATAGTCGGTGAGTTGCTCCGCCATGCGTTTGGTGAGGGTGGTAACGAGTACGCGTTCGCCTTTTTGGATGCGGTCGTTGATTTCGCTCATTAAGTCGTCGACTTGGGTGGCGACGGGGCGGATGATGATTTGGGGGTCGACCAGCCCGGTGGGGCGGACGACTTGTTCGACCACTTGTCCGGCGTGTTCTTCTTCGTATTTGGCGGGGGTGGCGGAGACGAAGACGGTTTGCGGCATGACTTTTTCAAATTCGTGGAATTTGAGCGGGCGGTTGTCGCGGGCGGAAGGCAGGCGGAAGCCGTAGTCCACGAGGTTTTGTTTGCGCGATGCGTCGCCTTTGTACATGCCGCCGATTTGGGTAACGGTAACGTGGCTTTCGTCGATGAACATGATGGCGTTGCTTGGCAGGTAGTCCATCAGCGTGGGCGGCGGTTCGCCTTCTTTTTTGCCGGAGAAGTGGCGGGAGTAGTTTTCGATGCCTTTGCAGAAGCCCATTTCGTAGAGCATTTCGAGGTCAAAGCGGGTGCGCTGTTCGATGCGTTGCTGTTCGACAGGGCGTTGTTCGCGGGCGAAAAATTCGATGCGTTCGCGCAATTCTTCTTTGATGGACTCGCAGGCGCGCACTACGGTGTCGCGCGGGGTAACGTAGTGGCTGGACGGGAAGACGGTGTAGCGGCCGACGCGTTGGTGCAGGCTGCCTGAAAGCGGGTCGAACATATCGAGGCGGTCGATTTCGTCATCAAACAGGCTGATGCGCAGGGCGTTTTCGGAGCTTTCGGCGGGGTACACGTCAATCACGTCGCCTCGCACGCGGAAGCTGCCGCGTTTGAAATCCAAATCCCCGCGTTCGTACTGCATGGAAACGAGCGTGGCGATGATGTCGCGCTGCTCGATGGTGTCGCCTTCTTTGACGGACAATACCATTTGTTGATACTCGGTCGGGTCGCCGATACCGTAAATGGCGGACACGGTGGCGACGATAATCACGTCGTCGCGCGTCATCAGATTTTTGGTGGCGGAAAGGCGCATCTGCTCGATGTGTTCGTTGATCGCGCTGTCCTTTTCGATGAACAAATCGCGGCTGGGCACATAGGCTTCGGGCTGGTAATAGTCGTAGTAGGAGACGAAATATTCCACCGCGTTTTCAGGGAAAAACTCGCGCATTTCGGCGTAGAGCTGGGCGGCAAGGGTTTTGTTGTGCGCCATGATAATGGCGGGGCGGCCGCTTTGGGCGATGACGTTCGCCATGGTGTAGGTTTTGCCCGAACCGGTTACGCCGAGCAGGGTTTGATAGGCAAGGCCGTCTGAAAGCCCTTCGAGCAGGCCGGCAATGGCGGTCGGCTGGTCGCCTGCGGGCGGGAAGGGTTGGTGGAGTTTGAATGGGGAATTGGGGTATTGGATGATGTCCATGAGGCTACCTGAAAAAAGCGCGGGCAAAGGTGGAATTATAACGCTAATGCGTGTGCTTGCTGCTGGGTGGCTGGGGAAGTTTCAGGTAGCCTTTTGTGGCAGGGTAGGGCGGCAACGGGGTAGGGCGGTATTGTTATGCTGCCGGCTCAGTTCCTACACAGCTAAAACCGCAGCCCGGCTTTGCTAGCATCCGATTTTCAGGTAGCCTTTGCGGCTGGATACAAACAAGGAGTTTCCCATGAGCAATATCCGCCCTTATTTGGATACCGTGCCGCAGGTGCATGGCAGTTGTTATCTCGATCCGCTGTGCTTGGTGGCGGGGGATGTGGTGTTGGCCGAGGAGGTGTCGGTATGGCCGTTTGCCGTATTGCGCGGGGATGTGAACAGCATCCGTGTGGGGCGGGGCAGCAATATTCAAGATCATGTGATGCTGCATGTGAGCCACAAAACGGACAGCAAGCCGGAGGGTTCGCCGCTGATCATCGGCGAGGATTGCACCATCGGCCATCATGTTACGCTGCACGGCTGCACCGTTGGCAACCGCGTGTTGGTGGGAATGGGCAGTATTGTGTTGGATGATGCGGTGATTGAAGATGATGTGATGATTGGGGCGGGTAGCTTGGTGCCGCCGCGCAAACGGCTGGAAAGCGGCTATTTGTATGTGGGTTCGCCGGTGAAACAAGTGCGGCAGCTTACGGCGGAGGAGCTGGCGTTTCTGCCGTATTCGGCGGCGCATTATGTGCGGGTGGCAGAGGGGCATAAGGCGGGCAGCTGATGTTAGCTTCACAGTAACTTGTCTTCTTCGGCCGCTTCATTTTCATTTTGCGGAAGTATGGCTTTCAGGTAGCCTGCTGTGCCGTAGAGGCTACCTGAAAATCATTGTGCTATTGTTTAAAATATTTGTTTGTATTCAATTGGATGAAAGGAAAAGTCATGAAAGCAACATATCGTTTGGCCGCTGCGGCGGTGTTGGCTGTCCTGTTGTCGGCTTGTGGCGTCGGGGTGGGAGTGAGTGGCGGTAACGGCCACGTGGGTGCGCGCGGCTCGGTGGATTTGGGCAACGGCAATAGCAGTGTGACGCCTTATGGCAAAGTGGGCGTGGGGGTGGAAATAACACGTTAGGCGTGGCTACCTGAAAGCCCTGCTTCAAGCAAGCTAAAATGCGCCCTTTGTCGCAAATGTGAGTTTCGGTATATTGCCGTTGTGTTATTTGAAATATTTTCAGGTAGCCTTTGCTGCCAGATTGTGTTCAATCCATGACAAGGAACATCATGAAAAAACACCTGCTCGTCATCCTGCTGGCGCTGGCTGCCCCCGCCACCTTGGCCGCGCCTTATCAGCCGCTGAACTTGCAAAGCTTGGTGAGTGGCAGCCCCGAGCATCCGCCGATTAATGTGAATATGCCTGCCGTGCAGCGTGCGTTCGATAATTTGGCCGCACACGCGGCGGAATACCCCGTGCAGTTCGACAACGATGCCGACCGCCGCCGCGCCATCGCCGATTTGCAGCCTTTGGGCGTGCTGCTCGACAGCCTCGTGCAAAACAACACGCCGCGTGCCGGTGCCGCGCCCAGCCAAGGGTACTTGGTGCTCCTGCAAATGCGCGCCCGCCTCAACTGGATGGGGCACAACCTCGACCAGGCAGGCTATGCCGAACGCGCCGAAGCCGACTACGCCCGCCTGCTTGCCCTCGCTCCGGCCGCCGCCAAACCCGCCGTGCAGGGCGAATTCGGTAATTTCCTCGCTTCCAGCGCCCGCATGGAACGCGCCATCCCCATGCTGCACGCCGCCTACCAAGCCGGTCATCAAGAAAGCGGCCGGGATTTGGCCACTGCTCTTTTAACGCAAAATAAACGCAGCGAAGCCCTGCCGCTGCTGCGCGAATATGTGCGCAACTTCCCGCAAGACCAAAAAGGCCGGGCCATCCTCAATGCGGTGGAACAGGGCAGGGTGGAAACGCACGCGGTGTATCCAAGCCATTTGCAGCGCATGCCTAAGCAGCATCGGCATTAAAATTGCATTGGGATTACATGCCAAACAGGCTACCTGAAAATCTTCAGGTAGCCTGTTTGCCGAGAAGGGCATAGAATTTTGCCCACCCCAACACAGGAGAACACCATGCCGCAGAGTCCCCCGAAAATCTACACCGCCGCCCAGATGCGCGAGCGCGAACAGGCTGCTGTGGCGGCCGGCACCAGCTTTTTGCAGCTGATGGAAAATGCCGGGCAGGCCGCCGCTGCCGATTTGCTGCGCCGGTTTCCCATACCCGGCCGCGCCCTCTTGGTGTGCGGCAAAGGCAATAACGGCGGCGATGCGCTGGTGATTGCCCGCGTGTTGCAGCAGCACGGCTGGCAGGCCGATATTGTGCTGCTCTTGGGTACGGTACTGTCGGATTTGGCCGAAGCCAACCGCCAACGACTTCAGGGGGTGGATGGTATCCGCTTCCTGCCGGTTGAGGCACTGCCTGCCGCGCTGGAGCAAGGCTACGGCCTGATTATCGACGGCATTTTCGGTACCGGTTTTTCAGGTAGCCTGCCTCCCGAGGCCGCCGAAAGCTGTCGTCTGCTCAACCGCGCTGCCGGCTGCAAAGTGGCGCTCGATATCCCCACCGGCCTCAATGGCGACACCGGAGAAGCCGCCGCCGACACCTTCCGCGCCAACCTCACCTACGCCTTCGCTGCGCTCAAACCCGCCCACGCCGGTCCCGCCGCACAGCAGTGGTGCGGCGAGATTGTGTGTTTGGATATCGGGATCGATTAGGCAAGAGGGCGAAATGCTCAAGCGGAGGAAGGCTACCTGAAAGGCCAGCCTCAACCAGATTAAAAACCGTTCTGCATTTAAAACGTATAGCCGGTTTGCAGCTCTTCGTCGCCTACCAACTCGAGCAAGAGCGCATAGAGCGGGGCGAGTTCGCGGTAGCGGCGGGCGGTACGGCGCAAATAGTTGAGGAAGCGGGGGATTTCGGGGCGGTATTTGCCTTTGCCGTCGCGGTGCCACAGGCGGGCGAAAATGCCGGCCACTTTCAAGTGCCGCTGCACGCCCATCCATTCGAAATCGCGGTAGAAACGGTCGAAATCGGCAGGTACGGGCAGGCCGGCGGCACGGGCTTTTTCCCAGTAGCGCACGGCCAGGTCGATTACAAACTCTTCTTCCCATTCGATAAATGCGTCACGCAGGAGGGAGACCAGATCGTAAGTAATCGGGCCGTAGAGCGCGTCTTGGAAATCCAGCACGCCGGGGCGGCCCGGGGTGAGCATCAGGTTGCGTACGATGAAATCGCGATGCACATACACTTGCGGCTGGGCGGTAAGCACGGGCAGGAGGGTGTCGAGCGTTTGCTGCCACAGCTGTTGCTGTTTGAAGTTCAAGCTTTTGCCCAGCTCTTTGGCCATAAACCAATCGGGGAACAGCTGCATTTCCCGGCGCATCACGGCTTCGTCGTATTCAGGTAGTACGCCGGGGCGGCTGGATTTTTGCAGTTCAATCAGCGTGTCGAGCGCATCCAAAAGCAGGGCGCGTTGCACTTCGGGGCGGGTGTCGTGTTCCAGTGCGGCCAAGTAGGGCACTTTGCCGAAGTCTTCCAAGGCGGCGAAACCGTGTTCGATATCGTGATGGAACACTTGCGGCACGTGCACGGCGGCAAAAATCTCGCGCACGCGCAAATAAGGCTCGATGCTCATTTTGTCGGGTGGTGCGTCCATGCAGACCACGCTCTCGCCGTTTTCGAATACGGCGCGGAAATAGCGGCGGAAATCGGCATCCGCTGCGGCGAAGGAAAGGGTGAAACTCCGCTGCGGATAACGTTTCTGCAGCCAGTTTTGCAATTCTTTTTCTCGTTCCATGATGTTTTTCGGGTTAAAATATGCGCCATTTTAAACCCGCTGTGAAAAATTGGGGTGATTCTTTGTCTTGCTTTTTCCGATTGAGCCCGATGGCGGCCGCTGTGTTGGCCGGTTTGAGCCTGCCGGCTCTGCTGCAGGCCGAGCCGTTGTCGCTGGCGGCAGAGGGCGGTGCGGCCTGCCACCGGCCGGACGCGCCCAAACAGATGATTGCGCCGGTGAAAACCAGCGGCGAAGGCGCATTGGCCGAAGGTGCCACCCGCGTGAATGCCGACCGTGTGATCGGTCAGAGCGATGTGCGCGTACGTGCCGAGGGCGATGTGGTGGTGGAGCGTGGCAACCAGGTGCTTAATGCGCAATGGATTGACTACAATCAGCCGCAAGATACCGTGCAGGCTGGCGACCGCTTCACCTTGGAGCAGAGCGGCGGGCGCGTGAGCGGCGAGAGCCTGCGTTATAAGATGGACACCCGCCAGGGTGAGGCCACCAATGCCCGCTTTGAAGCCGAAAGCAGCAGCGGCCGCCGCCTGCAGGGTACCAGCCAAACCCTGCGTATGGACGGCGAAAACCGTTATCGACTGGAAAACGGCCGCTTCAACACGTGTAATCCGGGCGATGAGAGCTGGTATATCCGTGCCAAAAGCATTGAAGCGGACTACGAGCGCAATGTCGGCGTGGCGCGCAATGCCTCGCTGGTGGTGGGTGGTGTGCCGCTGTTTTACACGCCGTGGATTGATTTTCCGCTCAACGGCAACCGCAAAAGCGGCTTTTTAGTGCCCACCTTTAAAGCCGGCTCCGATGGTGTGGAAATCACTACCCCCTATTATTTCAACTTAGCTCCAAGCTACGACTTCACGCTCACCCCCAAGCTCTATAGCCGGCGTGGCCTGCAGCTGGCCGGTCAGTTCCGCTATCTGCAGCCCAAATACCAGGGCGACATCAGCTTGGCCGTGCTGCCCGCAGACCAACTCAGCCAACACGACACCCGCAGCAAAATCGATTGGGACCACCAACACCAATTCAGCCGCACCCTCAGCGGTGGTGTGGATTTCCACCAAGTATCCGATGACGACTACTACCGCGATTTCTACAACCGCACCGACATCGCCGCCAATGTCAACCTCAACCGACAGCTGTGGCTGCGCCACCAAACCGAATTGTGGACCGGCCGCTTCGACAGCTATGCCACCGTGCAGAAATACCAAACCCTGGCCAATGCCGACGGCTACAAAGGCGACCAACCTTATTCCCTGTTGCCGCGCCTAAGCAGCCAATGGCAGAAGCGTTTCGGTATCGTCAACTTCCAAATGTTTGGCCAATACAGCAACTTCCGCCACGATAGCAAACAGGAAGGCAGCCGTTTGGTGCTTAACCCCAGTGTAAGCGCGGAATTCAACCGCAGCTGGGGCTATGTCCGACCCAAGCTTGGCTTGCACGCCACTTATTACAACCTAGACAGCCATAACGGCGCGCAGGCACACAATTTCAGCCGTATATTGCCCACCTTCAGTGTGGATAGCGGCATGGTGTTTGAGCGGCCAGCCAGCTGGCAGGGGCGTGATTATGTGCAAACCTTAGAGCCGCGCCTGTTCTACACCTACATCCCCACCAAGCAGCAAAACGATATTCCGCTGTTCGATACTGCCGAAAACAGTTTCAATTACAGCCAACTATTCCGCGAGAACCGTTTCTCCGGCCACGACCGCATCAACGCTGCCAACTTCCTCACCATGGCGGTGCAAACCCGCCTGTATGATGCCCGGAATGGCGCAGAGCGTTTCTCCGCCGGCCTTGGCCAGCGCCTGTATTTCACTCGTGACGACGTATTGCTTGATGGCAGCCGTGTGCAGCGGCGCAGCGGCCATTCCGATTTGCTGGCCTTTGCCGACGGCCGGGTAAACGACAATATCTGGCTGAACAGCGAAGTGCACTACGACACCAGCCAAAATGCCGCGGCCAAATATCATTTCGGCCTGCGCTACAGCCCTGAGCCCGGCAAAACCGTGGGTGCGCGCTATCAATATCGCCGCCATGGCGAAATTTACGATGACATGTACGGCAAAGTACGCCGGGCCGACGTGTATTTCCAATGGCCGGTGAGCCGCAATCTTTATCTGGTGGGCCGCCACAGCTATTCCTTCAGCGAACATAAGCCGGTGGAACACCTTTTGGGCATGGAGTACATCAGCGGCTGCGGCTGCTGGAGCCTGAGCGCCGTCGGCCAGCATTATGTGAACGGCGTGAATTCCAGCAAAAATGCCTTCTTCCTCCAGCTGCGCCTGCGCGACTTGAGCAGCTTGGGCAACAATCCTTTTGAACAAATCCGCCAGTCTATTCCTGGCTACACCAACATTGATGAGGTAATGCGTAAATGAAAATGAAAACTTTGGTTTTGGCGCTGGGCATGAGCCTGGCTTTTCAGGTAGCCTCGGCCAACACCGTGCGGTCGGTAGACAACATCGTGGCCGTGGTGGAGAACGAAGTCATCACCCAGCGCGAGCTTGATCAGGCCGTGGCCCACACTCGCAGCCAAATGCCGCGCGGCACGCAAGTATCCGAGCAGGAATTGCAGCGGCAAACTCTGATGCAGCTGGTGAACCAATCACTTTTGGTGCAGGCCGGCCGGCGCAACAATATCCAAGTGCCGGATGCCGAAGTGGAAGCCGAAATTGCCCGTATCGCCGCTTCCCGCCGCCAAAGCCTGGCTCAGTTTGAAGCTGCCCAAGCCCGCTTCGGTATCGACAAAACCGCCCTGCGCCGCCAAGTGCGCGACAGCATGATTGCTCAACGCGTGCAGCAGGGGCAGACTGCCGGCGAGGCCAAAGTGAGCGAAGACGAAATCAATGCCGCCATCGCCCGAGCCCGTGCCCAAGGCATTACCCTGCCGCAGGCCACACCCAAAACCCAATACCATGCCCAGCATATTTTGATTGCCAGCCAAGGCGAGCGTGCCCAGCGGCTGGCGCAACGCCTGGCGCAAAATGCCCAACGCGGCGCCGATTTTTCCGCCCTGGCGCGTCAGTATTCGCAAGACGGCAGTGCTGCCAATGGCGGTGATTTGGGCTGGCTCTCCGAAGGCGAAACCGTGCCCGAGTTCGAACGTGCCATGCGCGGTTTGAAACCCGGTCAGGTGAGCGCACCGGTACACACCCAGTTCGGCTGGCACGTGATCCGCCTGGTGGAAGCCCGCACGCCGAACACGCCCGATGCCCGCATCCGCGCCGGCGTACACGATGCCATCGCTGCCCAAAAAACCCAAGCCGCCATGCAGAGCCTGCTCCAGCAGCTGCATCAAAACAGCTTTATTTCCATTCGGATGCAGTAGGCGGATTGGCCGTAGGGGATGATTGGCCTATCCTTTGCGGCCAATTTACAGGCTACCTGAAAGTTTCAGGTAGCATCAGGTTTGGCTAAAGCTTGCTGCTACAAATTGGCGTGCATTTGCCAACGCCACTCTTATTTTCAGGTAGCCTTCAAGGCTACCTGAAACCCGTAAACCCAAGTAACAAAAGCTAATATAGAAGAGAATCATCATGCGCCCGCTCACCGCCACCATCCGCCTCAGCCACCTGCGCCACAACTACCAACTGCTCAAACGCCTGCACGGCAACAAAATGCTCGCCGTGGTGAAAGCCGATGCCTACGGCCACGGCGCCGTGCGCTGCGCCCGTGCGCTGGCCGATTTGGCCGACGGTTTCGCCGTGGCCACGCTGGATGAGGGCATCGAACTGCGCCAAGCCGGCGTCAGCGCGCCCATCGTGATGCTCGAAGGCGTGTTTGAGCCCGCCGAATACGCCGCGGTAGACGAATACCGCCTGTGGCCGGGCGTACAAAACCAATGGCAGCTCGAAAGCCTGCTGGCACACCGCTGGCGCGAGCCGGTAACCGTTTGGCTGAAAATGGATTCCGGCATGCACCGCGTGGGCTTCTTCCCGCAAAACTTCGCCCCCGCCCACCAAGCCCTGCGCCAAAGCCCGCAGGTGGCGCATATTGTGAACATGACCCACTTCGCCCGCGCCGACGAGCCGGAACAAGCGATGACCACCGCCCAGCTGGCCGCCTTCGACACCGCCGTGGCCGGCTTGTCCGGCGCACAGAGCCTCGCCAACTCCGCCGCCATCATCGCCCACCCCGCCGCCCGACGCGACTGGGGGCGCGCCGGCATCGCCCTCTACGGCATCGAACCCTTCCCCGGCGCCTGCCCCGAGCTCAAACCCGTGATGCGCCTCACCAGCCGCATCTTTGCAGAACGTACCCTCCAGCCCGGCGAGCCGGTCGGCTACGGCGCATCCTTCATCACCGAACGCTCCACCCGCATCGGCATTGCTGCCTGCGGTTATGCCGACGGCTACCCCCGCACCGCACAAAACGGCTGCCCGCTCACCGTAAACGGCCAGCCCAGCCGCCTCATCGGCCGCGTGAGCATGGATATGCTCGCCGTCGAGCTCGACCACCACCAAGGCGTGGGCAGCGAGGTGGAGCTGTGGGGCGACGCCGTTTCCGTAGCCACCGTGGCCCAATCTGCTGGGACGATTTCCTACGAGCTGCTGTGCCATATCAAGCGGGCCCATTATGTGTATCAAGATTGAGCAATGGCTTAAGGCTACCTGAAATATGAGCAACCCTTTCTTCCCCTGCATCTTCATCAACCGCGAAGAGCAGCAAACCGACTACGACACTGTTATTACCTCTGATTTCCACTATTTTGACAGCTATTTCGGTGATAAAGGTTGCGCAGGCTATGGCCTGCAACAGCTCGCCAAAAAACTTGCCAAGCAGCATCAAATTAAAGAGCTGCACTTCGATTCCGAAGCTGGTATGTTTTGCGCCTATTCCGCCAACCGCGAAAGTCTGCTGCGTCTGTGCCAAGCCCTGCGCGAAATCAGCGGAGAAGAAAGCCAGCACACCGCCCCTGCCGCTGCCAAGCCCAAAATCTCCGTCGAACGTACCGATAATCTGCTGCTGCGCGGCTTCATCCTGCGCCTCGACCCAGCCAAACAGCAGGAATTTCTCGATAACGTACCGTTTCCCGCCCTGTCGCCTGTCCATGCAGGCTATATAGCCGCGCTGGAGAATGGCACGGAAGAAGAAAAAATCCGTGCCGTCAAACGCATCGAATCCGAAGCCCGCAGCCAAACCCGCCGTCGTGCCGACAGCTATCTTGCCCACCCGCACCTTATCAGCCTGTTGCTGGACGTACTGGCGCATCAGCCCGGCGAAAAGCTGCATTTGGAAATACTTTATGCCCTTAGATCTGTTTGCGACTGGCACTTGCCCGATTTGCGTTGCCGCGAAGCCTTCTACCAAGCCCTGACGCACAAAAAAGCCGCATTCCGTTACGCGGCGCTGTACGGATTGTTATTCCTGTATGAATTTGATGTGGAAAAAGTTAAGCCGCTGCTCCATGACAAAGCCAAAGCCGTGCGCGAAGCTGCCGAATACCTTCTGCGCCAGGATCAGCCCAAAGACAAAGCCGAAGATATTTTCCTCTGGAGATTTGACGATAAAGCCATCAATGCAATCCGTGAAGAATGGAAGCAGGCTACCTGAAAAAAGCAGCCCGGCATACATCCCCGACGTTTTGCCAAACCCGCCCAATACACATCAAACCACCCATGCCGCATACCCTTTCCCCCGAAAGCCTGATCGAAGCCGCGTTGCTCACCCAGCCCGAACCGCTGCCCGAACGCCGCCTGCGCGACTTGTGCGAACCGCCGCTTTCTGCCGATAAGCTCGAAGACGTGCTCGAAGCACTGCAACAGCGCTGGCAGGGCAGGGCGCTGCAACTGGTGCGCACCCACGAGGGCTGGCGCTTTCAGGTAGCCCCTGCCGCCTTCGAGCGGCTCGGCAGCCTGGAAGAGCAGCGCACGCCGCGATATTCCCGCGCCGTGATGGAAACCTTGGCCATCATCGCCTACCGCCAGCCGGTCACGCGCGGTGACATCGAAGCCATCCGCGGCGTGGCGGTGTCGCAAAACGTGATGCAAACCCTGCAAGAACGCGGCTGGATAGAAAGCGTGGGCAAGCGCGACACCATCGGCCGCCCCAGCCTGTGGGCCACCACCAAAACCTTTCTCACCGATTTGCAAATCGACACCCTCGAATCCCTGCCGCCCCTGGCCGAACTGGGCGAGTTGGTGTTGCCTGAGCTGGGTGTTCACGGGGCAACGGCAGAAGAAGAAATGGCGGAAGAAAAGGCTGCGGAATAGGGCATTCAAGCGCGGCCAATATTTTCAGGTAGCCTGATGAAGGCTACCTGAAAAACATCTGCTCCAGTACAATCCCGCCATCTTTCTGCGCTGCACAAGCCCACGCTTTAGCTTCGCAGAAAACCACTTCGTTCGTTTTAACTTCGTTGAAGCTCACGCTTTAGCTCGCAGAAACTCACTCCGTTCGTTTTCAGGTAGCCTTCCCCATGAGCGCCGATTTCAAACAACAACTCAAGCTCACCGACGCCACCGCAGGCAAGCTCGCCAAGCTGCATATCCGCAGCCTGTGGGATGCCGTGCTGCACCTGCCCCTGCGCTACGAAGACGAAACCCACCTGACCCCCATCAAAGACGCGCCCGTGGGCGTATCCTGCCAAGTGGAAGGCGAAGTGGCGCATCAGGAAATCCAGTTCCGCCCGCGCCGCCAGCTGATTGCCCAAATCCACGACCAATCCGGCAGCGTGCTGCACCTGCGCTTTATCCATTTCTACCCCAGCCAGCAAAAGCAGCTCGCCAAGGGCAAACGCATCCGCGCCATCGGCGAAATCCGCCACGGCTTTTTCGGCGACGAAATGGTGCACCCCAAAATCCGCGATGCGGCAAGCCAAAGCCTGGCCGAGAGCCTCACTCCCGTGTATCCCACCGTGTCCGGCCTCAGCCAGCCCACGCTGCGCCGCATTATCCGCCAAGCCCTCGAGCAAACCGATTTGGCCGACACGCTACCTGAAAGCCTGCTTGCCCAGCTCAAGCTGCCGCCGCTGGCCGAAAGTCTGCATCTTCTGCACGCACCGCCGCCCGAATACAGCATCGGTCAATTGTCGGACGGCAGCCTGCCTGCCTGGCAGCGGCTGAAATTTGACGAACTGCTCGCCCAGCAGCTTTCCATGCGCCTGGCTCGTGCGCATCGACTCAGTGGGCAGGCCATGCCGCTGGTGGGCGACGGCAGTCTCGCCAAGACGCTGGTGCAGAGCCTGCCCTTCGCCCTTACCGCTGCTCAAGATCGCGTGCTGGCCGAAATCCGCCAAGATTTGGCGCAGCCGCACCCGATGCACCGCCTGCTGCAGGGGGATGTGGGCAGCGGCAAAACCATCGTGGCCGCGCTCTCTGCGCTGGCCGCCATCGAAGCAGGCGCACAAGTAGCCGTGATGGCACCCACCGAAATCCTTGCCGAGCAGCACCACATCAAATTCCGCCAATGGCTCGAGCCGCTGGGCATCAGCGTGGCCTGGCTTTCAGGTAGCCTCAAAAAGAAAGAAAAAGACCAAGCCAAAGCCGCGCTGGCCGATGGCCGCATCCGTTTGGCCGTGGGCACGCACGCCCTGTTTCAAGACGATGTATCTTTCCAAAACCTCGGCTTGGTGATTGTGGATGAGCAGCACCGCTTCGGCGTGGCGCAGCGCCTCGCCCTGAAAAACAAAGGCTGCGACGTACACCAGCTGATGATGTCCGCCACCCCCATCCCGCGCACGCTGGCCATGAGCTTCTTTGCCGACCTCGATGTTTCCATCATCGATGAGTTGCCGCCCGGCCGCACGCCGATTAAAACCCGTTTGGTCAACAATATCCGCCGCCACGAAGTGGAAGGCTTTGTGCTGGCTACCTGTAAAAAAGGGCAGCAGGCCTATTGGGTGTGCCCGCTGATTGAAGAGAGCGAAGCGCTGCAGCTGCAAACCGCCACCGATACGCTCGCCGAGCTGCAGGCCGCCCTGCCCGAGCTCACCATCGGCCTGGTGCACGGTCGCATGAAGAGCGCGGAGAAAGCCACCGTGATGGCTGAATTTGCCGCCGGCCGCATCCATGTGCTGGTGGCCACCACCGTGATCGAAGTGGGGGTGGACGTGCCCAATGCCGCCCTGATGGTGATCGAACACGCCGAGCGCATGGGGCTTTCCCAGCTGCACCAATTACGCGGCCGGGTAGGGCGCGGCGCCGCGGTATCCAGCTGTGTGCTGCTGTTTGCCGAGCCCTTGGGCGACACCGCCAAAGCCCGCCTCAAAGTGATCTACGAAAACACCGACGGCTTTGAAATCGCCCGCCAAGACCTCAACATCCGCGGCCCCGGCGAATTTCTCGGCGCCCGCCAAAGCGGCCTGCCCCTGCTGCGTTTCGCCGATCTGGAGCAAGACTTGCCCCTCTTGGAAGCTGCCCGCCGGATCGCCCCCGAACTCATCGCCCGCCACCCCGATATTGTAGAAAAACACCTGGAACGCTGGCTGGCCAGCCGCGAAGGCTATTTGGGCGTGTGAACAGGCAAAGGCTACCTGAAAACGAGGTTTCCGCAGGAAGACGAGTTTCTGCGGAGCTACAGTTTCAGGTAGCCTTTGTTTTCGCAGCATAGCTGCCTGCCGATATTATTCGATAGCTTATTTCCGCTTTTTTAAGTGAAGTGGCATTTTCTTAGTGATTGCTGTGCGTTAGCTAGTTAATCATGCCTATGGTGCAGTATTTTTCCCGCCCACCCTTGTTTTTTATGCCGTGCTGCGGTATCTTGATTTTCCTTTTTTTACATAAACCCCGCATCTCTTCCGATGGGTGCGGCGAGCAGACTGTTACCGGTTGTTGCCGTTTTGCGTACCTTAAATCCGCCCGGCTTCAGCCAGCGCATTACCATGCCGAGGTAAAGCTGCCGCCGACTGTCGGCTGATGTGCATAAAAGGAGAGGTTTGATGCAATTATCAGGCGCACAAATATTGGTGCAAAGTCTTAAGGCCGAAAACGTGGAATACGTGTTCGGTTATCCTGGCGGCGCGGTTTTGGAAATCTACGACGCTATCTACCAACTCCACAAATTCGAGCATATCCTGGTGCGCCACGAGCAGGCTGCGGTGCATGCCGCCGATGCCTATGCGCGCGTGAGCGGCGAGGTGGGCGTGGCGCTGGTTACTTCCGGCCCGGGCGCCACCAACGCCATCACCGGCATTGCCACGGCCTATAGCGACTCCATTCCGCTGGTGGTGATTTCAGGCCAGGTGCCTTCGCCCGCGGTGGGCTCGGATGCGTTTCAGGAAATTGATATGGTGGGTATTTCCCGCCCGTGCGTGAAGCACAATTTCTTGGTTACCGAGGTGGACGAAATCGCGCCCACCATCAAAAAGGCGTTTCAAATCGCGCAGAGTGGCCGCCCCGGCCCGGTGGTGGTGGACATCACCAAAGATGCTACGCAGGCGCTTTCTAAGTTCAGCTATCCGCAGGAAGATATTTTTATCCGTTCCTACCAGCCGGTTACGCACGGCCATATCGGCCAGATTAAAAAGGCGGTGCAGATGCTGGCGGCGGCCAAACGCCCGCTGGTGTATTTCGGCGGCGGCGTGATTTTGGGTAATGCGGCCAAACAGCTCACCGAATTGGTGCAGCTTTTGAACATTCCCTGTACCGGCACGCTGATGGGTTTGGGCGG
Source organism: Eikenella corrodens (assembly GCF_900187105.1). Taxonomy (NCBI): domain Bacteria; kingdom Pseudomonadati; phylum Pseudomonadota; class Betaproteobacteria; order Neisseriales; family Neisseriaceae; genus Eikenella; species Eikenella corrodens. The sequence continues at coordinate 1,696,468 of NZ_LT906482.1, forward strand.
CTATCCCGCTTCCGACCGCCGCTTCCTCGGCATGCTCGGCATGCACGGCACATACGAGGCCAACCTGGCCATGCACAATGCCGATGTGATTTTGGCCGTGGGCGCGCGTTTTGACGACCGCGTGATTTCCGTGCCGGCCAAATTCCTGGAACAGCCGAGGAAAATCATCCACATCGATATCGATCCTTCCAGCATCGCCAAGCGCGTGAAGGCCGACGTGCCGATTGTGGGCGACGTGAAAAACGTGTTGGAGGAAATGATCGGGCTGTGGCGCAAGCAGGAGTTGCAGTTTAATCCGGCCAATTTGGAAAAATGGTGGCAGCGCATCGAAGCCTGGCGCAGCCGCGACTGCCTCGCCATCGAGCCGCATGAAGACATTATCCTGCCGCAGCAGGTGGTGCGCACCCTGGCCGAAGTAACCCGGGGCAACGCCATCATCACTGCCGACGTGGGGCAGCACCAAATGTTTGCCGCGCAGTATTACCCCTTCTCCCAGCCGCGTCAGTGGCTCAATTCCGGCGGCCTGGGCACCATGGGCGTGGGTCTGCCCTATGCCATGGGCGCGTATCTAGCCGCGCCGGACCGCGATATTTGCTGCATTACCGGTGAAGGCTCGATTCAGATGAACATCCAAGAGCTGGCTACCTGCAAACAATACAATCTGCCGGTGAAGGTTATTTGCCTGAACAACGGCTACCTCGGCATGGTGCGCCAATGGCAGGAGCTGTATTACAGCAACCGCGAAGCCGAAACCTATTTCGACACGCTGCCCGATTTCGTGAAACTGGCCGAAGCCTACGGTCATGTGGGCATGCGCATTGAAAAACCGGCCGACGTGGAAGGCGCGCTGCGCGAAGCCCTCGCGCTGAAAGACAGGCTGGTGTTTATGGATTTCGTGGTGGATCGCAAACAAAATGTCTTCCCCATGGTGGGCAACGGCAAAGGTTTGGATGAAATGGTATTGCCGCCGCATATGCGCGAGCGCAAAGCCGATTCCGATGTAAACGAAGTAACCGACCGCCACTACGACACAAGGAGCGTGCCATGATGCGACACATTTTATCCATTCTGATGGAGAACGAATCCGGCGCCATGAGCCGTGTAGTGGGGCTGTTTTCCGCGCGCGGTTACAATATCGACGCACTTTCCGTAGCCCCCACCGAAGACCCAACCCTGTCTCGCATGACCATCGTTACCCGCGGCAACGACCAAGTGGTTGAGCAAATTACCAAACAGCTCAACAAGCTGGTGGAAGTGGTGAAAGTAATCGACTTCAACAATTGCCGCCATGTGGAGCGCGAGCTGATGTTGGTAAAAGTGCGCGCCTTGGGCAAAGACCGCGACGAGCTCCTGCGCCTCACCGATATTTACCGCGGCCAGGTGGTGGACGTAACCGATAAAAGCTATGTGATTGAAATCACCGGTACCAGCGACAAGCTCGACAGCTTCCTCGAAACCGTGCCCAAAGGCTTGATTCTGGAAACCGTGCGCACCGGCGCCGCCGGCATCGGTCGTGGTGAGCGGATTTTGAAGATTTGATGTTTGTTTGTCTGGTTTAAAGCCCGCTGTGAATTTTCAGGTAGCCTGTATACCAAGCAGGCTACCTGAAAATATTTATAGTGAATTAACAAAAACCAGTACGGCGTTGGTTCGCCTTGCCGTAACGTGTGTACTGTCTGCGGCTCGCCGCCTTGTCCTGATTTTTGTTAATCCACTATATGAAAGGCTGTTTGAAAGCGCAAATGGGTTTTCAGGTAGCCTTTTGCTGCACAGGCTACCTGAAACTCGCCACTGCAACGCATACTGAAGACCAAAATAACGACAGGGTGGGCTTCACTTACTGCTATTGAATTGCTGGCGATAAATTCTGTTTAGACTGAATAAATAGAGGAAATCACTTTTATAAGCTTGAAATTGTAGTTAATGAATAGTTTTTCACTGCCATGCTGTTTGGTGGGAAATGGCGAAAATCCTTGCTGCAACAGGTTTGCAAACGATAGAATCCCCACCCATTAAGGCATCCTGCCGCAATTTCAATCGAGTTTTTACTGTGGATACCCCGATTTACAACTTCTCCGCCGGCCCGGCCGTGCTGCCCGAATCCGTATTGCGCACTGCGCAAAGCGAAATGTTCGACTACAACGGCACGGGCTTTTCCGTGATGACCATGAGCCACCGTTCTGATGTGTTCATGAGCATCCTCTATCATGCCGAGCAGGATTTGCGCCAGCTCTTGAATATTCCCGATAACTATAAAGTTTTGTTTTTGCAAGGCGGCGCCAGCGCACAGTTCAACATGACCGTAATGAACTTGAGCAACGGCTTCAAGCGCGTCGATTCCGTGGTGAGCGGTAACTGGAGCCGCATCGCCCATCATGAAATGGGCAAATTGTCGGATGTAAACATCCATCTGGCCGCGCATGGCGGCGAGCAGTTTGATTACACCGACCTGCCGCCGGTTGAGTCTTGGGATATCGACCCGAGCTCCGCCTTCGTGCATTTCGTGATTAACGAAACCGTGCACGGCCTGCAATATCATGAAGTGCCCAAACTGGGTACGGACATGCCGCCCTTGGTGTGCGATATGTCGAGCGAAATTCTTTCCCGCCGCGTCAATGTGGCTGACTTCGGCGTGATTTATGCCGGTGCGCAAAAAAATATCGGCCCTTCCGGCACCACCATCGTCATCATCCGCGAAGACCTGCTTGAGCGTTGTTCCAGCCGCGTGCCCGATGTGTGGAACTATCGTTCGCACATCGAGCGCCAAGGTATGTATAACACCCCCGCCACCTATCCCATCTATATTTCCGGCCTGGTGTTCCGCTGGTTGCAGTCGCAGGGCGGGGTAGGGCAGATGGAAACCATCAATACCCTCAAAGCCAAAACCTTGTATGCCGCCATCGACAACAGCGGCGGCTTCTACCGCAACCGCGTTGCGCCTGCTGCCCGTTCTAAAATGAACGTGATCTTCACCACCGGCAACAAGGAATTGGACGAACTCTTCGTTCAAGAGTCCACCACCCGCGGCCTGCGCCTGCTGGGCGGCTATAAGAGCATGGGCGGCATGCGTGCCAGCATCTACAACGCCATGCCCTTGCAAGGGGTAGAAGCGCTGATTGAATTTATGCGTGAATTTCAGAAGCGCTATGGCTGATGCGTGTTGAATATATTTCGCTGAAATAATTGTTTTTTCATACAAAGTGAGCTTGTGCCATAGGGAAAGCCAGGGCATTGGCGATAGGCGTATAATGAGGCTACCTGATAATTATTTTCAGGTAGCCTCTGTTTTTATTTTGCGGCAGCCTCGTTGTAACTTTGCAGAAATTCTTTCAGGTAGCCTTTTATTTGGTGTAATACCCAGGAGAACGCTATGATTAAAATCGAAAACGCCATCAGCGAAACCCTGCTGATTCCGCTCTATATGAAATACCGTGCCTCCCAGCAGGCCAACCCCATCCTTATCGATCCCGCTGCTTGCCGGCTGGTGCCGCAGATCGAATATGATTTTGCCAAGTTCGACCGCGCCAAGCCCACCCTCATCGGCACCGCCATCCGTGCCCGCTATTTCGACCAGCTCACTGCCGATTTCATCCGCCGCCAAAGCCGTCCGGTGGTCGTTATCCTCGGCTGCGGGCTCGACAGCCGCCGCGAACGTATCGGCAGCGCAGCAGACGGCGTGCCGTTTTATCAGCTCGATTTGGAAGACGTGATTCAATGGCGGCGTGCCATCCTGCCGCCGCAAAGCAACGAAACCCTGATTGCTGCCTCCGCCTTCGACACCGCATGGATGGACGAGTTGCATGCCCGCCACCCCGATGCCCAATTCCTGTTCGTGATTGAAGGCGTGCTGATGTATTTTTCCAATGAAATGGTACGCACCTTATTCCAAGACCTGGCCGCCCGTTTCCACGGCAGTGAAATCGCCTTCGATATGTGTAACAGTTGGACAGTGAAAAACTCTGCCCGCCACGATGCCATGAAGCACGTTAGCGCCCGCTTTGAATCCTTTTGCGACAACGAACGCAAGCCGGAGCAATGGGCAGACAATCTGCACTTCATTTCCAACCGCTACATCGTGGGCGATTTCCCTGCCGAATGGAAACGAATCGGTTTCGTTTCCAGCCTGATTATGCGCCTGGTGCGCGTTATCCGCGAAAGCAGCCGCATGTTGCACTATCGGATTGAGTAAGTGCGCTCTTGCCCTTGCTTGGGTGGAAATAAAGGCTACCTGAAAACTTGTGTTGCTCGTTTTCAGGTAGCCTTTATACGTCGGATAGGCAAGCGGTTTAATCGTCGGGATCGAATTTGGAAGAGAGGATGCGGCCGCTGCGGGCATCCACAATCACTTCATAATCGCCACGTCGGCCGTCTAAATCCACTTCATACACGCGGCGGCCGCGCCAGGAGGTGAGGTCCACGTCGGTTACGCGGGCACGGGTGTGGCGGGCGGCGATGTTGGCGGCGCGGGTGCTCGAAATATAGCCGGCCTGCCGATAGCGGCTGGGCTGATGGCTGCGGCGTGCCCGATGCTCTTGTGAGTAGCGATGGTGATGGTAGTCGTCATCATCGTAATCGTCGTGGTCGGCCAGGGCGGGCAGGGAAACGGCCATGATGGTGGCTGCCAGCAACAGGAGGGAGGATTTGCGTGCGGACATTGGCTTTCCTTTCACAGTTTAAGAGATTGGAGAAAACGAAACAGGCTACCTGAAAAATATAGCGGCAGTTTAAGCGAAACTCAATGTGTTTGTTTAAACTTGAAGCTTGCGCGTTAGCTTCGCAGAAACTCACTTCGTTCATTTTAACTGCGTTGAAGCTTCGCTTTCAGGTAGCCTCATTGCTTACTGGATACGGGTAACAGCTTTTACGTCCACTTCGGTGCCATGCCAGTCTTGGTCGATTTCGGCTTCAAGGCGCACTTTGTCGCGTGGGGTAACGTTCAAGCCGCGCCATACATCGTTATCGATTTCCACTTCGATGCGGCCGCTGGTGTCGCGGAAGATGTAGTGTTCGTGGCGCACTTGGCGTTCGATGTAGCCTTCCAATGTAACGTAGCTGTCGTCCGGCACGCTGCGCAGTGCAGAAACGCGGGTTACGCTGTTTTGGTAGCCAGGTGCTTGGCCATTTTCGGAGAAGCCGGCAGAAGCGGTGGCGGATACGGCCAATAGGGCGGTGAGGAGCAGAGCGTTTTTCATGGTTTTTTCCTTTATTCAAGATTGGGGGGAGGTAAAAGCGACAACCGGTGTTGCCTGAGTTGATGGCTTGCATTATAGGCAGGCAAGCTTAGCGGAAAATTAGGGCTGCGTGAAAAAATGTAAATTATGCCAACCGGCAAAAGGCTGGCTATGATGAACTTTAAATCAGGACAAGGCGAGCCACCGCCACATGGGTTTCAATTCCATCCGCCGTAAAACAATCCGGCCGTATCCATTGCGGAATACGGCCGGACGGAATGGTACGGCTTATTGCAAACCTTGAATAAAGTTGCCTACGGCATCCATTTCTTCGTTGCTCATGCGTTTGGCAATGTCGCCCATGATGGAGTTGGTGCGTTGGCCACTTTGATAGGAGCGCAGTTGATCCACCACATAAGATTTGTGTTGGCCGGCCAGGCGCGGGTAGGCTACTGCGCCGTCTTTTAGGGTTTGATTGCCCGGAATGCCTGCGCCGCCAGGGCCGTGGCACGACATGCAGGCCGGCAAACCTTTGGCCGGCAAGCCACCGCGGAAAATGCGCGCACCCAGTTCAGGATTTTCTTTGGGATTGCTTTCGCCGGATTTCGGGATTTGGCGGGTGAGGTAGGCGGCAGCATCGGAGATGTCTTTGTCGCTCAGGTTTTGTACCAGCGGGCGCATGGTAACGGCTGCGCCGGTGTTGCGGTCGCCGTTTTTGATGGCTAGGGTTTGCTGGATGATGTAGGCGGGATGTTGGGCCGACAGGCGCGGATAGGTGGCGATATTGGTGTTGCCGTCTGCACCGTGACAGGCAGCGCACACCGTATCAACCACCCGCTTGCCGTTGTTCATGTCGGCGGCGGGCGGTGCAGCCAAGGTGAAGCCGGAAACGGCCAGCAGCAGGCCGGCTAAGGTAGTGTGTTTCATGTATATGCTCCAAATCGGCGGGGCAGGAGGCCGCCGCCCAATACTCTGTTTTTATAAACGTGGTATTCTATACTAAATTTTACTTTTTGTTCCAGCCATGCCGCTTTTTAAAAACGCTAAATTTTATACCACCGTTAATCACTTAAAAGACCTGCCCGATACCCCTGCTGAAATCGCCTTCGTGGGGCGCAGTAATGCCGGCAAATCCAGCGCTATCAATACGCTCACCGCCCACACCCGCCTGGCTTATGTTTCCAAAACTCCAGGCCGCACCCAGCATATCAACTTCTTCAGCTTGGCTAATGGGCACTATATGGTGGATTTGCCCGGCTACGGCTATGCCCAAGTGCCCGAAGCCGTGCGCGCGCATTGGGTACAGCTGCTTGGCGGTTACCTGCAAACCCGTGCCCAGCTTATCGGGTTGGTGTTGGTGATGGACGCGCGCCATCCGCTCAAGGAGCTTGACAAGCAAATGCTGGAATTTTTTGCCAGCACCGGCAAACCTGTGCATATTTTGTTGTCGAAAGCCGACAAACTTTCCAAAAACGAGCAGATTAAAACCCTCGCTGCCGTGCGCCGCGCCCTCCAGCCTTTTGCCGAGCGGCAAGCGGTAGGTGTGCAACTGTTTTCCAGCCTGAAAAAACAGGGTATGGAGGAAGTGGATGCCGTGGTGGCTGCATGGTTTGCGCAATGGGAGGCGGAGCATGCCCTGCCGGAGAGCGAACAGGTTGCCGAAAGCGGAGAAGAGGCTACCTGAAACATGAAGCAGCCGGAAACCGATTGGTTTTAGTTGCAGCAATGAATTTCCTATAGGGTGAAGCGGCGCTGTATACAATATTGCAGCGGTATCTCACAAAAGAATGAAATCAGCTTTTCAGGTAGCCTCAGTTATGGCTACCTGAAAAGCTGCCAAAACAGCAGCAACAAGCTGGCTGAAGGCCGCATGGCTTAAACTTTCCCAACAGTATTTCAGGTTATAATCCGCCGCATGCAAAACTCTCTCTCTCTCTTTCTCAACGGCGAAGCCGCTACCGAAGCCTTCGGCAATCGAATCGCGCCCGATTTGGCCGCACCGCTGGTGGTGTGGCTGGAAGGCGATTTGGGTGCGGGCAAAACCACGCTGGTGCGCGCTATTTTGCGCCGGCTTGGGCATGCGGGCGCAGTGAAAAGCCCCACTTATGCCATTGTGGAAAGCTACCGGCCAAACGGCCTGGCGGTAAACCATTTCGATTTATACCGCTTTGCCGCACCGGAAGAGTGGGAAGATGCCGGGCTGGGCGAACTGTTTGTCGAGCCCACCCTCCATTTCATCGAATGGCCGCAACGTGCCGAGGGCTTTGCGCCCGCAGCCGATTTGCGCATCGCCCTGCAAAACAGCGGCAGCGGCCGTGTCTGTACTCTTTCCGCCGATTCTGAAAACGGCAAGCAACTTATCAAATTATGGCAAAACTTACCCGCCGAACTTTCCTAAGCAGCGGCGCCGGCCTGCTGCTCCTGAGCATTGTGCCCACGGGCGAAGCACACGGCACGCCGCAGTTTGTGGCCGTGCGCATTTGGCCGGCCTCTTCCTACACCCGCGCCACGCTCGAATCCACCCGTCCCCTGCAGCATAAATATTTCCTGCTGGATAACCCGCGCCGCCTGGTGGTGGACATTCAGGGCGCGAGCCTAGACAGCGTGGTGCAGAGCCTGCCGCAGAAGCTCAGCCGCAGCGATCCTTATGTGGCCGGCATCCGCGTGGGGCAGTTCAACCCCGACACCATCCGCGTGGTGATGGATTTGAAAACCGCCGTGAACCCGCAAGTGTTCGCACTCACGCCGGTGGCCAATTTCAAACACCGCTTGGTGATCGACCTTTATCCCACCCAGGCTGTGGCGCTGGCACAGGAAGCCAACGACCCGCTGATGGCGCTTCTGCAAGACTACACCAACGGCCGTATTCGCCAAGACGGTACCGCCACCGCGCAGGCGCAAACCACCAGCGTGCCGCCGGTGCAAAACCATGCCGGCGGCAACAGGCGCGGCAACCGCAAGTTGGTGGTGATGCTCGATCCCGGCCACGGCGGCGAAGATTCCGGCGCGGTCGGCCCAAGCGGCCTGCGCGAAAAAGACGTGGTGCTTTCGATTGCGCGCGAAGCCAAACGCGAAATGGAGCGGCTCGGCTATCAGGTGTACATGACGCGCAACGAAGACGTGTTTATTCCGCTGGGTGTGCGCGTGGCCAAGGCGCGCAGCCGCAAAGCCGATATTTTCATTTCGATTCATGCCGATGCCTTCACCACGCCGCAGCCGCGCGGCACCGGCGTGTATGCCTTAAGCCGGGGCAGAGCCACTAGCGCCGCCGCCCGTTGGCTGGCGCAATCGCAAAATGCCTCTGACCAAATTGGCGGCATCCGCGTGAGCGGCAACCGGCAGGTGGACCACACGCTGTTTGACCTGGTGCAAACCGCCACCATCAACGACAGCCTGCGCCTGGGTAAATCGGTGCTCGACGAAATGGGCAAAATCAACCGCCTGCACAAAGGCCATGTGGATCAGGCCGGCTTCGCCGTGCTCAAAGCGCCGGATATTCCGTCGATCTTGGTGGAAACTGCCTTCATTTCCAACCCCACCGAAGAGCGGATGCTGGCCAGCAGCCAGTTCCGCCAAAAAGCCGCCCGCGCCATTGCCGCCGGGGCACAGCAATATCTGGCCACGGCCGCGGTGGCAAGACGTTAGCTGCTTGACCGGCAAGCGTTAAAGGCTACCTGAAAGTTTTCAGGTAGCCTTTGCATTCGCGCCGGGTTGGATGCCTGTGCTACACTTCATACATTGTTTGTTTGCTTGGAAATCATGATGAAATTGAAATTTGCCCCCGCTTTAGCCGTTTTGTTTGTGTTGGCCGCATGCAGTAGCGAACAGCCGATTCCGCCTGTGCCGGAGGCGCAGAAGGTGGTGCCGGACGCATCGGCCTTGCCGGTATCGGAAACTGGGTTCAGCCAAAATGCCGAGGTACAGCGCTTTATCCGGCAGCAGGCCGGATTGGGTGTGATGGGCGAAGGCCAGTTGCAGCAGTTTTTCGCGCAGTCGGTGTATAAGGGTAATATTGTCAACATCATGAACCGCCCAGGCACATCGCGCCCGTGGTATGAATTCCGCAGCGGCAATGCCGGTGCGGGCAAAATCAACGGCGGCCGCCGCTTCTACCAGCAATACCGCCAAGTGCTCGACCAAGTGGCGCGCGAATACGGCGTGCCGGCGGAAGTGTTGGTGGCGATTGTGGGCATCGAAACGAACTACGGCAGCAATATGGGCAGCTTCCGCCTGGCCGATTCTCTGCCCACGCTGGCGTTCGGCTACCCGCGCCGCGGCGAGTTTTTCCAGCAGGAGCTGCATGAATTCCTGCTAATGGCCAAAGAAGAAGGACGCGATCCGTTCAGCTTCACCGGCAGCTATGCCGGGGCGATGGGGATGCCGCAGTTTATGCCGTCGAGCTACCGCAAATGGGCGGTGGATTACGATGGCGACGGCCAGCGCAACATTTGGGGCAGCGTGCCGGATGTGGCGGCTTCGGTGGCCAACTATCTGAAAGCGCACGGCTGGCAGCGCGGCGGCAAGGTAATGGTGCCGGTGTCGATGGTGCCCACGCCGGAATTGCTGGCGCTGATTGATGAAAAAACCGCGCTGAATAAAACCGTGGGCGAGCTGCGTCGGATGGGGGTAACGCCGCTGGAGGAAGTGGCCGACCACGAAAAAGCCGTGCTGTTCCGCCTGGAAACCGCGCCAGGCCAGTATGATTACTATATCGGCCTCAACAATTTCTTCGCCGTTTGGCAATACAACCACAGCCGCCTGTATGTGAGCGCGGTGCGCGAAATTGCCAACGGCGTGGGCGGCGGCAAGCTGTAAGCCCCGTTGCAATAGAGGCTACCTGAAAAGCAATCAACTGTTTTCAGGTAGCCTTTTCCGTTACAATACGCTACTCAAAAATTCAGCTAAGAAAGCACACACCATGCCCAAAGTAACCGTCTTGCCGCACAGCGAATTGTGCCCCGAAGGTAAAATCATCGAAAACGCACCCGAAGGCGAAAGCATTTGCAGCCTGCTGCTCGATAACGGCATCGAAATCGAGCATGCCTGCGAACAATCCTGCGCCTGCACTACCTGCCACGTGATCGTGCGCCAAGGCTTCGACAGCCTGGAAGAACCCAGCGAAATCGAAGAAGACCTGCTCGACCAAGCCTGGGGCTTGGAAGCCGAATCGCGCTTGAGCTGCCAGGCCAAAGTGGCCGGCGAAGACCTCGTGGTGGAAATTCCCAAATACACCATCAACCACGCCCGCGAACATCATTAAGCTTGGCGCTCCCCAGCCGCCGGCCGTACACATCTAGTTTCAGGTAGCCTCATCATGAAATGGACCGACACCCAACGCATTGCCGAAGAACTCTTCGACCGCCATCCCGACATCGACCCGAAAACCGTCCGCTTCACCCAGCTGCGCCAGCTCATCCTCGATTTGCCCGAGTTTGATGACGACCCGCAGCGTTGCGGCGAGCGCATTCTCGAAGCCGTGCAACAGGCTTGGATAGACGAAGCCGAGTAAACCGCCAGCCAATGTTTCAATTCCGTTGAAGCGCATATTTTCAGGTAGCCTCACTATCGATGCAGGCTACCTGAAAAATTCATTCCGAAAGCAAACGCCATGAAAATCGCCACTTGGAACGTAAACTCCCTCAAAGTGCGCCTGCCGCACGTGAGCGACTGGCTGATTCAGCATCAGCCCGACGTACTCTGCCTGCAAGAACTCAAGCTGGATCAAGACCAGTTCCCGCTTTCCGCCTTCGAAATGCTCGGCTACCGCGCCGTGTGGAGCGGGCAGAAAACCTACAACGGCGTGGCCATCCTCAGCAAAGAAGAAGTGCAAAACGTGCACACCGGCCTGCCCGCCCTGCCCAACGACCCGCAGCGGCGCGTGATTGCCGCCACCATCGGCGGCGTGCGCGTGGTGGATGTATATTGCGTGAACGGCGAAGCCGTGGGCAGCGAGAAATTTGCCTATAAGCAGCAATGGTTTGCCGCGCTGGCCGAATTTATCCGCAGCGAATTGGCGCAATACCCGGAATTGGTGCTGCTCGGTGATTTCAACATCGCCCCCGCCGATTTGGATGTGTACGACCCCGAAAAATGGCAGGGCAAAATCCTCTGCTCCGCTGAAGAGCGCGCCTGGTTTCAAACCCTGCTCGACCTCGGCCTCACCGACAGTCTGCGCCGCCTGCACCCCGCCGAACCGCTCTACACCTGGTGGGACTACCGCATGAATATGTTCCGCCGCAAACTCGGCTTGCGCATCGACCACATCCTCGCCAGCCAAGCCCTGCTGCCGCGCCTTGCCGCCGCCGGCGTAGACACCGCCCCGCGCGCGCTGGAACGCCCCAGCGACCATGCGCCGGTGTGGGCGGAGTTTGAATAGCACATCGTTGCCGCAATAAAAAAGGCTACCTGAAAAATTTCAGGTAGCCTTTTTGCATCAAAATCAGAGTGGGCAGGGCTTACGCTTGCATCGTCCAAGCCACGCTGCCGCCGGCGCGCATGGGGACGAGGTTGCCGCCGCTGCCGATGGGGAAGCTGTTGGGCACGGTTTGCGCTTGTTTCACCAGGGTGATGGTGTCGGTGTTTTCGGGCAGGCCGTAGAAGCGGGCGCCGTTTTTCGAGGCGAAGGCTTCGAGTTTGTCGAGCGCGCCGATTTGCTCGAAGGCTTCAGCGTAGAGCTCGATGGCGGTGGCGGCACTGAACATGCCTGCGCAGCCGCAGGCATTTTCTTTGGCGTGTTGCGGGTGCGGCGCGGAGTCGGTGCCGAGGAAGAATTTGTGCGCTTGCGCACCGGATACGGCTTCGAGCAGGGCTTGGCGGTGGCTTTCGCGTTTGAGCACGGGCAGGCAGTAGTGGTGCGGGTGCACGCCGCCCACCAAGAGGTCGTTGCGGTTGAGCAGCAGGTGCTGCGGGGTAACGCTGGCGGCGAGGTTTTCGCCGCTTTGGCACACGAGGCGGGCGGCTTCGGCGGTGGTGATGTGCTCGAACACGGTTTTGAGGCCGGGCACTTTATTCAGCACGGGTAGGAGGATGCGTTCGATGAATGCGGCTTCGCGGTCGAAGATGTCGATGGCAGGGTCGGTTACTTCGCCGTGCACCAGGAAGCGCATATCTTGGGCGGCGATTTCTTCGAGCACGGGCAGGAGTTTGAACAGATCGGTCACGCCGCTGTCGGAATTGGTGGTGGCGCCGGCGGGGTAGAGTTTGAAGGCAACGATGCCGGCGGCTTTGGCTTCCTGCACCAGGGCGGGGGTGGCGTGGTCGGTGAGATAGAGCGTCATCAGCGGTTGGAAGCGGCTGCCGGCGGGCAGGGAGGCGAGGATGCGTTCGCGGTAGGCCAAGGCATCGGCCACGCTAATCACCGGGGGCTTGAGGTTGGGCATGATTACGGCACGGCCCATCTGGCGGGCGGTGTGCGGCAAAACGTGGCGCAGGGTGTCGCCGTCGCGCAGGTGCAGGTGCATGTCGTCGGGGCGGAGGAGGGTGAGGGTTTGCATGGTGGGGGCTTTCGTGATTTGGAGCGTTATATTTTCAGGTAGCCTTTGGATGCCGGGCGGATAAGGCTGCCTGAAACTGTGTTGCAAGGTTGGTTAAAACGATATTGCGGTGAAGCCGGGTTATTTGTGTTGGATCACCAAAACGAACACGCCGTTATCCGTGCCAGAAGCGAGCAGCCGGTGGCCGGTTTGGCGGCAGAAGGCGGCAAAGTCGTCGGGAGCGCCGGGATCGGTGGCGCGCACGGAAAGTATCTGCCCGGTTTCTAAGGTGGCCAGCGCTTTTTTGGCGCGGAGAATGGGCAGGGGGCATTTAAGGCCGGTGAGGTCGAGCTCTAGGGTAGGGGTCATGGCGGTGGTTTCGATGTGATTGATGAGGGTGGATTATAACGCGGGCCGGGCTTGGGGTGAGAATGAGAAAAGGCTACCTGGGATTTCAGCGCCGCAGAAACTCGCAGAGCTTGTTTTAACTTCGTTAGAAGCTGATGCTTTCAGGTAGCCTTTTGTTTAGCCGGGCTGCCTTATTCTGCTTCCCGGCTGGTGAGGCCGTAGAGCAGGAGTTGCAATATATCCTGTGGCAGTCGTTGCGGGGTGGGAGCGTAGAGTTCGGCGAGACAGGGTTGTCGCATGAGGCTGTCCATTTGGCGGATGAAGAGGTCGATGAGTTCGGGTGGCAGGCTGTGGTGGATGAGTTTGCGCTGTTGCAGGGTGTGGAAAAAGCTGCGCATAAATTGATATTTCTCTTCTTCCATGCTGCGGAAGAAGCGTTCCAGCTCCAAATCGGCCACGTTGGCGATGTCGTCGAGTACGGGCGCGGAATAGAGTTCGGTCATGGATTCGCGTTGGATGGCGAATAGGGCGGCAGCGGCTTCTTCCAGGCTGCATTGCTGTGCCAGCAGGCATTCGAGTCGGTTGCGTACTTGTTCTTTCTGTTCGGCAAACAGCTCCTGCACCAGCGCGTTTTTGCCGGAGTAGTATTTGTAGAAGGTTACGCGGCTGGTATGGGCGGCGGAGCAAATGGCTTCTACGGAAACGGCGGCAAAGCCTTGTGTATAAAACAGGTTTTTCGCTGCTTCGCGCAGTGCCTGCCGTTTTTTGCTGTGGGGCATGTGGGAATACCTTTCTTTTGGCAAGCATTCGATAATCGCTTGCATTATCTTTTGTTGCTTTCTATAATTTACAGTATATGTATGTTTAATGTAAATCTGTAAATCTTTATTGTACTCGCCGAGCCGAACCAACAAAGGAGAAAACCGCAGTGAAACTCAATGCCTGCCTGCTTGCCCTGCTGGCTGCCGCCCCATATTTCGCCCACGCCGAAGAAACCGATGCCGCCGCGCAGCTGCCTGATATTGTGGTTACAGGTGAACGTGGCAGCCGTACCATGTTACAAACCGGCACTTCGCACAATGTGTTCACCGCGCCGGATATCGACCGCAGCGGCCACAAGCTTTCCGCCACCGACCTGCTCAAGCAAACCGTCAACACCGTGGATTTGGGCAGCGGCAACGATTTGCCCACTGTGCGCGGCGTGGACGGTTCCGGCCCGGCGGTGGGTGCGGTGGCATTCTTTGCCGGCACGCGGCCGCGTTTGAATTTGTCGATAGACGGCCGCTCCGCCACTTATAACGAATACGCCTTCGGCACGCAATCGCTGTGGGATATGCGGCAGGTGGAAGTCTTGCGCGGGCCGCAGAGCCTGGTACGCGGGCAGAACGCTGTGGCCGGCGCCATCGTGATGCGCTCCAACGACCCGACTCAGGAATGGGAAGGCGCGGTGCGCTTGGGCGCGGGTAACCAGAAAACCCGCAACGGCGCGCTGATGGTATCCGGCCCGATTGTGAAAAACAACCTCGCCTTCCGACTGAGTGCCGAGCGCCAGCAGCGCGAAAGCTACGAGCCCTTCGTGCATTACGACCCCGCCGGCAACCCGCGCCGCGTGGAAAACACCAATATCCGTTTCAAGCTGCTCTTCACGCCTGAATCCTATCCCAACTTCCTCAGCCGCCTCACCTTCAACTACATCAAATCGCGCGCCCCACAAAACGAAATCATGGGCAACACCGCCAGCGCCCGCTTCCTGCCGCAGAAGCCCGTGTTTGAAACCGGCTCCCGATCCGGCATTTGGGATGTTTCCTGGCAGATTAACGACAGCTTCAAGCTCGAAAACAAGCTGGTGTACGCCCGTTACGACAACGACCGCATCCACCTGTAAGGCGGCGGCAGCTTTTGCCCGAATCGGCAGCAGCTTTTGCACCGCCGCCGCGTAGAAAATTGTATCAGCTTTTGCACAAATTTATCCCCGTTTAATGGACTGTTAAACGGGGATTATCTTATGCACTTTAAAAGAGCCGTGGTGCTCGCCATCAGAACTTATAAATCAAGTGGTCATCGTAGCCCGAATTGCGGTTGATGGTGCTACTCACTGTCAGGGTTTGGCTACCTGCAAAACGCTCCCAACCGGGCAGGCGCAGCTCGGCTACAAGGTCGAGATAGGCGGGCAGCTCGCTACGCGTGCTCGAAAAGAATATGAAGGGCGGCCTTACCATTGCCATCAGGCGCAGGAACTCGACCATGCCGAAGTAGGCTGCCTTACGGTAGTTGCCCTGCTGGGTACATACGTAGGGCGGGTCGAGTACCAATAACGTGCACGGGTTGCTAATATGCTGCGGTAGCAGCTCACGGTAGGATTGGCTGACTATCTCCACGCCTTGCAGGTAGTCTTGTGCCTCGGGGTAGTCGCTGAGGCTGATGCAGTTGTACATGGTTTTACGGCAGAGCTCGTCAAGGTTCGCGGCGGTGTTGCCGCTGAATAGCAACCATGAAACCAAGCAGTCGAGGTCGACATAGCCGCCGAAGCTGCGGATGGCGGCCACAATGGCGGCCTTAATTGCCGGTGGCACCAGTTTACTGCGCGGCACGGGCTCCAAGATACCGGCAAGCAGGCGGCGCAAGCGGTTGATGTCGGGAATGTGTTGCAGGCGCTCGCTGTAGCCGTCGTAATCATTATAAATAACGCGGGCGGCGGGCTTGCATTGTTTGGCGGCATGCGATAAGAGGCCGCTGCCGCCGAAGGCGTCTAAGATTGTCCAATCCTCCCCATCGCCGGGGATATGCTCATTTAATACCTGTTTAAACAGCTTTAAAAAGTTACGTTTTTGGCCGGTAAACGGTAGCGGGGCTTTGCGGTACATAAGTGCCTTTCTGCGTGGGGTTCGCAGTTTCGGCACTCTGGGCGCTCTGGGTTGTTAAAAAACTGAATTGGTTTACTGTTTTGCAGCGTTGGCACTTGATTTGCACGGTGCCGCTGCCAACGGCCAGTAATTTGCCGCAGCTTTTGCATCGGTATTGCATTATTTTTCCTACATTGCGTGATACAATCCGCGCGCCCTCGAGGGTGGCGGCCTTGGGTCAATGCAGGCTGGTTCTGCTTGGCTGTCGCGGCGGGTGTGTCCGCACCCGCCGTGTCGCCGTCTTGGTTCTTTCCTCCCCGCCCGTGTGGCGGGGTTTTTCATGCCTGCCTTTTTAGAGCGGGCACGATGGCGGCGAGGTCGTTGGGCGACCAACGCCAGCCGTCGGGCAGCCCCAATGCGGCGGCACACCACTCGGAGCAAAACCACTTGTCGCCCCTCTGGCGGGTTTTGAATACCACGCCGACGGCGCCAAACCAGTCGTAGGGCTGGCTGACGGTATTGCGGTATAGGCGGTCAAGCTGCCCGTGCTCATTGATGCTGTCGGGCAGCGGGATGAGATCCCACTTATCGGCGGACAGCGGCATGGTTTTGGCGCGCACGCCGCCGTCGCGCACGGAAGAAGAAATGCAGTCGTACCCGCCGCCTTCGGCTGGGCCGTAGGCAATCTCGGCGTGGCTGTACTGGCCGCGGGTGAGAATGCGGGTCAGCCAGTCGGTGGCTCGGGCACACCACACGCGCCAGCCGGAGCCGTCGCGATAACCTTTATAGAGGGCTAGGTAGTATCTCGGTTTCATGATTGCGCCTCCTCAAGCTCGGCAGCGGGCTGCTCATCAAAGTTTGCCGTCCAGCCGCCGCTGTAGTCGTATTCCAGCGGGTTTTCGGCTTGGAGCATAGCTGCTTTATGCTTCTCGGCATTGATAAAATCCGCCTCCTCATCATCGTGCATGGTCTGCATAATTTTGCGCAGCAGCTCTGGGGTGAGCATCAAAAAGCTGTTATCCATCGTTTTCCAGTTGATGGGCTTTTTAAAGCCGCCCGTTACGCTTTCCAGTGCCAGCGCCAGATATTGCAGGCGCGTGGCGTCGTCGGTTTGAAACCACTTGCCCACGGATTTGATGTAAACCCCGTGCCGTAAGTTGTCGTAGCGTTTTTGTTTGATGCGCTCCCACATCTCATCCTGTTGCTCGGCTTTGAGCCGGGCGGCGCACTCGGGGTCGATGTGCCATTGCTCCCCGTCCCAAGTGCTGGATGGGCAGGGGGCAAGGGGAGCCAGCACCGGCTTGCCGTCTTTGCCGGGCATAATCACTTGCCCTTGTGATTGCCCGGCGAGCAGTGCGGCGTGCTGCTCGTGGCTAATCTCTACTGCGTCTTCAGGTAGCCTGCTGTGGATGCTGCTGTCGTAAAACGCCTGATTGGTTTTTGAGTAATAGATAGTCATGTTTGCTCCCGTTAATAACCAATAGCCAGCCAATGCACAGTTTTGCTGCCAACTATACCGTTTTCAGAGATACCGACGTGGCAGCCGGTTTTGGTAATTTTGCCGGCATGGGCGGCCAGTATGTATGAGTAGGTAACTGCACTCTCAAAAATCACAGTGGCTTGCACATTGAGGCAGGCATTCGGAAACGCCACCGGAAACACCACCGGCAAAAAGCCGTCGTCCGGCACCTGCAGCGAGCCCCACTCGACAATCAGCCCGTTCGCCATTTTCTGGTAGCCCGTTGCGGCTTTTTGAGCAGCAAACAGGTTACCGACTGCTTGTGCAAAGTCGGTGATGTCAGCGGCGCGGTGGGTGTGGGCTTTTGGAGCTACCTCATCGCGGTTGGCCTTGCGCTGTATATCTGCCGCCAGCGTGGCTGCATCCAACGTGCCTGCATTGGTTACTTTGCCAAACGCCTTAATCCACATCACCACGTCGTCCAGGCTGTTTTGCGCCTTGATGCACAGCACCATTGCCAAGGCTTTCGGGCGCACCTCGTCGGCGGTCGGCACTGAGCGGCTGGCATCAAACACCACCCGTTTTTTGCGGTTATTGTGGTCGCTGTCGCCTTTCGAGCTGCTAAATGTCGAGTTTGCTCCGTCGTCCAAGTCCATAGTAAACGCCCCATCGGCCTTGGTGTAGAGCGTGTACCGATAGCCGCTGTATAAGGCTTCGATTCCACCCGTAATGTTGCGGATGGTATCGCCCTGCTGCGTGCCCACTGCGAGGCTGCCTGATGCGTTGCGGATAAATCGGTCTTCGGCTTTTGGTACGGCATCGATTGAGCCGTACTGCGCTACCAACAGGCGGTAGAGCTCCGGGTAGGCGGACTGCGTGACCTTGGTAGCAACCTCATCGTACTTAATCCAGCCGTCGGGGATGGCCTCAATCGGGAAATAGGCGGTCATACCTACGTCGGAGCGCGTGAGGTTGGGCAGCTTGTTGCCACCCAATACGCGGTACAGGTCGGGGTAGGTGGCCTGGGCAAAGGTGCTACCGTCGGCTTTCAGGTAGCCTTCTGGGCTGCTGATGGCTCGAGGAAACCCCACCACCGCACCTACAGGTAGTCCTTTGCCGCCGGCCTGCTCGTCGATGATTTTGCGCAAAGCCTCGACCACTTGGTTTGGCTTGGCCTTATCCGGCTGGATACCGGCCGCAGTCAACACGGCCAGCAGCTCGGATTGCACTTGGTTGAGCCACCACGCGGGCAGGATGGTGCCGAGTTCGCTCACGCCGTCGCCGTCGTGGAAGGTCTTATCGGGGGTTTCGATGGGGTGCATAAATCGTCCTTTAGCGGTAGGTAAATCGGATGGCGGTGTGGGCGGGCTTGAGGCGGTTGAACAGGCTCTCGATCACGGCGTCGCTGTATTGGCTCAAGCGGCTGCCGGCGGTGCCGGAGCCGGCGCGGAAGCGCCACACGGTTTGTGATTGGGCGGCCACGTCCACCCACCACACCCACATGATGTCTTCGCGGGCGAGCCGGTCGCCGGCGCGGTTTACGCCGGCACGGAAAGGCTGCGGCTCGCTGATGGTAATGGTGTAGCCTGCGGCGGCGGCCAGCCGGATGAAATACGGGATGCTCAGGCCGCCGGTCTCATTGAGTTTGGCCAGCACGTCGGCCACGCGGCGGGCGTAGTTGTCGGGCTGCGGCGGATTGATGCCGAGCAGGCGCTCCCAACGGCTGATGTCGCCGCCGGCAGTGGGGGCGTAGGCGGCAGCCAGTACCTGTGCCGACTGTGTCTGCACGCCGCCGAATATAGCGGCTTCCGCCTGCCGCTCGGCGGCCTGCCGGGTGGCGCGCACGTCGTAGCTGACGGGCGGATAGTAGAGGGGGAGCAGGTCGGCGTAGGTCATAACAGGGTCATCTCAAACGTGCCCAAGGCCAGCCATTGAATGTGCGGGGTGATGGTGGCGTTTTGGTTGGCGGCCGGGCTGTCGAGCACGCGGTCGCGCACGCCTGGGGTATCGCTAATCAGCGCCTCGATATGGCTTTTATAGACGGTGTCGCCCGGCTTGATACCAGCGAAATAGGCCGACAAAGCACGGGCAGCGGCATCCTTAACCGCAGGCAGGGTGTAGCCGTCGGCCAGCGATACGCGCACCGATACATTGAGCGGTACGCGTTGCGGTGCCATCACCTGCACGTTTCTGGCGGTAACCGGGCGGCGCTCGTCGATATACTGTTGTACGGCGCGCACCACATCGGGCGAGGGCAGGCCGGAAGCGGTAAGGATGGCGACATCCACCGTGCCCAAGCCGCGCCGCAACGGATACACAAATGCCGCCTCCACCCCCGGCACGGCCATTGCCCAGCGGTAATAGTCGTAGGCGTTGCCGCCGGCGGGCGGCTGGCGCAGGCGCGACAGCAGCCTGTCCAACAGCGCAGCATCGCTCTCGATATCGGTGCCGCCCACCATACTGGTGAGCACGGCATCTGCCTCAATGCCGGCAGGCGGGCTTTGCAGTTTGGCCGGGGTGTTGTCAGGCTGGTTTCCTGCCGCGCCAGTGCTCAGGCAATGGCAAGCCAATACAGCCTGCCCACTGCCATCGGTTTGGCCGGCGGCAGAAGTCTGGTAGGCGATGTCGCCTACTTGGGCGACCAGCCCGGCAGGCAGCACGGTATTGGGCGCGCCGCTGATGCGGATGCTGCCCGCCGCTGCGGCAGCCGCTTTGCGCCAAATGCGGTACATGGCGCAATGGCGCTCCAAATAGGCGGTGTCCGCCGTATCGGCAAACACCTGCCGCAAAATCCACTCTTGATGCTGGTATTGCCCCTCGGCCAGTGCGGCCAAAGCGGTGGCGCGGGCGAAATTGTCGCTGCCGGGGTGGGTGTGGGCGGCAGGCTGCTGGTTGCTCAAATCGCGCAGGTAGTCGCTGCGCAGTTGCTCAAAGTTTTTGGTTTTCATGCCAGCCTCACCTCGTGGATTAAGGATAGATTCCGGCCGCTCATGTCTTCCCCGTCAATATCCAGCCGCAGCCAGCCGCGCCGTGCCAAAGAGGCGGCCACATTGATGCGGCGGGCGCGGTTGGCATCTAAAATCGGCTGCAAAGCCTGCTCGGCATACTGTTTGGCCAGCACGGCGATGCGCGGCAGGTCTTTCTGTCGGCGCAATTCGTGCAGGCGGCTGCCCAGTGCAGGTTCGGCCCAGTAGCTGCCAAGCGGGGTAACCAGCCGCACATAGACTTCGTTTTCGATGCCCTGTGCGGATTGGTTGAGCAGGTAGTCGCCGGTGGCGGGGTTAAGTAAAGCGTCCATAACCGCATTATGGGTTATGGACGCCGGGGGAACTGCTTGAGTGGCTTCAGAGGGGTGCGCCGGTGGTGCCGCCGCTGTCGCCGGGGTGGGTGTGCGTTACCACTGATTTGCCGGAGGCCACCACGTCGCCGTCGGTGGTGTAGCTGCCGCCGGTTTGGCGCACGTCGCCCTCGAAGCTGGCGCCGTCGCCGCCTTTTATGGCCATGCCGCCGTTGCCGTTGATTTGCCCGGCGGCGGTGATTTGCTCGCTGCAATTGACATTGGGCGCCTCAACATTGACCCCGCCCGGCGCTTTGATGTTGAGCACTTGGCAGTCGATATCGATGATGCGGCCTTTTTTGAGCACAACTTTGGCACCGTCGGCGTTGTACACCGCAGTCTCGCCCTCCTGCAGGTTGGTGATGCGGTAGGCACCGTTGCAGGTATTAACAATGATGCCGTGGCTGGTCTGGCCACCCAGCGGCACTACGATGCAGTCACTGCCTGCGGGCGGGTGCCCCGTGAAGCCGAACTGCTCGGCATGTTCCAGCGCCTGCACCGTCTCGCCTTCCAGCCCCTCAATCTGTGCGCGTTGCACGCCGCTGCCGGCATCGGTGCGGGCGATTTTGCCGCGGAATGCCTGCCGGATACCGCCCAGCATCCGCTTGATGCGGCCGTCCACTTGTTTAGCGTCCATTTATCATCCTTAAATAACCTGTAATTCCCGTGCCTGACGGCCTTTCCCTCCGCCGCTGCGGCGTTTGCGACTGCCCCTGCGGCGGCCTTTGCCGCCTTGGCCTTTGTTGTTTTTCGGCGGCTTGGCCTGCCCGGCGGAAGCGGAGAGCATCATCACCGCCAAGCGGTTGGCGGCCAAACGCCAAAACGGCGCATCGGCCGGCCGGCCGTCGTTGGCGCGGAACTCGCCGGCGGGAATCAGCTGGATGCGCTGCGCCGCGCCGTCCACCGGGACGGAACAGGCAGCCAGTAAAAACGGGGGAGGGGTATGCTTGTTCATGGCCGCATTGTGCAGCCGGAATTAGGGAAAAAATCTTTGAAGCGCCTCACTTGGTTTTGGCGCGGATGAAACAGCCGACGGGGCGGCTGCGGTGTGATGGCTATAAAGAGGCTATAAAGCGCGTTTTTTAGCGGGGGTCGGGCGCGGGGATATACCAAACTATACCCAAGCCGTTTAAACGCCGTTTGGCGCGATTTTGGGCGGGGTGTCGTTAACTGCCTTTCGGTAGGCCGCAGACGGAGGCCAAATAGTCGCTCACCGTCTCCACCAGCTCGTGCTCGTCTTGCGGTGTGAGCTGCATAAACGGGCGTGCCGGGATGCGGCTGCCGGGGTGCTTCACACTTTTTACCGGATACGCCCCGGTGGCCCATGCCAGCGCCTTTTTGTGGCGCGGGTAAATCATGTGCGCGGCGGTTTGCCCGCCGAAGTTGTGGATGGCGGCATAGGCCACATTGGTGCCTACCCGCGCACTATCGTTGTCGCTGGCCTCGGTGATGCTGTTTTGGCGGCTGCCCGGGCGCGGCCTGCGCTGGCTGCTGCTTTTGGCCGCCGCCGCCACGCCCTACGCCTGGATTGCCGCCACCTTCGTGCCCAAACTGGGCGATTTGGGCTTCAGCCCCGCGAAAACCGGCACGATTCTGGCCGTGGCCATCCCGCTTGCCTGCATGACGGTTACGCCGCTGGCGGGCTATCTGGCGCGCAAGCAGTCGCGGCGGCGCATCGTAACCACGCTGTGCGCGCTGCAACTGCCGCTGGTGGCTTCGTTTGCCTGGATAGACCGTGCCGCCGCGCTGCACCATTGGCTGCCGCCGCTGCAAATCGTGGCACTGAGCCTGAGCTATACTCTGCTGCTGCCCGTGATGCTGGCGCTGATGATGGACAAATCCGAGCCCGCCACCGCCGCGCTGGATAGCAGCCTGCAATTCTCCGTACTGCTGGCCGGCACCTACGCCGCAGGCTTCGCCGGCCTGCGCCTGGCCGAACGGTGGGGCTATCCTGCTTCTTATAGTGTGGCGGCAGGACTGGCGCTGCTGGTGTGCGCCGCCTTCGCCTTTAGCGGGCAGCTGTTTGAATATACGGCACAAGAGAGGAATGTGGTGGGTTGATTAGGGTCAGAAGTTGAGAAAGAAAGCTAGCTGAAATATGATTGTCAGGTAGTTTCAGGCAATAAAGGCTACCTGAAAAGTGGGTACAGTTTATCTGTATTTTCAGGTAGCCTTTTTTGATTTTTGCTATATACGCTCGGGCGGCGGCTGTGGCAAAATGCCCGCTTGATTTTATTTCCGCATATTTAAGGAGTGCCACCATGTCCATCAGCAATGTAGTTCGCATGATTGAAGATAACGATGTCCGTTTCGTTGATTTGCGATTCACCGATACCAAAGGCAAACAGCACCATTTCACCGTGCCTGCCGCGGTGGTGCTGGACGACCCGGAAGAATGGTTTGAAAACGGCCATCCGTTCGACGGTTCGTCTATCGGTGGCTGGAAGGGCGTTCAGGCCTCCGATATGCTGTTGCGCCCCGATCCGGCCACTGCCTTCATCGACCCCTTCTACGACGATGCCACCGTGGTGCTCACTTGTGATGTGATCGACCCGGCCAGCGGCCAGGGCTACGACCGCGACCCGCGCTCCATCGCCCGCCGAGCCGAAGCCTATTTGAAAGCCAGCGGCGTGGGCGACACTGCCTATTTCGGCCCTGAGCCCGAATTTTTCGTGTTCGATGGCATTGAGTTTGAAACCCATATGCACAAAGCCCGCTTCGAAATCAGCTCCGAAAGCGCTGCGTGGTCGAGCGGCCTGCATCTGGATGGTCAAAACACCGGCCACCGCCCGATGGTGAAAGGCGGCTACTCTCCGGTTGCGCCGGTGGATGCCGGGCAGGACTTGCGCTCTGCCATGGTAAATATCCTGCAGGAAATCGGCATTGAAGTGGAAGTGCACCACGGCGAAGTCGGCACCGGCAGCCAGATGGAAATCGGTACTAAGTTCAGCACCTTGGTTCACCGTGCCGACCAAACCCAAGACATGAAATACGTGATCCACAACGTGGCGCACAACTTCGGCAAAACCGCCACCTTCATGCCCAAACCCTTGATGGGCGACAACGGCAGCGGTATGCACGTGCACCAATCCATTTGGAAAAACGGCCAAAACCTGTTTGCCGGCGACGGCTATGCCGGCTTGAGCGACACCGCCCTCTACTACATCGGCGGTATCATCAAGCACGCCAAAGCGCTGAATGCCATCGCCAACCCCTCCACCAACTCCTACAAACGCCTGGTACCGCATTTTGAAGCGCCCACCAAACTGGCCTATTCCGCCAAAAACCGCTCCGCTTCAATCCGCATTCCCACCGTGCACAGTGTGAAGGCCCGCCGCGTTGAAGTGCGTTTCCCAGACCCCACCGCGAACCCCTATTTGATGTTTGCCGCGCTGCTGATGGCCGGGCTGGACGGCATCCAAAACAAAATCCACCCCGGTGATCCGGCCGACAAAAACCTCTACGACCTGCCGCCGGAAGAGGATGCACTCGTGCCGACCGTGTGCGCCTCTTTGGAAGAAGCCCTGGCCGCCCTCAAAGCCGACCACGAATTCCTCCTGCGCGGCGGCGTGTTCAGCCAAGACTGGATCAACAGCTACATTGCCTTCAAAGAAGAAGACGTGCGCCGCATCCGCATGGCGCCACACCCGCTGGAATTTGAAATGTATTATTCGCTGTAAGGCAGAATGTAAAGGCTACCTGAACAATCAGGTGGCCTTTTTTATACCGAATATCGCAAACCAACTTTCGTGACCGTGTCGGTTCGCCTTGCCGTACTCCTGTACTGTCTGCGGCTCACCGCTTTGTATCGAAAGCCAATTTTTCTTGCTAGATTTGCCCAGGCTGCTGCTTGTTGAATGTTTCAGGTAGCCTATATCCCGTAAGTGTACGAGACAAAATGGCGGCAGATTGAGCAAAATCGGATAGTTTGGAGCAGGAGAGTGCCAGTATGATGCCGCCTGTTTTAAATTATCCCAGCAATAAAGGAACACATCATGGGCGCACGCCGAAAATTTCCGATTCCGCTCAGCTATTTCAGCATCACCATCGGCCTATTCGCGTTGGGTTTGTCGTGGCGTTATGGCGCAGCGACAGGCCTGATGCCGGCTTGGCCGGGCGAAGGGTTGCTGGCGGCGGCGTTTGCCGTGTGGCTGGTGCTGGTGGTAGCTTATGTGTGCAAGATATTGGCTTATCGCGATGAGTTTTTGGGCGACTTAACCGATTTGGTGCAATGCTGCTTTCTCAGCGCCATTCCGATTACCACCATCTTGGCAGGCATTGCCGGGCTGCCTTATGCCGCTGGGGCGGCACGCGTGTTGGTGTATGCCGGTATTGCCGGGCAGCTGGCGTTTGCCATGTATCGTGCTGCCGGGCTGTGGCGCGGGCTGCACAACTTGGCCGCCACCACGCCGGTGATTTATCTGCCTACGGTGGCCACCAATTTTGTGAGTGCCACGGCGCTGGGCGTACTCGGGCTGCATGATTATGCGGTGTTGTTTTTCGGCGCGGGGATGCTGTCTTGGTTTAGCCTGGAGGCGGCGATTTTGGGCAGGCTGCGCACGGAGGTGGCAGTTGCGCCGCAGGTGCGCGGGATAGTGGGCATCCAACTTGCGCCGGCCTTTGTGGGCTGCGGGGCGTATTTTGCGGTAAATGGCGGGGCAATCGACACGTTTGCGCTGGCCTTGATGGGCTACGGCTGTTTGCAGTTTCTGCTTTTGCTGCGCCTGCTGGGTTGGTTTGCCGAGGGCGGGTTTAGCATGAGCTGGTGGGGTTTCTCGTTCGGCTTGGCGGCCATGTGCGGCTGCGGGCTGCACCTCTTGGCCGCAGGCAAGATGGTATGGCTGGGCGCGGCGTTGGCGGTAAGCGGCTCGGCCGGGGTGGCGCTGTTGCTGGCGGGAACGCTGTATTTGGTGTGGCAGGGGCGGTTTTGGGTGCGTTAGGCTGCTTATATCCTTGTTGTAAAATATAAAGGCTACCTGAAAACGGTTGATACGGTTTCAGGTAGCCTTTTTGTAGCGGAGGAAGGTATCAGAGTAAATCCAATTGCGCTAAAGCCTGTTGCAGCTGGTCGGCCGTCCAGTGGTTGCCGGCGGCGAGGGTCATGAGGGCGGTGGCGGTTTCGATATTGCATTTGCCACCACCCACCGCGCCGGCCTGGCGCAGGGCGTTGCCTTGGGCGTAGGCGGTGCCGGTGCGGCCGTGGTGGGCTTGGCTGATGTTGAGCAGCAGGCCGCCATTTTGGGTGAAGTGTTGCACGGCGGCGAGCAATTCGGGGCTGGCGGGGGCGTGGCCTTGGCCGTAGGAAAGCAGGATGGCGGCTTCTTGGGGGAAGTGGCGCAGGCTGTGGGCGATTTGCTCGGGGCTGCTGCCGGGGGTGAGCAGATGGCTGCACACGCGGACGGCTGGGTTGAATCTGGTGGGCAGGCCGCTGAGGCGGCGGGGCGGGGTGTTTGGCTGCCAGGTGTTGAAGTGGGCGTTGTCGAAGCCTTGGTCGAGCTCGGTGCTGCATTTGCTGCTGCCGACGGCGGGGTAGAGTCGGCCGCCGAAGGCGATAACGGTGCTGTGCAGTTGGGGGTTTTGCAGGGCGGCGATGGTGGTTTGCAGGTTGGCGGGGGCGTCGCTATCGGCGGCGTGGTAGGGCTTTTGCGCGCCGGTGAGGACGATGGGTTTACCGCCGCTGTCGAGCGCAAGGGCGAGGAAGTTGGCGGTGTAGGCGAGGGTGTCGGTGCCGTGCAAGACGAGGATGCCGTCGTGCTCGGGCAGGGCGGCTTGCAGGATGACGAGCCATTCTGCCCAATGTTGGGGGGTGATGTTGGAGCTGTCGATCAGGGGCTGGCAGATGTGCCAGTGAAACACGGCTTGTTCGGCATAGGGCTGCAGGGCTTGTTCGGCGAGCTGGGCATCGGGAACGAGGCCGTCGGGGCTGGGCTTCATGCCGATGGTGCCGCCGGTGTAGAGGACGAATATTTTTTGCATGGCGGGATGGTTTGCTGGAAATGGGATATGGGATTATAGGGGCTAGTTGGAAAGTTGGGGTAGGGGATTGGGGTTTCTTTTTCAGGTAGCCTTGGTGTGTTGGTGGGATGGGTCAAAGGCTACCTGAAAAACCAATTAGTCGGTGTAAACAGGCAAATAGGGCTGGATTCGGTTTGCGGGCAGGTGTTCGGTTTCGTGCGGCAGATAGGTGCCGGCGTAGATGTGTTCGTCGATATCGGGGTCGTGTACGAACCAATCGTAGTAGGTTAATTCGCCTTGGGCATCAAACCAGTCGCAGCGGGCGGTTTGTGCGCTGATGCGGTAAGAGTGGGTGTAGCACAGAAGCTGGAGGCCGTTGCCGGTGTCGCGGTAGTCGGCAAAACCGTCTTCTTGTGCGAAGGGCGGGGTGTGGTAGTGATAAATCCGGCAGGCTGTGATGCAGCCGGCAGCGGCTGTGTAGCAAAAGAAGCCGCGTATGCGGTTTTGGGTGTCGAATTCGGCGGTGGTTTGGCTGATGAGCTGGCCGTGTTCGTTGAGCTCGGTGGTGCAGACGGCAATGTCTTGATGATTGCGGATGATGATGAATTGGCGGTTGGAATCGGGATCAAGTGTGAGCATGGCATGGTTTAAAGGCTACCTGAAAAGTGTTTTGCTTTTCAGGTAGCCTTTTAGTTAGCTGATGGAATTACTGAACTTTAATCAGTTTAACATCGAATACCAGCACGGAGTTGGGCGGAATGCTGGGGTTGCCTTTGTCACCGTAGGCGAGTTCGGCGGGGATGTATAGGGTGTATTCGCCGCCTTCTTTCATCAGTTGCAGGCCTTCGGTCCAGCCTTTGATCACGCCGTCGAGCTTGAAGGTAGCGGGTTCGCCGCGTTTGATGGAGCTGTCGAACACGGTGCCGTCGAGCAATCTGCCTTCGTAGTGTACGGTTACAGTGCTCTTAGCAGTAGGCTGTTTGCCGGTACCTTCGGTTTTCACGCTGTATTGCAGGCCGGAGGGCGTGGTTTTCACGCCTTCTTTGGCTTTATTGGCTTCGAGGAAGGCTTTACCTTCTTCCAGCTGGCGGGTGGCCAGTTTGCCCATCTGGGCAGTGTGGTATTGCTGCAGGATGTTGTTGGCTTCTTCATCACTCACGGGCAGCGGCTGGCTGGCCATACCGGCCTGCAGGCCTTTAATCAGGGTGGCTTGGTCGAAATCTAAGATAGTATTGGCGTCGCCCAGCTGTTGGCCTTGCAGGTAGCCGATGAGGTAGCTGGCTTTTTGCTGTTCAGTCATGCCGGCCAATACGTCGGAGGCGGCGGCAGGGCCTGAAGCGGCAGCGGGGCCGGATGCGGTTGAAGCTGCGGCAGGGGAAGATGCGGCCGGAGCAGAGGCGCCGCCGGAAGCGGGCTGTTGGTTACAGGCGGCCAGGGCGAATACCACGGCGGCAGCCAGCAGGCCGGTGCGGAATGTGTTGGTTTGCATAAAACTCCCTAATATGAATGAAAAGAAACAACAGCGGGCATTACATCATTTCCGCCGTGCCGTTTCAATCGGTTTTACCTGAATTAAAAGGCCTCGGCTTGTTTTTTCGCGGCGGAAGTGATGAAATCCCGCCTTTGCACCGAACACACAGAAAGATTTGCTATGCCATCCGTTTGCCTGCCGCGCGGCCCGATTATGGCCGATGTTGCCGCCCACCGCCTGAGCGAGGAAGAAAAACAACGCCTGCTACACCCAGCCGTGGGCGGCGTGATTCTGTTTCGCCGCAATTACCAAAACCGTAGCCAGCTTCAGGCTTTGTGTGCCGAAATCAAGGCTTTGCGTACGCCGGAGTTGGTGATTGCCGTGGATCATGAGGGCGGGCGCGTGCAGCGCTTTATCGAAGACTTCACCCGCCTGCCGGCCATGAGCACACTGGGCGGCATTTGGGAAAAACAAGGCCAAGTAGCGGCAGAAGCAGCGGCCGAGCAGGTGGGCTGGGTGTTGGCGGCAGAATTGCGCGCCTGCGGGGTGGATTTGTCGTTTACGCCGGTGTTGGATTTGGATTGGGGGCAGTGCGCCGTAATCGGCAATCGCAGCTTTCACTGCCAAGCCGATACTGTTACCGCGCTGGCGCTGGCGCTGCAACGCGGACTCAATCAGGGCGGTATGCAAAGCTGCGGCAAACACTTCCCCGGCCACGGCTTTGTTTCCGGCGACAGCCACCACGTTCTGCCCGAAGACCGGCGCAGCCTGACCGAACTGATGGCGGCGGATATCCGGCCTTTTCGCGCCATGGCCGCCGAGGGCATGGCCGCCGTGATGCCCGCGCATGTGGTGTACCCGCAGGTAGACAAACAACCTGCCGGTTTTTCGAGCATCTGGTTGAAGCAGATTTTGCGCCAGGATTTGGGCTTCAACGGCGTGATTTTTTCCGACGACCTCACCATGGAAGGCGCCAGCATGGCCGGCGGTATCCGCGAGCGGGCAGCGCAATCTTTTGCCGCCGGCTGCGATATCGTGTTGGTGTGTAACCGCCCCGATTGGGTGGACGAGCTGCTCGAAGGCTTCAGGCTACCTGAAAACCCGCAACTGGCCGAGCGCTGGCAATACATGGCCGGGCGCGGCACACCAGAGGATTACGCCGCAGTAATGCAGCAGCCCGAATTCCAAGCCGCCCAAGCCTTCACCGCTGCCCTTTCCTCGCCGCAAGATTTGGCCGGCGGGGTGAAAGTGGGCGAGGCGTTTTAAGGAGGATACTTATGTTGAACCCGAAAATTTTCAGCCTGCCGGAAGAAGAGCTGCCGGTAAAAGACGTGCCGCAGGGCTATGCCATCGTGTCCGACCAGGTTGCCAAAGAAGGCATGCCGATCCGTTTTCTGTATCGCGAAGAGCCTGATGCCGCCTTTTCTCCCGACAGCGGCTGGCGGATGTTTTCCGGCTTTGAAGACGATGACTACGCAGACAATGCCGACAACTTCCACCTCTACAGCCTGCAACGCATGGCTAATTACCAGCCGGCGATCGCCAAATTGCTGCACAGCCCCACCGGCTCGGTGTTTGAGCAGGATTTACACCAGCCGGATTTTGTGGCGGTGAGCGATTGGGAGATTCCGCAGGAGTAAGTTTGGCGGAGTCGCACATAGCAAATAAGGCTACCTGAAAAAAGTTTGGGGCTGTACTAGATTAGCCCTAAATTCCACACCACTCCCGCAAGATTTTAAGCTGCCAGGATGGTGTGCCGAAGTTAAATCGAAATTCGCATTCTTTCAAGAACAGCGGGAAGGATTTGCGATCGATTCCGTTATATTTACGTAAGACGCGTTTTGCCTGATTCCAAAAATTCTCAATGCCGTTGATGTGGTTCTGGCGGTCTGCAAATTCCTTGGAATGGTTGATGCGGTGATGGATGAAACCGCTCACGTCCAACTTGTCGTAGCTGCTCAGACTATCGGTATAAACAATGCTGTCCGGCATGATTTTCTTTTTGATAACAGGAAGTAACGTTTCAGACTTGGCATTATCCACCACAACAGTATAGACCCGTCCGTTGCGTTTCAGAATGCCAAAGACAACCACTTTTCCTGCAGCACCGCGACCACGTCTGCCTTTACGCCGTCCGCCGAAATAGCTTTCGTCCAATTCGACGGGCCCCTCGAAAACCTCATCGGCAGCCAAGGCCAAATGATGGCTGATGACCATACGGATTTTGCGGTAGAACAGGGCTGCCGAATTGGGATGGATACCCAAAATATCGGCGGCAGAACGGGCGGTAACTTCGAGTACAAAAAAGCGGAGCAGTTCTTTCTGTACTTTCTTCCTTAATTTGCAGTGTGTTATCTTCATATTTCGAGGGTAACATATCTGCTAATCTAGTACAGCCCCAAAAGTTTTTGCTTTTCAGGTAGCCTTTCTTCTTCCCAATATCTATATCAAAGCCGACTCACTCCCCAGACGGTGCGGCATAATATTCCCGTTCCCGCTGCATCTGTTCGCGACGCAGCGGAGCGAGCAGGGTTTTGAGCAGCGCACCGATCGGTACCACGGTGAGAATCATCCCCAGCAGAAACACGATATACACACACAACACCAGCCGCCTCAAGAGCGGCGACACGCGCCCGGCAGCCATCACCAGTTTGCCCCACACCAAAAAGCTGCGGTGCCCCACGCGCTCGCTGGCCATCAGTTTTTCGTTTATCTTCACCGCACCCATGTGTTGCAGCAGCGTTTCGTCTAATGTTTCATCGTGCTGCAAAGCTTCGGCGGTGCGCTGCCCGAAACGCGCCGCATCGGCGATTTCCGCTTCGCTGATGCCCGCAGGCGGCAGCCAATGCACGGCTTGCCGCTTGCCGGTAAACATCCACAGCGGCGTGGTGATGAAACTGGCCGCGCTGCCGCATTGGTCGATTTTCACCACATTGCCCACCAGCCGCGCGCCCGCATCGGCTAGCAAGCGTTTCATTTTTTCTTGCGCCATCAGCCACATATTGCGGCAGCCGATTAATGTAATCACCGGCGTATCACGCAACACCCGCTGCGCGGCTGCGCTTTGCAGAAACGCGGTAATCGGCTGGGCAGGCGACAAAAACCACACGCTGTAGGCAATCACCACCAAGTCATACCGCTCGTGTGCCAAAACGGGCGGCTCAATGGGGGCGGGTTGTAAATGTACAGTTTCGGGAAAGGCATCGAAAAACGGCAGGAAGCGCCAGGGAAAAGCAAACGGCTGCGCCGGCTGCAGCACCACATCGTCCACTTCAATCCCTGCCGTGCCGCGTATATCGCGTAGAAAACTCTCTTTCAGGCGCGCCAACTGCCCGCTCTGCGAATACGACACCACCAACACACGTTTGTTCATCGTCATCCCGGCTTCCCAATTCAAAACGGCGGGATTCTAAATTTTAGTGGTTTTATTGTCAAATCAACGGGTTTATTCGGCTGTTTGGCTGAAATAGGCTACCTGAAACCATTTTGGATTCCGCCAGAACATAGTTTTCAGGTAGCCTGCTGTACGGTAAGGCTACCTAAAAGCCTAATCTGCGGCATAACAGGAATAGCCCGTGCCCACCGCCGCACCAATCCGTTATAATTCTGCCTTTCCATTTCCAGATAAGGCTTTCGGCTATGCAACACGTCCACATTATCGGCATCGGCGGCACATTCATGGGCGGGCTGGCCGCCATCGCTCAAGAAGCGGGCTTCAAGGTGAGCGGCTGCGATGCCAAAATGTATCCTCCGATGAGCACGCAGCTGGCCGATTTGGGCATTGCCGTGCACGAAGGTTTTGATGCCGAACAGCTGAACGAATTTCCCGCCGATGTGTATGTGGTTGGCAACGTGGCCAAGCGCGGCATGCCGGTAATCGAGGCCATTTTGAATCGCGGCCTGCCTTATGTGTCCGGCCCGCAATGGCTGGCCGAAAACGTGCTGCATGGCCGCTGGGTGCTCGGCGTGGCTGGCACGCACGGCAAAACCACCACTGCCTCCATGCTGGCCTGGGTGTTGGAATACGCCGGCCTGGCCCCGGGCTTCCTCATCGGCGGCATCCCGCAAAACTTCGGCATTTCCGCCCGCCTGCCGCAGGCGCCCAAAGCCGATCCGGCCAGCCGCTCGCCGTTTTTCGTGATCGAAGCCGACGAATACGACACCGCCTTCTTCGACAAGCGCAGCAAGTTCGTGCACTACCGCCCGCGCACCGCCATTCTGAACAACCTCGAATACGACCACGCCGACATTTTCCCCAACCTCGCCGCCATCCAAACCCAGTTCCACCATCTGGTGCGTACCATTCCCGGCCAAGGCCTGATTGTGTGCAACGGCCGCGAAGAGAGCCTGCAAACCGTGTTGGCGCAAGGCTGCTGGACGCCGGTGGAAAACTTCGGCGGCGCAGAAGGCTGGCAGGCCGGCGAGCCGGACGGAAACGGCGCATTCGATGTGCTGCACCACGGGCAAACCGTCGGCCGCATCGGCTGGCAGCTGTTGGGCGAACACAACCGCCTGAACGCGCTGGCCGTAATCGCCGCTGCCCGCCATGCCGGCGTGAGTATTCAGGTAGCCTGCGAAGCGCTTTCGCAATTCCAAAACGTGAAGCGGCGCATGGAAGTAAAAGGCTGCGTGCGCGGCATCACCGTGTATGACGACTTCGCCCACCACCCCACCGCCATCGCCACCACCGTGGCCGGACTGCGGCAGAAAGTGGGCGGCGCGCGCATCATCGCCGTGCTCGAACCGCGCTCCAACACCATGAAGCTCGGCAGCATGAAAGCCGCCCTGCCCGAAAGCCTGGCCGAAGCCGACCAAGTGTTCTGCTACGGCGGCGGCGTGGAATGGGACGTAGCCGCCGCCCTTGCCCCGCTCGGCAGCAAACTGCACACCGGCAACGATTTCGACGCTTTCGTGCAAAGTATCCTGAGCAACGCCAAGAGCGGCGACCACATCCTCGTGATGAGCAACGGCGGCTTCGGCGGGATTCATCAGAAGCTGCTGGACGGCTTGGCAGAATAGGTGTGAGGCTGGTAAAAGTTTGAAACTACGTTTAAAATTTCAGGTAGCCTCCCCCCTGCGGGAAAGCTACCTGAAATTCAAACCATCAATTAACCGTTCACCGAAAGCCAGCCATGAAACCAATCCTCACCGTCCTCCTCATCGCAGCCCTGTCTGCCCCTGCTGCCGCTGAATGTCTGATTCAGGCCAATAGCATCGGCGGCATCCGACTCGGCCAAACTCCCGCCCAAGTCAAACAGCAATTCCCCCGCGCCCGCTTGCGTCGCACCAGCGACGGCGAAGGCGTCTCTTATATTGCCATTGCCCTGCCGAACGGAACGGAAATTATTGCCCATCAGGCAAGTGTGGAAGATGACAGCAGCCCATCTATCAACCAGCGTGCCAAAATTACCATGCTCCAAACCTCCAGCCCGACCTGCAGCACCGCCTCCGGAGTTCGCCCGGGCATGACCCTGCAAGCTGCAGCCGGCAAACTTGGCCGCGTGAAGCAGATTATGCAAAGTGAAATCGAAGCACGCGAGTTTGCCACCTTTGAGCGCCAGCCCTCTTGGTTGACCATCCAAGTAGAAGATGCTGGTCGCTACCGCCCTGCGGATGATAGCCCGCCCCGCAGCACTAGCCGCTACCGTCCCAACAGTAAAATCCTCTCTTTGTGGATTGGGCAATAAACCTGCTTAAGGCCGCATAAACCCAAGGCTACCTGAAACCGCCAAACTGTTTTTCAGGTAGCCTTCAATAGTAAAACCAGTCCATGAACAAAACCCGTTTTACCGCCCTCGCCCTTATCCTGCCCGGCCTGCACCTGCTGTTCGTCTTGTGGCTCGTGCGCAGCGGCATCACTTATCCGTTTATCCTGAAATTCCACGCCCTTTTCCCCGCATTATTTGCCGTGGCCTTTATCAAACGGATGGAATACTGCGGCAGTTTCGGCAGCGGCCGGGTGCGGCTGCTGCTGCTCGCATTGCTGCTTTCCTGTTTTGCCGCCACCCTGTACCCGCCGCTGTTTTTGTGTGTGCTGTTCTGCTACGCCCTCGCCGCCCGGCACGGCATCCGCGCAGGCTGTGATTGAACCGCCCGTACTTTTTCACCTCCGTCCATCAGGCTACCTGAAATCTTAAACAGAGCAAACCCAAGCCAAACACCCCACCATGCCCCATACCCTCACCTGGCAAGAACAAGGTCAAACCCGCCAAGCCCCGTGGCGCAATACCGCCGAGCAGAAACCGCCCGCCGCGATCGCCGTGGCCGAGGCCGGCCTTTCTGCCAAAGCCGCGCTCAAGAGCTTCCGCCAAGGCCAAGCCCTGCTTTGGCGCGGCGATTATCATCAGGCCGTGCAGCTGCTCTCCGCCGTGAAACGCCAGCTTCCCGCCGCCGCCTCGCCCGATTTCCACACCCACCGTATGCAGCAGGCGCAACGCAGCCGTTTGGCCAATATGCTGTTGGTGGAAATCGATGCCGGCTATCGGCTGAATTTGCGACGTGCTCCCGATGTGGCTGCCGCCTTGGCCGACGTGTTCGGCGAACCGAACAGCGAGCCATTCCTGTTGCCGCTCAATCTGCTGCTTGGCTCCATCGGTGCCCACCAATGGCACAAAAAAGGCGTAGAAATCCCCGCCCTCGGTGCGCGCATTCATGTGCCGTTCGGTGTATTCTCCCCTTTGCGCGGCGAGTATCTCGGCCTCATCGCCGCCGCACCCCTGCCGCCCCGCGCCCAGAGCGCCTTCGATATCGGCACCGGCAGCGGCGTGATTGCCGCCCTGCTTGCCCGGCGCGGCCTCCAACCAGTTACCGCCACCGACAACAGCCCTCGCGCCGTTGCCTGCGCCCGCGCCAATTTCCAACGCCTCGGCCTGCCCCCAATCCGGCTGCTGCAAACCGATCTTTTCCCCGAAGGCTGCGCCGACCTTATTGTTTGCAATCCCCCTTGGTTGCCCGCCAAACCCGCGGCCGACATCGAAACCGCCCTCTACGACCCCGGCAGCGCCATGTTGCAATCCTTTTTGCAGCAAGCCCCCGCCCACCTCAATCCCGGCGGGCAAATCTGGCTTATCATGTCGGACCTTGCCGAACACCTCGGCCTGCGCCAACCGAATGAACTGGCCGAACGTATCGCTGCCGCCGGCCTTACCTTCAGCCAACGCCTCGACACCCGCCCGCAACACCCAAAAAGCCGCGACCAAACCAACCCTCTCGTCGCCGCCCGTAGCCGGGAAACCGTGAGCCTGTATATTTTGCAACCGGCCGCAGAGTCTGCCTGAAGCTTGAACTTCAACGAAGTGAAAACGCAATAGAGTGCAGCATTAGCCAAATCGCTGCTAGAGTAGGCTGTTCTTCAAATCGTATTAAAGTTTCAGGTAGCCCATTACCCGATATAGGCTACCTGAAACTACCCAACACAAACAAAGCGCACTACAACGGTTTACGGTAGAATACGCCCCTCACACAAACCCCTTAAGAAATCAAAAGGAATCCCACATGCTCACCCCTGAACAAGTCCAAGCCATGATTGGCGAAGTCATCAATGCCGAAATGATCCAAGTGGAAGGCGACGGCCATCACTTTTTTGCTGCCATCGTTTCCGCCGATTTTGAAGGCAAACCCCGCCTCGCCCGCCACCGCCTAATCAAAGACGGCCTCGCCGACCGGCTGGCCAGCAACGAACTGCACGCCCTTTCCATCTCCGTGGCCGCCACTCCCGCCGAGTGGGCAGCCAAAAACGGGCAGTAATATAGCGCACATTATTAAAGCAACCGCCAGCCTGATTATTTCAGGCTGGCGGTTTTGTTGATAGTCAATCAGTAACACATACCGCAATTGCCCAACACCCAGCCGCAAGCCATATAGACTATGGAATTTGCTGTGATGCCTAAGCGGTTCAGGCAATTTCAGGTAGCCTTTATTCACTTTGGACGTGGATAAGCATTGGGCTGCCTTGTGTGCCACTTAGCAGCATAAGGCTACCTGAAACAATAGCTTTGTATAAACGTGCGGAACTTATTTTCAGGTAGACTTTTGTGCGTTAAAACCGGGCTTTGATGCCGAGGGTTACGGTGCGGCCCGGGCCTGGGGTGGGGACGTTGCTCATCGGGTCGAGGTAGTAGCGGTTGGTGAGGTTGTTCACGCCGAGGTTGAGGCTGAGCCTGTTGCCGATGCGGTAGCGGGCGTAGGCATCCCAAATAGTGGAGGCGCGCCAGTGGTAGGCTTGGCCGGTGGAATTAAACAGGAAGCTCAAGCCCTTATCCACCAACTCATCGTGCTGTTTGCTGCTGCGCCGGCTATGGTGGATACCGCGGATGCCGAGCTCGAGTTTTTCGCCGAGGAGGCGCACGCCCATATCCAAATTGATGGAGTATTTGGGCTGGATGGATTGATAGAACCGCGTGACGCCGATACCTCCCTCGATGCAGGCGGGTACGCGGTTGTGGTACATGTCGTAGGCGAAAGAGAGGTTTTCGTCGCAGGTTTCTTGTTTTAAACGGTATGTGCCGCCGAGCGACATAAAGAAGCGGCCGAAATCGAGGCGGCTTTGCAGCTCGATGCCTTGGGTGATTTTTCGGTCGTACTGCATCAAATCTTTGTTTTCGTTGGTGTCGATCACATTTTTGATGGTGTTGGAGAAATAGGTGAGGCGCACGTCGCCTTCGCGCAACCTGCTCCACAGTGGGGCGAAGTTGTAGGTGTAGCCGACTTCCCAGTTGGTGCTGCGCTCGGGCTTGAGGTCGATCGTGTCCAGCATGGGGTATCTGTATACCGCGCCGGAAGACATATTGGTGGCCTCGTAGATGCTGGGGAAGCGCGTCATCTGCGCCCAGCGCAGGTGCAGCCGGCCGTTGTCGGTGAGGTCGTAGCTGAGGGCGATCATGGGCGACCAGGCCGAGCCGTTCAAGCGCTTGACAGGTGGATAGTTGGCATCGCTATTCGGGTCGATATGCGTATAAATATAGCTGGCGGTGAACGGGAACTCTGCTCTTTCGTAACTTCTTTTGCGGTCGCGATAATCGCCGTCGCCTAAACCAGACATTCCTCCTTCAATATAAAGGGGGGCAAAAGAATAGGAATCATGGGTTACGCCCAAAATAGGCACATCAGAGTAGCTATAACCGCCAACCCTAGGCTTCAAATAGCGATAGAAGCTGCCCTGCCTGCCCTGCGGGTTTTCCACGCGCTCTTCGAAAAAGCCGTCGGGGAAGAGCGGGCCGTTAAATTTGCGGTTGTAGTAATGTGCAATCCTGGCCGGCATCGGTCGGTACATGGCGGTTTGGCTTTCGTCGAAAGCCTGATAGTTGCCGTTGCTGTTTTCAAAACCGGTGTTGCCGTCGGGGTTGTGGCGCGTAATATCCCATTCACTGGGGAAGAAGCCGTGGCGGCGGTAGAAATCGCGGTAGATTTCCTCCCCATCGTCGGGGCGTCTGGCAATTTCGGCGCGGGCGCGGTTGTAGGCATCGATTTCCTCCTGCGTCATGATTTGCAAATATGGCACGGCTACCCCGCTGCGCACATTATCGATACCCTGTGCAACGGCATAATTCGGATCGCGGCGGGTGCGGGCACGTGCGAGCACATCGTCAAACGCCCAGAAGCGGTCGTAGCGGATACCGGCTTCGATTTTCAGGCGCGAAGTCGGCTGCCAATCGAAGACAAGCTGTGCCCCCCATTCCTTGCGCCGCCCGGCACGCGGGCCGGTAAGCTTGGTTAGTGCGGTTACGGCATCTATGATACCGAAGATGTCTTTATCGTTGGTTGCTACTTCGTTATGTTCATCGAGTTTTTCGTATTGGTGGCGGGCGGAAAGGATGAGGCTGAATTGGTCGTTCAGGCGCATGCGGTTGCTGATATTGAAAC
This sequence comes from Eikenella corrodens, assembly GCF_900187105.1. Lineage (NCBI taxonomy): Bacteria > Pseudomonadati > Pseudomonadota > Betaproteobacteria > Neisseriales > Neisseriaceae > Eikenella > Eikenella corrodens. Next base: position 1,734,385 of record NZ_LT906482.1, read on the forward strand.
CGTTACGGGTGGCGGTGGTGTTTTGCTGCGAGCCCGCAAATACAGTGGTCGAGCCTTCGAACATTGGCGGATCGTTGGGCGGTGTGTTGTGGTCGTAGCCTTGGTCTATCAGCTCTTGGCAGCTGGCGATGCCGCGTGCGGGATCGGGCTGGAGGTTGTGGCGGAAGCAGCGCGCCCAGGCATCGTATTTTTCGTCGCCGAAAAGCACGGCCAAATCGGGGCCGCCGCTTTGGTGGCGGGTGCTGGTAGTGTGCACGCGCCAGATGTCGGCTTTGAGGTCTATCCAGCGGCTGCCTTCGGGCTGCCATTGGTAGCCGATTTTGTAGGTGCGGCTTCGGATATTGGAGTCTAATCCTTGCACAGGGGCAATAACGTAATGCTTCCTAAACATATTGTATTGGCTGCTGTAACCGAGCAACAGTGCATTAATAAATGGGTTTACCTCGCCGAAGCGGATTTTAGTGTCCATGTAGTGCAGGTTGATTTGCTGGCCGTGCGGCAGATGCCAGTTGTTTTTTACAAGCAGGCTGCGGCTGGCCACGTTGCTGTTGGGTACCTGTTCGCCCGGGCGGTAGAGCTCGGCCATATCTGGAATCAGGGCTTCAACTTTGTCGGAACGGGGGTTATCATCTTCATAAATGGCGTTGTTCATATAGCCTTCAAAGCCTTGTTTACCGCTGAAATAAGTGCCTTTGCGCCGGTCACTGTAGGCAATCAGTCCGTCTGTAATATCGGTTTTGAAGGCGGCGGAAAACAGCAGGTTGCGATCGTTTTTAAATTCGGTAAAGCGGCTGCCGGTACGTGGTTTATCAGCTTCTGTACCGTAAAAAGTAAGGCCGGTGAAAGGCAGTTGGCCGCCTATCGTGCCGGATGGACCATCTGCCGTGGGGTTGCCGGGCAGTGTGCGGTAGTCTTTGCCCAAATAGTCGTTTAAATTTTGCAGCGGCTCGGCGGTGTTGTTGGAAAACTCGGTTTTCACTTCCACGCCCCAGCTTTTGCCTTCGGGGATGATGTCGGCAGGCTCGATGGTGCGGATGGACACCGCGCCGCCCACGCCGGACTTCACGCCGCGCGTCATGGCCGGGCCTTTTTCCACCGTGATGCTGCGGAACAGGGCGGGATCGACGTAGTTGCGGTCGGCGATGCCGTAGTTGTTCATCCACACGTCTACGGTTTGCTCCGTGCCGTCGATGGTAACGGGGATACGGCCTTTGCCGCTGATGCCGCGGATATTGGGTGTAATCGCGCTACCGGCGTTGCGGGTGTTCATGTTGTACACGCCGTTTAAGCCTTTAAACACGTCGCCGGCGGCATCCGTGCGGTAGCGTTCAAGGTATTCGCGGCCGGCGTAAACGCTGGAAACGTTTTTGCGGTACACGTCGTCTGCCCCTCGCTGGTCGCGGCTGCGGGCTTTAATTTCGATGGTTTCGAGCTCGGCAGAAGTATCGGCGGCGGCCTGCATGTGGGCAAAAGCGGCGGCCAGCAGCAACACCAATGCGCTGGGGCGAAAGACTTGTGGCTTCATTTGTTAGTATACTGTAAATATTAGTAATCAAAATATACGACGAATAAGGTTTATTCCTTATTTTTTAAAGCTATAATGAAAATAAACGTTAAGAACGTTCTTATATTATTTAATTTGAGAATTATTTTCAATAGTAAAAAGGTATTAGTTTAGAGATAGGATGTGGAGAAACAACAAATCAATAGTTGTATACGGTTTGGAGAAACCAGAAGTTGGGCGAAGAACGTGCCTTATCGGCTACGATTTTGAAAAACACAGCAGTTTTCTTTACAATACCGCCCAGCAGCAATGCTGCCTTATTCAACCAATATTGAAAGAAGGAATGACTTTATGAAATCTAAACAAGCACTTTGGTTGCTGTGTGTATCTGCCGTACTCGGCCTTTCCGCCTGTGGCGGCAAAGGTGGTGAAGAACAGGCTCCGGCGCCGCAGCAACAAGCTTCACAAAGCCAGGAAGCCAGCCAGCCGGCTGAAAGCAGCAGCCAACAGGAAGCCGCTTCTATGGACAACTTCCTGAGCAACGCCCAAGCTCTGCAGGCGGCAGAAGATTCTCTCAAAGCCTTGCCGCAGTTCTCTGGCAAGGAATTGAATGTATTCCAAAACGTTCAATTCTATGGCAGCAGCCGTCCGCGCATTGAAATCGACATCCAAGACCCGGAAAAACCGGATAATATCGACCACTACACCTACGAAGACGGTAAGTGGAGCGAACCGCAACCGGTACAAATTTCCGGCGGCGGCGACATGAAAGACAACGTGACCCCGTTGAACGACATCAAGTTTGCCACCGTGGCCACCATCGCCAAAACTTGGAGCGAGAAAGCCAAGGAAGTGGAAGCCACTGAAACCCAGCTGGATTTCGCCAGCTTCCAATTGTGGGTACCGAACCAAACCCGCCGCTGGATTACTTCCACCATCGAAACTCCGCGCGCCAAATACTCTGCTGATTTTAATGTGGATGGCACGTTGAAAGATTTCAAAAAGCAGTAATATAAAGAGCAGCTTAGAGAGTAAATAAAGGCTACCTGAAAACGTAGCGCAGTGAAGTTTCTGCGAAACTAAGTTTTTCAGGTAGCCTTCTATCTTGGATGGGTAAAACCAGAGACCGCCATAGGCAGCAAAAGGCTACCTGAAAGCATAGCGAACACAACGCATATTTTCAGGTAGCCTTCATCCATTAAAACACTATGCTCAAGCCACGGCCTTCTCCGCCTCTTCCAGCTGCTGCACGCGGTATTGTTTCGGCGTTTGCCCGAAATACTGCTTAAACGCACGGTTGAAATGCGATTCCGACACAAAGCCGTTTTCCAGCGCAATGCGCAAAATCGTATCCGCACTTGCCGCCAGCTGCACCGCCGCCTGTTGCAGGCGGATCGACAGCACAAAGCGGTGCGGGCTCTCTCCGATTACCGATTTAAACAAGCGCATCAGCTGTGCCCGCGAGAGTTTGGCCATTTCCGCCATCCGTGCAATCGACCAATCCTCCTGCGGCGCGAGCAACACTGCCTGCAACAGCCCGCTGAGGCGCGGGTCTTCCAGCTGCGATAAAAAAGAAGGATCGCTGCTCTGCTGCCGGTAGCGCCGCAACACCGCCACCAGCATCACCTGCGAAAGCGCATTCACCACCGTGCCGCTGCCGTAGCGCAGCCTTTCTGCCTCATCCAGCATCATCGATGCCGTTTGCCGCATTTCCGGCAGCGGCAGCAGCAGGCATTCTGGCATGCCCAGCCACAGCGCCGCATGGCGCGTGTAGCGGTATTGCCCGCACAATAATTGCAAGCGGTTGCCGCCGCAGTCTTTCACTGCCAGCACGCCGTTTCCGTGAAGCTGCGGCTTGCCCGCCGGTTGCTCCAAGCCCTCCAAACTGTCGGCAATGCTGTGCGCCGTATCGTAGGGCAGCAGCACCGCATCGCCCGTGCTCAACGCCACCGTCTGCCCGTTGCCCACCCGTAGCCAGCCGCTACCCGACACCACCCAATGCAGCCGCGCTGTTTCCGGCTCGGTTTTGTGTTCCAAATGAAACCCGCCGCCCAGCCGGCAGCACACATCAATCCGACCTCGCAGCCGCGCCAGATAAATTAATTTGTCTAACACATCCATTTCTCTTCTCCTTATTGGTCGGTGGCGGGAACATATCGCTAAAACGCTTTACTTTATACGGTGTTGGCTCTCTTTGCCATGTTGCTTGTATTGCCGCTGAGCAGGAAAAATAATTGCTTCAGCTATCGCAGTCAAAAGAATGAGACGATCAGTCAATCCCTACACTAAAACTTATGCCATCATACGCCCCATCAAACGGTTTCGGCAAAAGCCGTCCGTTCAAATTTTATTTGAGTTTATTCGCCAGGAGAACACCATGTTTTTAGATTGGAAAAAACACGCCACCCACGTTAAACAATCATTTGCCAAGCTCGGCAAAGGCCACCCCAAAATGTTGGCCGGCTACGCCGCCCTTGAAAGCGCCGCCGCAGCCGAAGCGCTGGATGCCAAAACCCGCGAACTCATCGCCCTGGCCGTGGCCGTTACCACCCGCTGCGAAAGCTGCATTGCCGTGCACGCCCAAGCCGCTGTGAAAGCCGGTGCCACCGAGAGCGAAGTGGCCGGTGCGCTCGCCACCGCCATCTCCCTCAACGCCGGTGCCGCCTACACCTACTCTCTGCGTGCCCTCGAAGCCGTAGAAGATGCCCGCGAAGCCTAAACCGATTTTCAGGTAGCCTTTAATGAATAAAAGGCTACCTGAAATTCCCCTTTCCACCATCAAGAGAAAGATCCCCATGAAGAAAACCCTCTCTCTAGCCGCCATCGCCCTTTTGGCCGCCCTCCCAGTTGCTGCTTCTGCCCACGGCCAGCATAGCCGCAAGCCTGCCCAGCAGCAAAGCCAGCCGCGCCAGGCCCCCGCCCGCCAAGAAGCCGTCTGGATCGACGTGCGCACGCCCGAAGAATATGCCGCAGGCCATCTGGAAAACGCCAAAAATATTCCGCACGACCAAATCGGCCAGCAGATTGCCGCCCACGTGCCCAATAAAAACACCCCCATCAACCTCTACTGCCGCAGCGGCCGCCGTGCTGAAACCGCCAAACAAGTGTTGGAAAGCATGGGCTACACCAACGTACAAAACCGTGGCGGCTACGAACAGCTCAAACAATCCGGCATGAGATGATAATTGCGGCTTGACCGCATCATACCCACTACCAAAACTACTGCCCCAAAGGCTACCTGAAACTTAAAAAGTTCAGGTAGCCTTTGCTTTGGCAAGAGGCTACCTGAAGAGTTATGCGCCGGTGTGGCAATATAATTGGTGTTGCCGGATGTAGCCGAGCACTTCGGGGGGGATGTCGGGGCTGGTGTGTTCGGTGGTGAGTTGTTGGCGGATTTGGCTGGAGCTGATGGGCAGCGGCTCGGCTCGCAGGATGTGTAGACGGCCTTGGGGCAGGGCTTCGGCCAGCCAGGTTTGCAGTGGGGCGGGGGCTTGGGCGAGGCTGTTGCCGGGGCGGGGGGCGGCGGCGATGCGGCATTGGCGCACGAGGTTTTGCCAGCGGTGCCAGGTGTGCAGTTGCAACAGGCTGTCCATGCCGATGAGCAGCCAGAGCCCGGCGGTAGGGAAGTGTTGGCGGAAGATTTGCACAGTGTCGTGGGTGTAGGTGGCGCCTTGGCGGACGATGTCGCAGTCGCTCACTGCAAGGCGGGAGTCTGCTTGGGCGGCGATTTCGGCCATGGCGAGGCGGTGGTGGGCGGGAGTGCGGGGGGTGATTTTGTGGTAGGGGTCGCCGGCGGGCAGGAGGATGACGCTTTCTAAATCCAGCTCGTCGGCAAAGCTGCGGGCGATGTGCAGGTGGCCGTTGTGGATGGGGTCGAAGGTGCCGCCAAAGAGGCCGATGCGGGGCATGGTGGGGTTCCTTTGCTGGGGCTTTCAGGTAGCCTTTGGGTGGGTATGGCAATAAGTTAAACTTTTGCTACGGCGTTGGCTCACTTGTTGCATGTGTGCATTGTTTGTGGCTTGCCGCTTTGTATTGACTGTGTTGGTTAACTATTAAGAGGCTACCTGAAAATGGTTGGTTCAGTTTCAGGTAACCTTTATCTGTTTATTTCAGCAGGTTTTTCAAGGCTAGGCGCACGCCTTCGCCCACTTCGGTATCGGCTGGGATGCCTTTGGTGGCGGCACGGGCTTCTTTTTCGTTGTAGCCGAGGGCGAGCAGGGTGCTGACGATGTCTTCGCTGCTGTCGCCTGCTTGAGCAGCGAGCTGGGTTTGGACGCCGTTAAAGGTAGTGAGTTTGCCGCGCAGTTCGAGCACCATGCGTTCGGCGGTTTTCTTGCCGATGCCGGGGGCGGAGGAGAGGCGTTTGATGTCTTCGGCGGCAATGGCGGCGGCGAGCTCGTCGGCATTCATGGCGGAGAGGATGCCGAGCGCGGTTTTGGCGCCGATGCCGCTCACTTTGATGAGCTGGCGGAAGGTGTTGCGTTCGCTGTGGCTGCCGAAGCCGAAGAGAAGGTGGGCGTCTTCGCGCACGATGAGCTGTGTGTAGAGCGAGACGGTTTCGCCCACAGGGGGCAGGGTGTAGAAGGTTTGCATGGAAACGTCGGCTTCGTAGGCGACGCCGTTTACGTCGATAACGACTTGCGGGGGGATGGCTTCGATGAGTTTGCCGGTGAGCTTGCTGATCATGGGATGAGGCTACCTGAAAAATGGGAAGAGGGGCATTATATCGGTTTATTCAAACGGGTTATAATCGGGCATTGATTTTGATTGGGTTTAAGGGGGAATGATGATGAAAAAACGGAATTTTGCGGCTGCCGCCTGTGTTGCGCTGTTGGCCGGCTGTTCGGGCAGCAATGTGCTGCTGGGCTTGGGTTTTGCCGGCCGCCATCTTGGCTTGGGCACGGGCTTGAGTATTCCGGTGGGCAGCCGGAATAACGGCAGCAATGTGCAGGATTTGGGCGGTTTGCGCATTATCGAGGAGCAGGTGGTCACGTATTTCGATGCGCAGGGCAAGGCCGTGCCAAACGAAGTGAAGGGCGGCTACTACCGCCAGCTGTTGAGACGCCAAGGCAGGAGTTATTTGGTGCAGGATTTTTACGAGAGCGGGCAGAAGCGCAGCGACGCCATGCTGCTCACCCGCGAGAGCCTGTATGATTTCCGCGCCCATCCGCAAAACGGGGTGCTCACCACTTATGCCATCAACGGCAATATTCTGTATCAGCAGAATTTTAGAAACGGTAAGATGGTGTCGGCTTCGTATTGAGTATTTGTTTATAAGTGTTAATTGGTAAGTTTTAATTTTATGGATAAAGGAAATTAGGAGAGTATCATGACCGCCACCCAACAACGCGCCCAACTGCACCGTCAAATCTGGAAAATTGCCGACGAAGTACGCGGCGCGGTGGATGGATGGGACTTTAAACAATACGTTCTCGGCACGCTTTTCTACCGATTTATCAGCGAAAACTTCACCGACTATATGCAGGCAGGCGACAGCAGTATTGATTACGCTGCCATGTCCGACAGCATCATCACGCCCGAAATCAAAGACGATGCCGTAAAAGTCAAAGGCTATTTCATCTACCCCAGCCAACTTTTTTGCAATATTGCCGCCGAAGCCCATCAAAACGAAGAGCTCAACACTAAGCTGAAAGAAATTTTTACCGCGATTGAAAGCTCCGCCTCTGGCTATCCGTCCGAACAAGACATCAAAGGCCTGTTTGACGACTTCGACACCACCAGCAGCCGGCTCGGCAGCACAGTTGCCGACAAGAACAAACGCCTTGCCGCCGTCCTCAAAGGGGTGGCGGAGCTTGATTTCGGCAGTTTTGAAGACCACCACATCGACCTTTTCGGCGATGCCTACGAATACCTGATTTCCAACTACGCCGCCAATGCAGGCAAATCCGGCGGCGAATTTTTCACCCCGCAAAACGTATCCAAACTGATTGCGCGGCTGGCGGTGCACGGACAGGAGAAAGTCAACAAAATCTACGACCCCGCCTGCGGCTCGGGCAGCCTGCTCTTGCAGGCGAAAAAACAGTTTGACGAGCACATCATCGAAGAAGGCTTCTTCGGGCAGGAAATCAACCACACCACCTACAACCTCGCCCGCATGAACATGTTCCTGCACAACGTCAATTACAACCAATTCCACATCGAATTGGGCGACACGCTGACCAAGCCCAAGCTCAAAGACAGCAAACCTTTTGATGCCATCGTCTCCAATCCGCCTTATTCCATCAACTGGATAGGCAGCGACGACCCCACCTTAATCAACGACGACCGCTTTGCCCCAGCAGGTGTACTTGCCCCGAAATCCAAAGCCGATTTTGCCTTCATCCTGCACGCACTGAACTACCTTTCCGGCAGAGGCCGCGCCGCCATCGTCTCATTCCCCGGCATTTTCTATCGCGGCGGTGCAGAGCAGAAAATCCGCCAATATCTGGTGGAGGGCAACTACGTGGAAACCGTGATTGCCCTTGCGCCCAATCTCTTTTACGGCACCAGCATCGCCGTCAATATCCTGGTTTTGTCCAAACACAAAGACAATACCGACATCCAATTTATCGATGCAAGCGGCTTCTTTAAGAAAGAAACCAACAACAACGTCTTAACCGAAGAACACATTGCCGAAATCGTCAAACTCTTCGCCGATAAAGCCGATGTGCCGCATATCGCCCAAAACGCTGCCCAGCAAACCGTCAAAGACAACGGCTACAACCTAGCCGTCAGCAGCTATGTTGAAGCCGAAGACACCCGCGAGGCCGTCGACATCAAACAGCTCAACGCCGAAATCAGCGAAACCGTCGCCAAAATCGAACGGCTGCGGCGTGAAATTGACGAAGTGATTACAGAGATTGAAGCATGAGCATCATCCTATACACCGCCAACGACGGCACTGCCCAATTTGCCTTGCAGGAATTTGGCGGACAGCTTTGGCTGACGCAGGCGGACATGGCAGAACTGTACCAAACCACCAAACAAAATATCAGCAAACACATTAAAACCATTATTGCAGAGCAAGAATTGGAAGAGGAGGCAACTGTCAACTTCCGGTTGACAGTTCAAAATGAAAACGGGCGCAAGGTAAACCGCAAAATCGCCCATTATTCCCTGCCCATGATTATTGCCGTCGGCTACCGCGTCCGTTCCGCGCGCGGCACCCAATTCCGCCAATGGGCAACCGAACGGCTGGACGAATATCTGACCAAAGGCTTTGCCATAGACGACGAACGCCTGAAAGGCACAGGCGGCGGCGACTATTGGAAAGAACTGCTCAACCGCATCCGCGACATCCGCAGCAGCGAAAAAGCCCTATACCGGCAAGTGCTTGATTTATATGCCACCAGCCAAGACTACAACCCCAAAAGCAGCGAAAGCCAAACCTTTTTTGCCGCCGTTCAAAACAAACTGCACTATGCCGCCAGCCGGCAAACCGCAGCCGAACTGATATACAGTCGTGCCGACAGCAGCAAAGACTTTATGGGGCTGACCACCTTTCAAGGCGCAATCCCCACCCTGAATGAAGCCAAAATCGCCAAAAACTACCTGACCGAAGACGAACTGTTCCGCCTGAACCGTCTGGTTTCCGCCTTCTTCGACCTGGCGGAAATCAAAGCGCAGGAGCAAAGCCCCATGTATATGCGCGACTGGATAGCCGAATTGGACAAATTTTCCGGGCTGTACGGCCAAGGCACATTACAGGGTGCAGGCAGCATCAGCCGCAAACAGGCAGAGCAGAAAGCCGAACGCGAATACCGCGCCTATGAAGCGCGCATCCTGTCGCCGGTGGAGCAAGCCTATCTGGAAAGCGTTAAAGCGTTGGAAAAAACAGCCGTGCAACAGCTTAAACAGAAAAAAGACGGCAAAAAATAACCCTGATTCAGGCTACCTGAAAAAGCAGCCTGCACACTGTTTCAGGCAGCCTGAAAGCAGGACGGGCTTCAGCCCGCCGAAACAACGGCAAACGGACATAGCGGGCTGAAGCCCCTCACAACCGCCCCACATCCCGCCGCAGCGGGAAAGAAACGGAAAACAACCATGGATATGCAAAGCAAAGCGAAAAAATTGATTGAGATAATTCAGACGGCATCGGTGGAGTGGAAGCCGTTGGGAGAGGTTGGCCTATTGGTTCGTGGCAACGGTTTGCAGAAAAAAGATTTTACCGAGAGCGGCGTACCGGCGATTCATTACGGACAAATTTACACCTATTATGGCAATCAGACGGATAAGACTCTTTCTTTCGTTTCACCGGAATTGGCGGAAAAACTGAAGAAAGTAGATAAAGGTGATGTGGTAATTACCAACACTAGTGAAAATATAGAAGACGTAGGAAAAGCCCTTTTATATTTGGGAGAAGAGCAAGCCGTTACAGGAGGACACGCAACTATTTTTAAACCAAGCAAAGAAATTGTTGGCAAATTCTTTGTCTATTTCACTCAAACAGAAATTTTTGATAAGGCAAAAAGAAAATTTGCAAAAGGAACAAAGGTTATTGATGTTTCCGCAACCGATATGGCAAAAATCCAAATCCCCATCCCATCATTGGAAACTCAGCAAAAAATTGTAAAAATACTTGACAAATTCACCGAGCTGGAAGCTACGCTGGAAGCTACGCTGGAAGCAGAATTAGTCCTGCGCAAACGTCAATACCAGTATTACCGCGACTTTCTTTTAGATTTTGACAATCAAATCGGGGGGTGGATAGCTGATGGCTATAAAGGCCGTCTGAAAGATGTGGTTTGGAAGACGTTGGGGGAGATTGCCGAATATTCAAAAGACCGTATTTGTTCGGATAAACTGAACGAACATAATTACGTGGGCGTGGATAATCTCTTACAAAATAGAGAAGGTAAAAAGTTATCCGGTTATGTTCCAAGCGAAGGAAAAATGACAGAATATATTGTCAATGACATTTTGATTGGAAATATTCGTCCGTATTTGAAAAAAATCTGGCAGGCAGACTGCACAGGTGGAACAAACGGTGATGTTTTGGTTATCCGGGTAACAGATGAAAAGGTTAATCCAAAATATTTGTATCAGGTATTGGCCGATGATAAATTTTTTGCTTTTAATATGAAGCACGCCAAAGGTGCAAAAATGCCGCGTGGCAGCAAAGCAGCGATTATGCAATATAAAATCCCCATCCCCCCACTCCCCAAACAAGAAAAAATCGTCGCTATCCTCGACAAATTTGACACCCTGACCCACTCCATCAGCGAAGGCCTGCCGCACGAAATCGCCCTGCGCCGCAAACAATACGAATATTACCGCGAACAGCTGCTTGCCTTCCCCAAGGCAGCCTGAAAAAGCAGTCTGCACATTTTCAGGTAGCCCAATCCGAACATCAAACCGTTTAAAACCCGATACTGCAAAGGACGACCCATGAACCTCGAAACCAAACCCATCGCCGAAACGCCGAATTTCATCGTGCTCGACCAATATGAAAAAATCGAACAGTCGGGCAGCTACCAATCGGAAAACCAGTTAGAAGCGGAGTTAATCGCCGATTTGCAGAATCAGGGGTACGAATACCGCAAGGACTTGAACAGCCAAAGCAGGCTGCTGGAAAACCTGCGCGCCCAGTTGCAGCGGCTGAACGATGTGGCGTTTTCAGACGGCGAATGGGCGCGGTTTTTGACGGAATATCTGGACAGGCCGTCTGAAAACATTACCGATAAAACCCGCAAAATCCACGACGACCATATTTACGATTTCGCTTTTGATGATGGCCGTCTGAAAAACATTTATCTGCTGGACAAGAAAAACCTTGCCCGCAACCATGTGCAGGTTATCAACCAGTTTGAGCAGACGGGCACGCATGCAAACCGTTATGACGTTACCGTGTTGGTAAACGGCTTGCCGCTGGTGCAGATTGAATTGAAAAAGCGCGGCGTGGCGGTGCGTGAAGCATTCAATCAGGTGCACCGTTACAGCAAAGAGAGCTTCAACAGCGAAAATTCGCTGTTCAAATTCCTGCAAATCTTCGTGATTTCCAACGGCACGGACACGCGCTATTTCGCCAACACCACCAAGCGCGACAAAAACAGCTTCGATTTCACGATGAATTGGGCGCGGTCGGACAATTATCCGATTAAAGATTTGAAAGACTTTACCGCCACGTTCCTGCAGAAAAGCGTATTGCTGAGCGTTTTGCTGCATTACAGCGTGTTCGATGCGAATGATACGCTGCTGATTATGCGGCCGTACCAGATTGCCGCCGCCGAACGCATTTTGTGGAAAATCAACAGTTCGGCGCAGGCGAAGAATTGGAGCAAGCCGGAAAGCGGCGGCTATGTTTGGCATACCACGGGCAGCGGCAAAACGCTGACCAGCTTTAAGGCGGCGCGTCTGGCGACGGAATCGGCGTTTATCGACAAGGTTTTCTTCGTGGTGGACAGGAAGGATTTGGACTACCAGACGATGAAGGAATACCAACGTTTTTCGCCCGACAGCGTGAACGGTTCGGAAAGCACGGCGGGCTTGAAACGCAATTTGGAAAAAGACGACAACAAAATCATCGTTACCACCATCCAAAAGCTGAACAACCTGATGAAGAGTGAAGATAATCTGCCGGTTTATCACCAGCAGGTTGTATTTATTTTCGACGAATGCCACCGCTCGCAATTCGGCGAAGCGCAAAAAAACCTGAAAAAGAAATTTAAAAAATTCTGCCAATTCGGCTTTACCGGCACGCCGATTTTTCCCGAAAACGCTTTGGGCGCGGAAACCACGGCGGGCGTGTTCGGACGGGAGTTGCATTCTTATGTGATTACCGATGCCATCCGCGATGAAAAAGTATTGAAATTCAAAGTGGATTACAACGATGTGCGCCCGCAGTTCAAAGCCGTGGAAGCGGAACAGGACGAGAAGAAACTGAGTGCCGCCGAAAACCGCAAAGCCCTGCTGCACCCCGAACGCATCCGCGAAATCACGCAATATATCCTGAACCAGTTCAGGCAGAAAACGCACCGCTTGAATGCGGGCGGCAAAGGCTTTAACGCCATGTTTGCCGTCAGCAGCGTGGATGCGGCCAAGTGTTATTACGAAGCGTTCAAAACACAACAAGCAGGCAGCCTGCACCCGTTGAAAGTGGCCACTATTTTTTCCTTTGCGGCCAACGAAGAGCAAAATGCCGTCGGTGAAATTGTCGATGAAACCTTTGAACCGGAAGCGATGGACAGTAGCGCGAAAGAATTTTTGCAGGTTGCCATCAACGATTACAACGCCTGTTTCAAAACCAATTTCGGCACGGACAGCAAAGCCTTTCAGAACTACTACCGCGATTTGGCAAAACGGGTGAAAAACCAGGAAGTGGATTTGCTGATTGTGGTCGGCATGTTTTTGACGGGTTTTGACGCGCCGACGCTGAACACGCTGTTTGTCGATAAAAACCTGCGCTATCACGGCCTGATGCAGGCGTTTTCGCGCACCAACCGCATTTACGATGCCACCAAAACCTTCGGCAACATTGTCTGCTTCCGCGATTTGGAGCAGGCAACCATTGATGCGATTACCCTGTTTGGCGACAAAAACACCAAAAATGTGGTGCTGGAAAAAAGTTACGAAGAATACATGAACGGCTATACCGACAGCCAGACCGGCGAAGCGCGGCGCGGCTATTTGGATGTGGCAAAAGAATTGCGCGAAAACTTCCCCGATCCCGATAGAATCGAAAAGGAAAAAGACAAAAAAGCTTTCGTAAAACTCTTCGGCGAATACCTGCGGGCGGAAAACGTATTGCAGAACTACGATGAATTTGCCGCATTGCGCGAGTTGCAGAATGTGGATGCGGCGGACGAAGATGCTATGAAGGCGTTTCAGGAAAAATACTACCTGAGCGATGAAGACGTGCAGGAAATGCTGCAAGTGCCGATGCCGTCTGAAAGGGCAGTGCAGGATTACCGTTCCACCTATAACGACATCCGCGACTGGCTGCGCCGCCAAAAAGCAGGCGAACAGAAAGAGCAATCAAAAATCGACTGGGACGATGTGGTTTTTGAGGTGGATTTGCTCAAATCGCAGGAAATCAATCTGGATTACATCTTGCAACTGGTTTTCGAACACCACAAAAAAATCAAAGGCAAAGCGGAGCTGGTGGAAGAAATCCGCCGCATCATCCGCGCCAGCATCGGCCACCGAGCCAAAGAGAGCCTGATTGTAGATTTCATCAACGATACGGATTTGGACAAAGTGCCCGACGTTCCCACCATACTGGAAACCTTTTACACATACGCGCAAGAAGTGATGAGGCGCGAAGCAGCAGAGCTGATTGCCGCCGAAGGCCTGAACGAAACCGCCGCCAAACGCTATTTGACCGGCTCGCTCAAACGCGGCTATGCCAGCGAAAACGGCACGGAACTGACCGAAGCCCTACCGAAAATGAGCCCGCTCAACCCGCAATATTTGACGAAAAAACAAAGTGTCTTCCAAAAAATTGTTTTGTTTGTGGAGAAGTTTAAGGGGGTGGGAGATGGTGTGTAAATTTGGAATTTCTTGCTAAAATTGGCAATAGAAATAAGAAAGTATTTATGCTGCTGTCGTTTTAGGAATAATTTCCTGTTTCCCAAAAATAACAGTAGAAACCTGGTTTGCTATAATCTGCCTGATTTTTAGCCGCTTCGGCGGCTGGCAACCAAATAGTATGAGAAGGACTTTGCAATGTGCGGTATTGTGGGCGCGGTGCGCGCCAATCAGAATGTGGTGGATTTTCTTACCGACGGCCTGAAGCGGCTGGAGTATCGGGGCTATGATTCTTCCGGTATTGCGGTGGGCACGGAGCAGGGCGTGATTGAGCGCGTGCGCCGTGTGGGCCGTGTACAGCTGATGGAAGAAGCGGCTAAGGCAGCCGGCCTGTGCGGCCACATCGGCATCGGTCACACCCGCTGGGCCACGCACGGCGGTGTAACCGAGCCCAATGCGCACCCGCATATTTCAGGTAGCCTGATTGCAGTGGTGCACAACGGTATCATCGAAAATTTCGAAGAAGAGCGTACCCGCTTGCAAGGCTTGGGCTATGTGTTTGAATCACAAACCGATACGGAAGTGATTGCCCACAGCGTACACCACGAATACACCGCCAACGGGCATCAACTGTTTGCCGCCGTGCAGGCCGCCTGTGCGCGTTTTCACGGCGCGTATGCGATTGCCGTGATGGCGCAGGACAAACCGGCGGAATTGGTGGTGGCACGCATGGGCTGCCCGCTCTTGGTGGCTCTGGGCGAGGGCGAAACCTTTGCCGCATCAGATGTTTCTGCCGTGGTGGCCTTCACGCGCCGCATCGTGTATCTGCAAGACGGCGATATTGCCGAATTGGGTAGCGAAGGTATCCATCGCCTCGTTGATTGTAGCGGGCAAGAAGCCAAACGCGAAGTGCGCGTGTCCGAGCTGTCGCTTACCTCGCTGGAGCTGGGCCCTTATAGCCACTTCATGCAGAAGGAAATTCACGAGCAGCCCAAGGCGATTGCCGATACTGCCGAAGTATTCCTCGGCGGCGGCTTTGAGCCGGAAAACTTCGGCGCCAAAGCGCGGGAAGTATTTGAACACATCCGCAGCATCAAAATCTTGGCCTGCGGCACTTCCTACTACGCCGCGCTCACTGCCAAATACTGGCTGGAAGCCATCGGCAGAGTGCCGACCGATGTGGAAATTGCCAGCGAATACCGCTACCGCGACGTGATTGCCAGCCCCGACCAATTGGTGATTACCGTATCCCAATCCGGCGAAACGCTAGATACCATGGAAGCCTTGAAATACGCGCAATCGCTGGGGCAGAAGCACAGCTTGTCCGTGTGCAATGTAATGGAATCCGCCCTACCGCGTGAGAGCGAACTGGTGCTCTACACCCGCGCCGGCGTGGAAATCGGCGTGGCCTCCACCAAAGCCTTTACCACCCAGCTGGTGGTATTGTTCGGGCTGGCAGTTACCCTGGGCAAAATGCGCGGCCATGTGTCCGAGCAGCAGGCACAGTCTTATATGGAAGAGTTGCGCCAGCTGCCCGGCAGTATCCAGCACGCGCTCAACCTCGAGCCGCAGATTGCCGCCTGGGCGCACAAATTCGCAGAGAAAAACAGCGCCCTGTTTTTAGGGCGCGGCATCCACTACCCCGTGGCCTTGGAAGGCGCGCTGAAACTCAAAGAAATCACTTATATCCATGCCGAAGCCTACCCCGCCGGCGAGCTCAAACACGGCCCCTTGGCGCTGGTGGACGCGAATATGCCTGTGGTGGTGATTGCGCCGAACGACAGCCTGCTGGATAAAGTGAAGGCCAATATGCAGGAAGTGGGCGCGCGCGGCGGTG
Source organism: Eikenella corrodens (assembly GCF_900187105.1). Taxonomy (NCBI): domain Bacteria; kingdom Pseudomonadati; phylum Pseudomonadota; class Betaproteobacteria; order Neisseriales; family Neisseriaceae; genus Eikenella; species Eikenella corrodens. Next base: position 1,750,191 of record NZ_LT906482.1, read on the forward strand.
AGCTGTTTGTGTTTACCGATTTGGACAGCAACTTCCAGCCCAGCACCAATGTGCACATCATCCGTACCCCGCGCCACGTGGGCGTGCTCTCGCCGATTGTGCACACCATCCCAGTGCAGCTTCTGGCCTACCACGCCGCCTTGGTGCGCGGCACGGATGTGGACAAACCGCGCAATCTGGCTAAATCGGTAACGGTGGAATAGCGCGGCTGGAATGGAAAAAGGCTACCTGAAAGTTTTGGGCTTTCAGGTAGCCTTTGGCTTGGGGTAAATATAAGTTGGTTGGGATTGCTGTACCAACTAGTGGCAAAGGTGATTTCCTGGTTAGCAGCGACAGGGTAAGTTGGCACGAATAGGTATAGCGAATTAAACCTGAACTAGAAAGGCTACCTGAAACGAGCTTTGCTAATTTTTGCGCAGCTTGTTTCAGGTAGCCTTTTTACCGTATGCCTTTATTCGGCAGCGGTTTCGTCGTCTTCCGGAGTGATTTCGGTCAGCACCAGCTGGCGTTGCTGCTCGGCCTGATCGGGTTTGTCCATTTCGTCAAACACTTTGGCCAGCACCAGGCGTGCCTGCGGGGTGGCTTGGGCTTGCAGGCTGGCTTCGAGATAGCCTTGGGCTTTGCCCCACAGTTGTTTGGCGTAGGCCATTTGGCCGAGGTGCAGCAGCAGGGCGGCATCTTGCGGGGCGTCGTTCAGCCAGCCTTCCACGGTATCCATGATTTTCTGCTGTTCGCGCGGGCTGAGGTAGCGGGCGGCTTCAATCATGGGCGGCAGGAGCTGGGCGTTGCGGTGTTTCGGATAGTGGGTTTTCACCCATTTCACCACGCGGGGATACTGGCCGATTTGCAGCATTTTTTCGGCAATCGGGGCGCAGAGTTCGCCTTCCTGCATTTCTTTGGGAATGCGGCCGAGGCAGGCTTTGAGCGCGGGATAGTCGGTGGCGAGGGCGAGGAGCTCGCGCCAGGCCCATTCGCGGTATTGGGCGGCTTCGGCGGCGTTGAGGGCAGAAGCTTTTTCCAGTTTGGCCACACGGTCAAGCACTTCCAAGGGGTTGTTTTGCTCAAACATATAGCGCAGCTGCAGGCGCACCAGGCGGGTGAGCTTGGGGTTGATGGCGGCAGCGGCAGCCAGGGCGGCCTCGGCGGCGGGATAATCCTGCCGGTTGAGTGCGGATTCGGCTTCGAGCAGGTGGCGCGAGAGCTGAGCTTTGTGCGGCAGCTGGGCGATTTCTTTCAGGTAGCCTTCGCGCTTGGCATCGTCGCCCATTTGGTCGGCACTGTGCACGGCGAGCATCAGGGCGAGGGTGCGGTTGTGGCCGGCTTCTTTGTTTTCCAGCACTTTGGCGGCTTCTTGCTCGGCGTGTTGGAATTTGCCTTCGAAGTAGGCGAGGCCGGCTTTGTTGAGCGCGGTTTCGGCATGATGCGCCTGGCGGCTGCGGCCGAAGCGGCGCATGCGGCCGGGGATATTGATGATGCCGTTAATCAGACGCAACAGCAGATAAAGCAGCACCACGAACACGATCATGGCGCCCGCAAACAAATGCAGGTTTACCGCAATCTGGGTTTGGGTTTGATCGATAACGATATACACGTTGCCGCTGTAATGCTGCGCAACAATGGTGAGGCCGACAGCGGCGGCAAACAGCACGATAATCCAAATCAGGCCTTTCATGATTCAATCCCCTTGCGAGCGGCGGAAGCCTGAGCCGGCGCAGGAAGTGCGGGAGCGGAGGCTGCCGGTGTGGGTTGGCTGGCCGGCGCGGGCACGGAAACGGGCGCGGCAGGTTGCGAAGCGGCGGCTTCGGAAGCGGCTTCAGGCTGGCCGAGGATTTCGCCTTGGCGCTGCTGGTGGTAGTCGGCGATGGCTTTCAGGCTGGCGGAAAGGCTGTCGCCCACGTTGCCGCTACCCGGCTGGATGGCCTTGAGCTGGGCAATTTCGCGCAGCCAAGATTGGGCAGCGGGAGTGGCGGCGTCAAAGTATTGACGCACGGCGTTTTCCGAGGCGGCCAGGTCGTTTTGGTAGATGTCGTTTTGGCGCTGCATCAGAGCCACTCGGGCAGAAAGCAGGTGCAGGCGCAGGTTTTCGCGCACATAAAACGCCTGTTCGGGCGACATCAGGAGCGCATCGGTGCTATTGAGGCGGCGGATTTCCACCATGCCTTTGAGGCCGCCGAGAGTGCGGTTCCAGGCTTGGCGCCACCACGGATCATTCGGCGAGGTGGCAGCAGGTGCGGCGGCTTGCGGCGGGCGCAGGCTGGAATCGGCCAAGAGCGGCAGTGCGCCCACGGCGGCTTCCAGGCGGCTCAAGCGCAGTGCGGCGTTGGCGGTGTCGGTGAAGGGACGCTGGCGCAGTTTGGCCAAGTCGGCGCTAACGGCCTGTTTCAAAGGCAGCAGCTGCGGCTGCTCGAAACGTGCCAAACGGGCATCGAGCCCTTCGAGCACGGCCACGGCGGCGGGCACGTTGTCGGCAATCACCAGCTGCTGGCCGGCCAGATTGAGCGCGGCTTCAGCTTCGTCCACCACCCAGTCGCTACGGGTTTTCAGCAGCTCTTGCAGGGCGCGGTTGTTGGCAGCGGCTTCAGCCTGTTGGGTTTGCATATCGCTTTGCAGCTGCTTGATTACAGCTTCGTTGTCTTGCAGCTTGCGGCCGGCATCGGCCAAGAGGGCGGCATTTTGCGATTCGCCCAAGGCAGCCTGATTGATTTTTTGATCGAACTGGATTTCCTGGCGTTTGAGCAGGTTTTGCCCCTGCACAAACAAAAAGCCGCTGGCACCCAGGCCGAGCACGGCCAGCACGAGGGCAAACGCGCCCAGGCCTTTGCCGCCGGATTTAACAACCACCGGCGCGACAGGGCTGGCCGGGGCGGGAGCGGGAGGCTGTACGGCGGGTACGGATTCGTTTTCCGGTTGGCTCATGCTATTCCTTTCATATTATTCAATCGGTTGTGAGGCTACCTGAAAGCCGGTGTGGCGTTTGCACACATTGGAATTTCAATTTTCAGGTAGCCTGAGTGAGGTGTTGCCGTTCGGCAATTAAAGCGTTTTCCAACTCTGCAGCCGAACTGAGCAGGCGGATGCGTGCCGCGCCGGCTTGGCTCAGTGCCTCGGCAATGCGCGGATGATGGGCGAAGTATAGCAAGGATTGCAGCTGCTGGGTTAGGCTTGCAGGTGCCGCGGCAAACAGCAGGCGCACTTGTTCGGCAGAGGTAATCCACGCAGCGGCGGGCTGTGCGGCGGTAAACAGCGTCCAATCAGGCATGAGCGGCTGGCGTTGGTAAATATCGGCACAGGCTACCTGAAAACCGCGTCGGTATAGGGTATCGGGTAGGGTGTTGCGGCCTTCCCGCCCGCGGATAATCACCACGGATGCACCCGGATTCAGGCGCTGCCATAGCGGCAGGGCGAGCACGGCTTCGCTGTCGTGGCCGTTATCGGGCGCAACGATACGGGCAAAACCGGCTTGCTGCAAGGCTTTGGCTGTGCCGCTGCCTACGGCGATTTGCGGTTGCGACAGGCTGGAAATGAGGCTACCTGAAAGTAGCGACAGGGCGGTTTCTACTGCGGTGGGGCTTATCCAAACGGCAGCTGAGGCTTGCTGCAACTGTGTGGGCAATCCGGCCAGCGCGTTTGCTTCGGGCCGGATATGGATGAGTGGGAAGGGTACGGGTTGCCAGCCGGTGCGCCGGCATAGGGCAGCATCGGCGGGAATGCGATTGGCGGGGCGGATGATGAGTAGGGCAGGCGGGTTGTTCATCAGTGAAGATGGATTCGGGAATGGTTGGCTTGATGTTTTCTCTTGGCAGAAGCTCAGCTTTAGAAATGCCGAAATCTCGTTTCAGGCAGCCATCATGCAATGGCAGAAGGCTACCTGAAAAAAGGGAGGGCTGCCAAGCGGCATTCCTCCCTTTTGTTTGCGCTTAAAACAATTTCATGCGCTCTTGCATCCCTGTGCCCAGCCAGAGTAAAGGCAGGCTGACGGGTAGGGTAACGATATCGAGGGCGGCGGTGAATGGGGTGGCGAGTGCGCGGCCAACCCCTCCCGCAGATATGGATGAAACGGGTTTGGTTGTGGTTATTGTGGTACTGATGGTTACGGGCAGCGGCGTTTCAAAACGGTAGTCGTAGTTCATACCGTTCGGGCGGACGTAGAGCCGGCCACACACCTGAATCGTGCGGGCATAGCGGGATGCGCCTTTGCTGTCGGTAACCTGCCTGAATTGCAGCCGTCGCAATTCGGCGAGTTCGCGGCGGCGCTCGGCGGGAGAAAGACGTGGGTTTTCTTGATAAACCAAATCGAAATCCGCGCTGCAGAAGCGTTGCCCCGACGGACTGGTGTTCAGCCTGAAGCCTTCCCAAGGCGGGGTACTGCAGCAGTTTTTGGCGTCATCGGAAGGAGAGTACATTTGGAAGGGTTGGGACAGCTTCACGTTTAAAATCGCGCCCAAATCCACTTCCCGGGCTGTTTCGCCGCTTCCAGCCCGAGGGTTGCTGCCTTTGGTTAACACATAGATATAGCGCTCGCCCAACATGACGATGCTGTTGGGCGGCAGTTTTTGGCTGTCGGGCTTGACGCGGGCGAAGCCGACCACGGTGTCGTTTTCGGTGTGGGTTGAGGTTGAGACGGTGTAGTCTGGCGACGAATCATGATTTTCCCACAGCGCATAAGTGGCGCAGCCGTTTAGCAGCATCAGGGCGGCGGCGAGGAAGAGGGGTTTCAACAGGGATTTTGCAAACATGGCTTGATCCTTTGCTTGAGTGGGTGAGTGGCCAACCTTGGATGGTTGGTGATGGATATTAACATTTGCTTGTGGGAAAGGCTACCTGAAAAGTGTCGGCGGGCGGCAGGTTAGATTTCAGATAGCCTTATATTTTTGCTGTAAATTTTCAGGTAGCCTGCTTGAAGGGTGAGGCTACCTGAAAAAAGGGAGGATTGCCAGTGGCACTCCTCCCTGCATCTGAGCTTAAAAGCCTGGTTTCATGTCCTTGAGCGCAAAGACTGCGAACGGCAGGACGATGGGCAGGGTAACGATATCGACGGCTGCGGTAAACGGGGTAACGAGGGCACGACCGACTGCGCCGGATACGTTGCTGCTTCTTTGGGTAACCGTGCTGCTGATGGTAACGGGTATCGGTGTTTCAAAACGGTAGTCGTCTTTCATGCCGCTCGGGCGGGTGTAGCGCTGGCCGCACACCCGGATTGTGCGGGCATAGCGGGAGGCGCCTTTGCTGTCGGTAACTTGCCTGAATTGCAGCCGCTCCAGCTCGGCGCGCTCGCGGCGGCGCTCGGCGGGGGAAAGGCGCTGGTTTTCTTGATAAACCAAATCGAAATTCGCGCTGCAGAAGCGTTGCGCCGACGGGCTGCCGGCCTCCAGCCTGAAGCCTTCCCAAGGCTGGGCGCTACAGCAGTTTTTGGGGTCGTTGGAGGGGTCGTACATTTGGAAGGGCTGGGACAGCTTCACGTTTAAAATCGCGCCCAAATCCACTTCCCGGGCTGTTCTGCCGCTTCCTGTTCTCGGATCGCGGCCTTTATCCAGCACGTAGATATAGCGCTCGCCCAGCATCACGATGCTGTTGGGTACCAGTTGCCGGCTGTCGGGTTTGGCACGGGCAAAGCCGACCACGGTGTCTTTGTCGGTGTGGGTGGAGGTGGTGGAGCGGCCTTCCGATTCATAATCTTTCCATAAGAAGGCGGTGGCGCAGCCGTTGAGCAGCATCAGGGCGGCGGCGAGGAGGAGGGGTTTCAACAGGGATTTTGCAAACATGGCTTGATCCTTTGCTTGAGTGGGTGAGTGGCCAACCTTGGATGGTTGGTAAATGGATATTAACATTCGCTTGTAGGAAAGGCTACCTGAAAAGTGCCAGAGGGCGGCAGGCTGGGGTTCAGGTAGCCTTTTCTATATATACAAGATTTCAGGTAGCCTTCTGTGCGAAAGAGGCTACCTGAAAAATATGAGGGTTCGATGGGGTTGGTTAATGGTGCGTGTGGCGTTTTCAGCCGGCTTCGGGAGGACGTGGCTGTTTGAATTCTTTGGCGGCCATTTTGAGGTAGTAGAACATTGACCACAGGGTGAGCACGCAGGCGGCGAACATGAGGGCGTTGCCCAGCCAGATGAAGTCGAGGCCGAGGGCGGGCCAGCTTTGCAGCAGCAGCAGGGTGATGGCGGCCATTTGGGCGGCGGTTTTGAATTTGCCAACGGTGGCCACGGCCACGCTGTTGCGTTTGCCCAGCTGCGCCATCCATTCGCGCAGGGCGGAGATGGTGATTTCGCGGCCGATGATGATGATGGCGCAGATGGCCCAGGTACGGTCGAGCCGCACCAAGAGGATGAGGGCAACGGCCACCATGAGTTTGTCGGCTACGGGGTCGAGGAAGGCGCCGAAATCGGAAGTTTGCTTCCATTTGCGGGCAAGGTAGCCGTCGAACCAGTCGGTTACGGCGGCGAGCACGAATAATGCGGCGGCGCAGGTGTTTACGGTTTGGATACCCACACGCCAGGAGGCGGGCAGGTAGAAAAGGGCGGTAAACAGCGGAATCATGAGGATGCGCGACCAGGTAAGCAGGATGGGGATGTTCCAGGGCATGTTGCGGTCTTTCAGTGTAGGGCTTCGTAGATTTTTTCGGCTAGGGCGCGGCTGATGCCTTCGGTTTGGGCCAAGTCGTCGATACTGGCGGCTTGGATACCGCGCAGGCCGCCGAAGCGGGTGAGCAGGCTACGGCGGCGCTTGTCGCCCACGCCGGGGATTTCGGCCAGCGAGGAGGTAACGCGGGCTTTGCCGCGTTTGCGGCGGTGGCCGGTGATGGCAAAGCGGTGGGATTCGTCGCGCACGGTTTGCAAAAGGTGCAGGGCGGGATGGTGCGGGGGGAGCTGGGTGGTAGTGCCTAAGTGCGGAATAATCAGCTCTTCGAGGCCGGCTTTGCGCTCTGGGCCTTTGGCAATGCCGACCATGGGCAGGCGGATGCCTAAATCCTGCCACACTTGCTGCGCCATGGCCACTTGGCCTTTGCCGCCGTCGATCAGCACCAGATCGGGCCATTTGCCGTCTTCTTCGTTGCCTTCGGCCAGTTTGCCGTAGCGGCGGGTGAGCACTTCGCGCATGGCGGCGTAGTCGTCGCCGGCTTTGGCGGTTTTGATGTTGTAGCGGCGGTATTGGTCGGGGCGCATGCTTTGGTTTTCATATACCACGCAGGAGGCAACGGTGGCTTCGCCTTGGGTGTGGCTGATGTCGAAGCATTCGATGCGGTTGAGCTCGGCGGTGGGCAGTTGCAGCAGCTCGGCCAAGGCTTGGACGCGTTGTTCTTGGTTTTGGTTTTGTTGCTGTTTCTGGCGCAGGGCAAGCAGAGCGTTTTGTTCGGCCATTTGCAACCACACGCGCCGCTCGCCGCTGGTTTTGGCAATAAAGCGGATTTGTTTGCCGTGCTCTTCGATCAGGGCGGCTTGCAGGTTTTCAGGTAGCCTGAAGTTGCTGATGATGATGTCGGGCTTGTCGCGGCCGAGATAATGCTGGGCAGCGAAGGCTTCGCCATAGGCAGCAGCTTCTTCGGGGGCAGAATGGCGGCTGTCGGGGAAAAAGCTTTTTTCACCCACGCGTCGGCCGTTGCGGATGCTGACCCAGTGGATACAGATGCTGCCTTGCTCGGCAGCGAGGGCGAGAATATCGATGTTGTAGGCAGCGTTGGGGTTGTTGCTGTCGATAAACTGCTGGCTTTGGATTTTGCCCAGGGCTTGGATTTGGTCGCGGTAGCGGGCGGCATGTTCGAAGTCGAGCGCTTCGGCAGCCTGCTGCATTTTGGTGGTGAGGCTTTGCAGCAGGCGGTCGGCTTTGCCGTTGAGGAATGTGGCGGCTTCTTCCACGCTGGTGCGGTAGTCCTCCTGTGAAATGTGGCCGACACAGGGAGCGGAGCAACGCTTGATTTGGTAGAGCAGGCAGGGGCGGTCGCGGTGTTCGAATACGCTGTCTTCGCAGGTGCGCAGCAGGAAAACTTTTTGCAAAATCTGAATGCTGTCGCGCACGGCATAGCTGTTGGGGTAGGGGCCGAAGTATTGGTTGGTTTTCTTCAGGCTGCCACGGTAGTAGGCCATCTGCGGGTAGTCGTGGCCGGTAAGCATGAGATAGGGGTAGGATTTGTCGTCGCGAAACAGAATATTGTATTTGGGCGACAAGGCCTTGATGAAGTTGTTTTCGAGAATCAGCGCTTCAGTTTCAGAGCGGGTTACCGTGATTTCGATGTGGGCAATCTGCCTCACCATCAGGGCAATGCGCGGGGATAAGTCGTTTTTTTGAAAATAGCTGCCCACTCGGCGTTTGAGGTTGACGGCTTTGCCAACGTACAAAACCTGCCCATCCTTATCCGAAAAGCGGTAAACGCCGGGCAGGTTGGGCAGGTTGCCGATGATGGCATGCGGGTCGAAATCAGACATGGCCGAAGGTTTGCTGGAAAGTAAAACGGCAAGACCGAACGGCCGGCTGAATCAAACCGGCTGGAGCGCCGTTAGTTGCAGAATTGATTTACGTTGCTCTGATATTGCTGGATGAGTTGCTCGCGGTTTTGGATGCGGGCAGTTTGCGCGTGTTGTAAGTTGATTTTAGCAACGTTGCAGTTGCTGGCGCGGGCAGCATTGTTATCTTCTATTACCTTGCGGTTGGCTTCTTCCCTAGCCTGGTTTTCTTCCATCTGTTTCTGGTTGGTCATGGCTTGCAGATCAGCAGCAGAGATTTCACCATTATTATTCTGCACTTGCGGCAGCTGGTTTTGCTGATGGCCAGAAGGCGCAACGGCAGGGCGCGAGGTTTGGGTGCGCACGTTCACGATGTTGCTGGTGGCCGGAACAAGGTTTCTTGGCACATCGGAATAGGTCGGGCTGCGGCTATTCCAGTGGTAAACGTCTTCTGCCATCAGGCTACCTGAAAACAGCATGGTTGCGGCGCAGGCGGCCAGCAAGGTTAATTTTTTATTCATTTGGTGGTCTTCCCGTTGAATATGGTTACATAATCGGTTTCATTGTACTTCAACTGACGGGCGAATGTCATTCTTGAAGCCTGATGCTTACTAAATGCCGACAAATTTGCTACAATGCGGCCGCATTATTAGCAACCGACAAGAAGGTTTTAATCATGCGAATCGTTGAAAAAGCCTACACCTTTGATGATGTATTGCTTGTTCCCGCCCATTCCCAAGTGCTTCCCAAGCACGTCTCGCTGCAAACCCGCCTCACCCGCAACATTTCCATTAATATGCCCCTGATTTCTGCCGCCATGGACACCGTTACCGAGGCGCGCTTGGCCATTTCTATGGCGCAGGAAGGCGGCATCGGTATTATTCATAAGAACATGAGCATCAAACGCCAGGCCGAGGCCGTAGCTAAGGTGAAGCGGCACGAAAGCGGCGTGGTGAAAGACCCGGTAACGATTGCGCCGGAAATGTTGGTTGGCCAGCTGTTGGAAATGCGCGCACAGCGCAAGCGGCAAATGTCCGGCCTGCCGGTGGTGCAGGACGGCAAGCTGGTGGGTTTGGTTACCAACCGCGATTTGCGCTTTGAAACCCGCCTCGACCAGCCGGTGTCTGCCATTATGACGCCCCGGGCCGAATTGGTTACCGTGCCCGAAGGCACCAGCATTGAAGACGCGCGCGAACTGATGCATCAGCATAAGGTCGAGCGCGTTTTGGTTGTGAACGCCCAAGACGAGCTCAAAGGCCTGATCACGGTGCGCGATATTTTGAAAACCACCGAATTCCCCTATGCCAATAAAGACCAAGACGGCCGCTTGCGCGTGGGCGCGGCGGTGGGCGTGGGCCCGGAAACCGACGAACGCGTAGCCGCCTTGGTGGCTGCCGGGGTGGACGTGATTGTGGTGGACACCGCACACGGCCACAGCCAAGGCGTTTTGGATCGGGTGCGTTGGGTGAAGGCACACTTCCCGCAAGTGCAAGTTATCGGCGGCAATATTGCCACCGCACAGGCGGCGCGCGATTTGGTGGCGGCCGGGGCAGACGCAGTGAAAGTGGGCATCGGCCCGGGCTCGATTTGCACCACCCGCATCGTGGCCGGCGTGGGCGTGCCGCAGCTGACGGCAATTCACAACGTGGCCGAAGCGCTCCAAGGCACCGGCGTGCCGCTGATTGCCGACGGCGGCATCCGCTTCTCCGGCGACGTGGCCAAAGCCCTGGCCGCAGGTGCCTCCACCGTGATGCTGGGCGGCATGTTTGCCGGCACAGACGAAGCGCCGGGTGAAATCGAGCTCTATCAAGGCCGCTCCTACAAATCCTATCGCGGCATGGGCTCGCTGGGCGCGATGAGCCAAGGCTCGTCCGACCGCTATTTCCAAGACAAACAAGACAGCACCGACAAATACGTGCCCGAGGGCATCGAAGGCCGCGTGCCGTATAAAGGCCCGATTGTGAACATCATCCACCAGCTGGTGGGCGGTCTGCGCTCCAGCATGGGCTATTTGGGCTGCGCCAATATTGCCGAAATGCACGAAAAGGCCGAGTTTGTGGAAATCACCGCCGCCGGCATGAGCGAATCGCACGTGCACGATGTGCAGATTACCAAAGAAGCGCCGAACTACCACGGGCGCTGATTTGAGAGGCTACCTGAAAATACGGCATGCTGTTTTTCAGGTAGCCTGTTTGAGTATCCTGTTCTAACCAAGTAAATGAAGAAATCAGAATAATCGGTACGTTCATTCTAACTTTGATTAATCAAAATATTAGATGAATGGAATTTAATTCTTTTGCTGCCATTGCTTTAAAAGGCTACCTGAAAACGCAATCAGGCATTTTCAGGTAGCCTGCTACTGTTCCCAACAAGATATTTTTCAATAAGATAAGGAAACCCCATGTCTTTTGCCTTTTTCTTTCCCGGCCAAGGCTCGCAGAGCCTGAACATGATGGCCGGTTTCGACAGCGTGTCCGTTGTGCGCCAAACCTTTGAGCAGGCCTCTGCCGCGCTGGGCGAGGATTTGTGGGCGATGATGAACGGCGAAGATGCCGCGCTCATCGGCCAAACCGTCAACACCCAGCCCTTGATGCTGGCCGCAGGCGTGGCCACTTACCGCGCCTACCTTGAGGCGGGCGGCAAAACCCCTGCCGCCGTGGCCGGGCACAGCCTGGGCGAATACAGCGCGCTGGTGGCCGGGGGCAGCCTGGATTTCGCCGATGCCGTGCGCCTGGTGCGCCTGCGTGCCGAGCTGATGCAGTCGGCCGTGCCGCAAGGGCAGGGCGCGATGGCCGCCATTTTGGGGCTGGAAGACGATGCCGTGCGCCAAATCTGCGCCGCCGCCGCGCAAGGGCAGGTGGCCGAGGCGGTGAACTTCAATTCGCCCGGCCAAGTGGTGATTGCCGGTGATGCCGCTGCGGTGGAACGCGCCATGGCCGCGGCCAAAGAAGCCGGTGCCAAACGTGCGCTGCCGCTGCCTGTATCGGTTCCCTCTCATTGCAGCCTGATGAAGCCTGCCGCCGAAAAACTGGCCGCCGCCCTGCAAAACGTGGCATTGAACGCGCCGCAAATCCGCGTGATCAACAACGTGGACGTGGCCTCCTACACCGACCCCGTGCAAATCAAAGACGCGCTGGTGCGCCAGCTGTACAGCCCGGTGCGCTGGACGGAAACCGTGGCGCTCCTTGTGCGCGAAGGCATTACCGAATCCGCCGAATGCGGTCCGGGCAAAGTGCTGGCCGGCTTGGCCAAACGCATCGATAAAGCCGCCGTGTGCGCCGCGCTCACTTCGCAGGAAGCAGTGGACGCATTTATCGCCGCCCATTAATTTTCAGGTAGCCTCAAACCCCTCGGGGCTACCTGAAACCCTATTTCCCACTTAAAAGGAATCCCGATATGCTTACTCAAAATCTCTCTCAGAAAATCGCCTTGGTGACCGGCGCCTCGCGCGGTATCGGCGCGGCCATTGCCGACACGCTGGCGCAAGCCGGGGCAACGGTGATCGGCACGGCCGTTAGCGAAGCAGGCGCGGCTGCCGTTGGCCAGCGCTTGGCACAATGGCAGGGGCATGGCCGCGTGTTGCAAATCACTGAAGAAAACAGCATCGAAAATTTGATTGCCGACATCGAAAAAGAGTTTGGTAAGTTGGATATCTTGGTAAATAATGCCGGTATCACCCGCGACAACCTATTGATGCGCATGAAAGAAGAAGAGTGGGATGAGATCATGCAGGTCAACCTTAAATCCGTGTTCCGCGCCAGCAAAGCCGTGTTGCGCGGCATGATGAAGCAGCGCAGCGGCCGCATTATCAGCATCACCTCCGTGGTGGGCACTATGGGCAATGCCGGGCAGAGTAACTACGCCGCCGCCAAAGCCGGCCTGATCGGCTTCTCCAAATCCCTCGCGCGCGAAGTGGGCAGCCGCGGCATCACCGTAAACTGCGTCGCCCCCGGCTTCATCGATACCGCCATGACTCAAGCCCTGCCGGAAGAAGTCCGTGCGGCCTTCACCGCCCAAACTTCGCTGGGCAAGTTTGGTGAAGCAGACGATGTGGCTGCCGCCGTTTTGTTCCTCGCCTCCGAGCAGGCGCGCTACATCACCGGCCAAACCCTGCACGTGAACGGCGGCATGCTGATGCCCTAAGCAGTAGCGCAGTTATATTTTCAGGTAGCCTGCTGCAGGAGCGTGAAGGCTACCTGAAAATTTATTCACATTAAAATTCAAATCTTTATCGAGATAACCATGCAACCCACAGTCGAACTTAAAATCCTTAACCCCAAAATGCAAGAACACCTGCCGCATTACGCCACTCCCGGTGCCGCCGGCCTAGATTTGCGCGCCTGTTTGGACGAAGCCGTAGAGCTCCCGCCCGGCAGCACCTATCTTGTGCCCACCGGTATAGCCATCCATCTGGCCGACCCGGCCTACGCCGCCATGCTGCTGCCGCGCTCCGGCCTCGGCCACAAAAACGGCATCGTGCTGGGCAACTTGGTCGGCCTGATCGATTCCGACTATCAGGGCGAACTCAAGATTTCATTGTGGAACCGCAGCAGCGAAACGTTCACCATCGAACCGATGGCACGCGTGGCACAAATGGTGATCGTGCCCGTGCTGCAGCCGCAGTTTAAAGTGGTGGAAGAATTTGCCCAGAGCTCACGCGGCGAAGGCGGCTTCGGCAGCACCGGGAAGATGTGAAGCAGGTTTGAACAAAGGCTACCTGAAAGCGAATGCAGTGAGTTTTAACTCCGTTGAAGCTGCGCTTTCAGGTAGCTTTTTTATTTACTCATGCCGTCTAAGCGGCCGCTGAAGCGGCGTTTGGGTTTCCAGAATGCCCAGCCGCTGCGGGCGCGGATTTCGAGGCTGCCGCCGTGTTCGCCGTCGGTGAGGAGGCGGGCGGCGGGGAGGTGTTTGCGTTGTAGGGCGTGCCACAGGGGGGCGAAGAATCGTTCGTCCCATTGTTGCAGGGTGTGGGCGTAGGCGTGCAGGTTGCCCAGTTCGGCGGCTTGTTGCAGTTCGTCGAGATAGAGGGCGCTGTGTTCGATTGGTGTTTGGCTCTCGGCGGAGCTAGCTTGCCAATCGGGGAGGCTGACGGGGGCGGGGCGGATTTGCGGGCTGCGGCTGTAGGCGGCCCAGGGGCTGTTGCTGCCGATTAGGGAGGGGGGCTCGGCATGGGTGTCGGGCATCTCATCCCATAGCCAGAGGGCGTTGATGGGGAGCCTGCCTTCGGCTTGGCGGCGCTGGTTGACGGGGTGTTCGTGCAGCCACATTTGGATTTCGGTTTGGCGTTGCAGCCATTGACCGTGCTGGGGGCCGACAGCTTGGGGCAGGTCGGCGTGTTGGCCGGCGATGTTGAGGATGCAGGGGGCTTGCCAGGCGGCGGGGCGGGGCAGGCGGATGCTCCACAGCTCGGGGGAGAGGGGGGCGAACTGCCAGCCGTCTTCGCCGCAGAAGGCGTTGAGGCCGTGGCACAGCACTTCGGCTTCTTCGGGGCTGATTGCTAGGCCGCTGCTTTGCAGCTGGGCGCTGTGCAGGCCGAGTTGCTGGTGTAGGGGGCTGGCGAAGGCATAGGGTTCGGCGAATAGGTGGTTGAGCTGCACGCCGAGGTGGGTGAAGCAGAAATCGGCAGGTGCGGCGGGGGCGGCTTGGAAGCGGCCGAAACGCAGCAGGCGGTTGAGGGCGGGGGTGTGCAGGCTGGGGAGTTCTTCGGGCTGCGGCCAGTTGAGGCCGGGGAGGAATAGGGTGAACATGGGTGTGCGGCGGGTTGTTTTTTTAAAGGGGAAATTTTTCAGGTAGCCCCAATCGGGATATGGGCTACCTGAAAAATAGCCGGCCTTGCGCAACAGCATTGTGCGGCATGGGGTGGTAGGGTTTCAGCCAGCCTTTTGATGCTGGCGGGCTGGGCTGAAGAGGTTATCTGAAAACGAGCTTGGCGGGCTTCTGCGGGGCTGAAATTTTCAGGTAGCCTTTTGCATGGGCATCAATGCACTTGGTAGCGCTGCAACACAGCGCGGATTTGCGGCAGGGCTGCGCGGGCGGCGTCTTCGCCAAGCTTGATGGCGTGGGCTTTTTCATCGAAACCGCCCACGGCGCCGAGGTGCTGCACTTGCGGTTTGATCACCACGTCGGCCTTGGCCAGCTCGCTGTTCAGCGCGGGCGTGCTCATGATGTTGAGGCTTTGGTCGAGGTAGGAGAAGAAGCCGCTTTGGCTGATGCGGGCGGGCTTGGCGGAAATGTCCACCGCAATCACCACGTTGGCGCCCATCTGGCGGGCGGCGGATACGGGTACGGGGGCGGTGAGGCCGCCGTCCACATAGCGTTTGCCGTTGATTACCGCGGGCTGGAAGACGTTGGGGATGCTGGCGGAGGCGCGCACGGCCTGGCCGGTATTACCGCTGCGGAATACCACGCTGCGGCCGGAGTCGAATTCGGTGGCCACGGCGGCGAATTTGCGTGGCAGGTTTTGGATGGGGCGGTTGCCCACTTGGCGGTTGATGTAGTTTTGCAGTTTTTCGCCGCGGATAAAGCCGCTGGTGGAGAGGGTTAAATCTACCAAATCGGCGCGTTGCAGGTTTTCGGCTTCACGCTGCAGGCGGGGGGCGTTCATGCCGGAGGCGTAGAGGCTGCCCACCAGGGCGCCTGCGCTGGTGCCGGTAACGATTTTCACGGGGATATTGTTTTCTTCCAACACCTTAATCACGCCGATATGGGCGAAGCCTTTGGATGCGCCGCCGCCCAGGGCCAGGCCGATAACGGCTTGGGGCTTGCGGGTGGCGGTGAGCGGCTGGCGGGAAGGGGTTTGCGAACCACTGCCGCCGAGAAGGCCACAGGCAGAAAGAGACAAGGTGAGCAGGGAGATGCCGAGGCTGCGGCGCAATAGGCTGTTCATGGGAAGTCCTTTTGAATATGGGAAAACGGGTAGTATTGTAGCGGATTGGGCGGAAGATGGTAATGCAGTGGGCGTTGGGCGGGTGATATATAATTGCATCCTCAGGCTGGCTGAAACTTTAAAGGAGGCGATATGGATTCGGAAGTGTTGTGGTCTGCCCGTGCGGCGCGGAAGCCAGATATGCGCGGGTTTTTCGGGGCGGTGGCGGTGCAGGCGCTGTGTTTCGGCGCGGCTTGGTGGTTTGGTCTCAATCCGTATTTTATGGGCGGGCTGTGCGTGTATGCTGTGTTGGGTTGGGTATGGCGCTGGCGGATAGAATGGCTGGCGCGGCCTCTGGCGGTTCAGTTGAGTGAACGGGCTGTGTGCGTTGTGCGGCGGCGGTTTTGGGGCGGGGAACGGGTGGAGAATTACGTGCTGGCGGAATTTTTCGGCGTGGCCAGCTATATGGGCGTTAGCATCTTCGGCGGAACGGACGAGCTGCGCACGGTGCTGCTGCGTGCGGATTCGGACGGGGCGTTGACGCTGAATTGGCAGCCGGCACGGCGGCAGGGACGGAAGTTTTGCTGGCTGCAACGCCGCGCGCCTGCCGCTGACAGCCCGGAAGCCGCCGCGCTGCGCGCCGAAATTTCGGAGGCAAGCGGTTTGCCTGACTGTGGTTTTATCGATATGGATGAACTGAAAAAGCAGGAAAAGGCTACCTGAAAACTGCTGTTCTTGGTTTTCAGGTAGCCCGTTATTTGAAATTTATCTAAGTGTAGGAAATCGATAGCGTTGTTTACACTTTTTCTGAAGCAGATGGCTTTTGTTTTTGCTTAAATGATTTTTAAGCATCTATCCACCATTATCAAGAACAGAAAGGATTTCCCGTGTCTATCGACATTCTTGACAATGCCGGATAGATGCTCAACCAGGTCTTCAAGCAAAAGCCGAAAGTGTAAACCAACGCTGTCGATTTCCACAAATAAGGAGTAATCATCATGGCCTCAAACGCTTGGCTCTATTGGGCTTTAGCTTCGGCCTTTTTCGCAGCGCTCACGGCGATTTTTGCCAAGTTGGGTTTGCAGGGCATCGATTCGGATTTCGCCACCTTTATCCGCACATTGGTGATCATTGCGGCTTTGGCAGCGTTTTTGAGCTACACCGGCAAATGGCAGGGGGTGGGTGGTTTTTCGGGGCGCAACTGGGCGTTTCTGATTCTTTCCGGCCTGGCCACGGGGGCTTCTTGGCTGGCTTATTTCAAGGCTTTGCAGATGGGCGAGGCTTCCAAGGTGGCTCCGGTGGATAAATTCAGCATCGTGCTGGTGGCGCTGATGGCGGTGGTATTTCTCAAGGAGCGGCCGGCAGCGCAGGAATGGCTGGGGATTGCGATGATTGCCGGCGGGGTGTTGGTGTTGGCTTTGAAGCGATAGTGGATGTAAAGCAAAAGGCTACCTGAACATGAGCTTCGCAGCAATGCGCGGAGCTTGTTTCAGGTAGCCTTTATATGTGCCAAACGTTTATTTCGGCAGATAATCCATCGGATTGACGGCTCGGTTGTTTACGCGCACTTCGAAGTGCAGTTTCACGCGGTCGGTGCCGCTGCTGCCCATGGTGGCGATGGTTTGCCCGGCGGATACCTGCTGGCCTTCGCGCACGCTGATTTGGCTGTTGTGCGCGTAGGCGGTGAGCATGCCGCCGGTGTGGTTGATGAGGATGAGTTTGCCGTAGCCGCGGATGCCTTCGCCCACGTAGCTCACGCGGCCGGGGGCGGCGGCTTTCACCGGGGTGCCGGTGCTGCCGGCGATGTCGATGCCTTTACTGGAGGAGCCGTTAAACTGGGTGATGATTTCGCCCCGCACCGGCCATTGCAGGCTGCTGGGTGCGGCGCTGGTACGCTCGGCCGGGGTGCGTGTTACTGTGCGGTTGAGCGTATTGCTGGCGGATGTACTGCGGTTGGTGCCGCTGCCCACGCGCAATCGTTGGCCCACTTCGAGCTGGGAGGAGTTTTTCAGGTTGTTCCAGGCCATTAGGCGGGAGACGGGTTGGTTGAAACGTCGGCTGATGCGGTAGAGCGTGTCGCCGCGCTGCACGCGGTAGTATTGATCGCCGGAGGAGGGGCCAGCGCAGGCGGCCATGAGGGCGGTGCATAAGAGGGCGGTGCAGGCGGAAGAGAATTTCATGAAGCGCTCCGTGTGATGGGGCAGCTGGGCTACCTGAAAAATGAAAGATACAGCGGGTGTGAGCTAAGCAAATTTGCCATGTGCTCAAGTGTGCTGTAAAGAAGTGCTTCTATCATACTATAGGAAACGGCAGGTAAACAAACCGGCTGGTCGGGCGGTGTTGGTGCGAACAGGGTATGATGTGGCTGTTTGCAAAATATAGCGCGAGGAGAGGGCTATGTCTTCTGTATTCAATCCGCAGGCCGCAACCAATATTTATTGCTTGCTATTTGAGCAATACGAAACGTTAGATTTAATGGGGCCGGTGGAGTTTTTGTTCCGCCTACCGCAAACTAGGCTGCATTATGCGTCGCATGGCGGCGGTATGGTGGCTAGCCGGCAGGGTTTTGTTGTACAGACACAGCGGCTGGATAGGCTACCTGAAAATAGTATCTTACTGGTGCCGGGCGGGCAGGGCACACGGCCGCTGGTGCAAGATATGGTTTTTCTGCGTGATTTGGGCGTGTGGCTGGATCAGGCTGCTTGTTGTTTGTCAGTGTGTACTGGTGCAGCGCTGCTAGCGGCTAGTGGTCGATTGGATGGTTTGCCTGCCACGTCCAATAAACAGGCTTTTGATTGGGTACGCAGCGTGGGCAGGCTGGTGGATTGGCAGCCTGCTGCGCGTTGGGTGGCCGCTGGCCGGCTTTACACCTCTTCTGGCGTATCGGCAGGGATGGATATGACGCTTGGTTTCATTGCAGATTACTACGGTCGCGCACAGGCGGAGGTGATTGCTGCACATTGCGAATATATTTGGCACGATAACCCAGCAGACGACCCATTCGCGGTTTCTATTTTAGCTTCATAAAAGCTGTGTTTCGCTATGTTTGAGTTGTATGGAGGCTGACTCTTTCAGGTAGCCTTTGAATGCAGTGGGCTTGGGAAAACTTTGCAAAATACCCGCTTGATTTTATGTATGGCGGGCAGATATAGGGATGGCCGTTGTGCCCTAAGGCTTAAGCTTTGGATAGCGCCGATTGAATCAGCATCTGTGTGCCGAACCAGCCCCAGTAGATGCGGTGGCGCCAGATGAGGCCGTCTTTGAGCTGCATCAGCTCTAAAATGTCGATTTGCTCGCCATCGGGCGTTTGGCGCGGGTATTCCCACACGAGGAGGTCGCCGCTGGCAAGGTATTGACCGCTGCGATACCAGCGCACCAATTCGTTGGGGCGG
Organism: Eikenella corrodens; assembly: GCF_900187105.1. Lineage (NCBI taxonomy): Bacteria > Pseudomonadati > Pseudomonadota > Betaproteobacteria > Neisseriales > Neisseriaceae > Eikenella > Eikenella corrodens. Next base: position 1,768,886 of record NZ_LT906482.1, read on the forward strand.
CGGCGGGTGCCTTCTTCGAGGAAGCGGCCGATTTCGGCTTTGCCATGCAGCACGCCGCTGTTTTGATTAAGGATGATGGGCACCAGGGGCGATTCGAGCTCGGCTGCTTCGTGATACAGTGCGAGCAGGGCGGCGGTGTTGCGGCTTTTGGCGGCTTCGTGCCATTGCCGGTATATTTGTTCGGCGGTCATGATGTTTCCCAGTGTCGGATGCAAAAACCGAATGTTACGCTTGCTGAAGCTTGTAGGCTACCTGAAAAAGAGTGGAGCGAATTTCGCTAAAATAAGCGGAACGAATTTCTTTAAAACGATGCTTTGGTGTTGAGTTGCTGCGAAGCTAAAATTATTTCTTTGTTTGAAAAGGAAAAAAACGATGCGTTACCTTGGAATTTGGCTCTTGCTGTTGGCGGGGGCGGAAGCGGCTTCGATTGTGATGGTGGCTGAGCGGCTTGGCGGGATGCCCACGCTTTTGCTGATGGTGTTGTCGTTTATGGCCGGGATGGTGATGCTGCGCAACCTGGGTTTTTCTTCGGTGATGCTGGCCGGATCGCTGTTTAATAGCCGGGGCGAGGTGTCGTTTTACCAATTGCTGTGGCCGCTGCGTTATATTGTGGCGGCGCTGCTGTTGATGTCGCCCGGTTTTGTGTCCACTGCTTTGGCCTTGGTGCTGATGCTGCCGATTAAGGGCGGCCCGGCGGCGGTGCGGCCAAATCAGATGGGGCAGAACTACCGATCTTCCGGCTATGGTGCGGACGGCGACATCATCGACGGCGAGTTTGAAACCGTACGCCCGCAAGAGGAGCGCGAAGAAACCCGCCTGCTGGAGCAGCACGATCACGAGCCGCAATAAGGCTGATTCAGCTCAAAAGGCTACCTGAAAATCGATACAAAGATTTCAGGTAGCCTTTCGCTTATCCGCCGCGCGTGTACAATACGCCTTTTCCTGCAACAGCAAACCAGCAACATGAAACCGAACAGCCTCACGCAGCGCCCCATCGGCGTATTCGATTCCGGCGTCGGCGGGCTCACCGTGGTGCGCGCGCTGATGGAGCGGCTGCCCAATGAAAACATCGTTTATTTCGGCGACACCGCCCGCGTGCCCTACGGCGTGAAATCGCGCAGCACTATCGAAACCTACACCGCGCAAATCGTTGAATTCTTAATGCAGCACGACGTGAAAGCACTGGTGATTGCCTGCAATACCATCGCCGCCGTGGCCGGTGCCAAAGTGCGGCAAACCGCCGGCGGTATGCCCGTGCTCGACGTGATTGCCGCCGGTGCGCAAGCCGCACTGGCTACCAGTCGCAACGGCCGTATCGGCATCATTGCCACGTCCACCACCGTCAATTCCAACGCTTACGCCCGCGCCATCCACGCGCAAAACCCGCAGGCGCGCGTGCCTTCCCAAGCCTGCCCGCTGCTGGTGCCGCTGGTGGAAGAAGGCTGGCTTGAGCATGAAGTTACCCGCCTCACCGTGCGCGAATACCTCAAGCCGCTGCTCGCCGAAGACATCGACACCCTCGTGCTCGGCTGCACCCACTACCCCCTGCTCAAACCCCTGCTGCAAAGCGAAGCCCCGCATCTGGCGCTGGTGGATTCCGCGCTCACCACCGCCGAAGCCACCGCCGCCGCCCTTGCCGAGGCCGGCCTGCTTAACCCCAGCCAAACCCCCGCCGACTACCATTTCTATGTGAGCGACATCCCCCTGCGCTTCCAAACCATCGGCGAACGCTTCCTCGGCCGCAGCCTCGAGCAAATCGAAATGATGCGGCTGGGCTAATTGCCTCTAAGATTTTCAGGTAGCCTTGCTTGTCATCGCACAGGCTACCTGAAACATATCTCAACCACTTTTCCAACTACTCCGCCATGACCAAAACCGTCATCCTCATTTCCGGCCGCGGCAGCAATATGCAGGCCGTGGTGCAAGCCAATATCCCCAATCTGCACATCGCCGCCGTGCTCTCCGACAATCCCCAAGCCCCCGGGCTGGCCTGGGCGGCAGAGCAGGGCATCCATACCGCCGCCCTCAATCCCAAAGACTTCCCCAGCCGCGCCGATTTCAACCAAGCCATGCTGGAATTCGTGGCCAGCCACGCGCCCGACCTTGTGCTGCTTGCCGGCTATATGCGCATTCTTCCGCCCGAGTTTTGCAGCCGCTTCGCCAATCAAACCATCAATATTCATCCCTCCCTGCTGCCCGCCTTTCCCGGCCTGCACACCCACCAACGCGCCATCGACGAAGGCTGCCGCCTCGCGGGCTGCACCGTACACTTCGTTACCGCCGAGCTCGATTGTGGCCCCATCATCGCCCAAGGCGCCGTGCCCGTATACGATTCCGACACCGCCGACACCCTGGCCGCACGCGTGCTGAAAATCGAACACCAGCTGCTGCCGCAAGCCGTGGCCGACTTCGCCGCCGGTAATCTGAGCATCCACGGCAAACGCGTACACAACCGGCACACTGCGGGAGAAGCCGGGCAAGGTTGAGCGTATGGCAAGCAGGGGCAGCTTAATAGTGTCCACATCGAAATGTTTTGTTTAACCTTTTCAGGTAGCCTTCCCGCAAGAGGCTACCTGAAAATTTTTGGGCGGACATTTTGCCGCATTCCCCGCCGCCACCAGATACCGCTATAATCCATCCAAGTAAATAATCTAATCAAACTATTTTGGCGAAGCCCGCTGTGTCCACTTTCAGGTAGACTGCGGGCTGCCTGCCCAAACGAGGTGTAATATGGCTTTTGTCGTAACCTTATTGCTGCTGATGTTCGGTGCTTTTGTGGTGATGCTGTTCCAAACGAGGATGCAGCAGCAGGAGATGGTCGAACAGCTGTCGCGCCTGCAGAAAGAAGTGGAACAGCTGCGCCGCCGCCAGCCCCTGCGGGAGCAAAGGCTGGCTGAAAGTGAAAGTAGCGAGCTGCGCCAAAGCGAGCAGGCTGTGCCTCAACACCTTGGGCAGGCCGGGCTTCAGCCCAATGCGCCCAGTGCGGCGCAGCCCGATTTCAGCGGCTGGCCATACAACCCGAACGTGCCCACTTCCGCTGCTGCGAGCGCGCCGCAGCCGAGTGTTGCTGCGTTTGATGCCATTCCTTCTGCGGCAGCCGGCCCGGCCCAATCGGCCCATCTGGCCGCCCATTCCCAACCTGCAGAAGCGGCGGTGCATCCGCTGCCTGCCCAATCTGGTCAATCTAGCCAATCCACATTCGAACAACCTGCCGCGCCTGTATTTTCAGGTAGCCTCACGGCTGCTGCTTCGGCAGCGGGGGGAAATGTGCCGCCTGCTACGGCAGCGCAGCCTGCTCCTGCCGCACGGCAGCCTGAAGCGGCTGTTGAGGAACATGGTGTGATGCCGGGAAGCCGCCCGGGCACGGTGAGAATCCGCAAACGGGGAGCGGCGCAAACCGCTATCCAAACGCCTGCCCGCACTCCGGCTCAAGCAGCGCTGGCGGCGCACAGCCAAGCTCAAACGGCAGCCCAATCCTCGACCGCCCAATCCGCCCAGCGGCGCCGCGTTGCCCGCCCGGCCGAGCGGGAGGAGGAAAGTGCATTTGCCCCGCTGATCGATTGGCTGATGCACGGCAACCTGCTGCTGAAAACCGGCGTGGTGGTACTGTTTTTGGGGCTGGTGTTCCTGCTGCGCTTTGCTTCGGAGCGGATTCATGTGCCGATTGAAATGCGCTATCTGGGCGTGATGGGCTCGGGTTTGGCGGCTGCCGTGTCGGGTTGGTTTTTGCAACGCCGCCGCCGCGAATACGGCCTGATTTTGCAGGGCTTCGGCATGGCGGTGATGTATCTGACCACACTGGCGGCGGTGAAGCTGCACCCGCTTTTGTCTGCGGGCACGGCTTTTATGCTGATGGTGGGGCTGGTGTGCGCGATGGCGGCGCTGGCGGTGCGGCAGGATGCGAAAATCATGGCGCAGGTGGCGCTTATCGGCGGTTTGGCCGCGCCGATTTTGGTGAGCGATGGCAGCGGCAGCTATGTGGTGCTGTTCACTTATCTGGCGCTGCTCAACACCGGTGTGGCGGCGATTGCCCGCTTCAAAACTTGGCGTAGTCTGAACCTTATCGGCTTTATCGGCAGCCTGTTTATTGCCGTGATGTGGGGATCTTCGGAATACAGGGGCGAATATTTCGCCAGCACCGAGCCTTTCCTGATTTTCCACTGGCTGCTCTACACGCTCTTGGCCTGCCTCTACGCGCTGCACCGGCGCGATGAGGCCGATGAGGCAGCCGTGCCGGATAACGCTGGGTTGGACGAACTGATTGATAGTTTGGTACGCCACGGCATGACTATCGGCGCGATAGACGGCACGCTGCTGTTCGGCTCGGCCGTGTCGGCGTTTGTGCTGCAATACCATATGCTGCCCGAGGGCGGCCATTGGGCGGCGGGTGCGGCGTTGGGTTTTGCTGCGGTGTATGCCCTGTTGGCCGGGGTGTTTACCGGCAGCCGCGATTTTCCGCTTTTGCGCCAGGCTTTGGCGGCGCTTTCGCTCGTGTTCGCCACCCTGGCGGTGCCGCTGGCCTTCGAGCAGGCGGCCACGGTGGCGCTGTGGTCGCTGGAGGCCGGGTTGGTGTATGTGTTTGCCCTGCGCCAGCAGCGACCGCACACGCGGTTTTTGGCGGTGGTGGTGTATGCGCTGTCGCTGGGCGCATTGCTGTTTGGCGGCGACTTGGGCTGGCGGATTGTGAGCGAAGAAGGTGTGCCGCTGCTCGCCGGCCCGCTGGTGCCGACATTGGCGGCGGCCTCGGCCGGTTTGGCCATGTATGCAGCTTGGCTGCGTTGGCGCTGTCGTGGTTCGGCCTATTGGGAAAGCTGCGCCCAGCGCGGGGCTTTAGGCGCAGGCCTGCTGCTCGCGGGGCTGCTACCGCTGATGTGCCTGCCGCGCCATTGGGCCATGGTGGCTTTGGCCGCATTGGCTTGGGCGGCAGTACGGATGCAGGCGGTGTTGCAGGATGCGTTTGAGCCCAACCCGCTGGCTGCGCTTTCAGGTAGCCCCTCCGATGAAGGCGGTGCAGACGGGAATGCCGATGAGGCAGACGAATCCGCCTGGCTGCCCGGCGGCGGCTTGTTTGCCGTGGCCGCAGCAAGCTGGGGCATGCTGGTGTTGTTGCTGTTGGCGGTTGTGTCCGCCGGGGAAGATTGGCTGTCCACCATCTGCTGCTTTGCCGCCGCGATATTGCTGGGTGCGGCGGCCTACGCTTTGCACCGCCAGGGCGATGAATGGCTACCTGAAAATGAATCCAGTGCACCGCTGCGCAGCAAAAACAGGCGCGGCAGGCAGCAACGCGACACCGCCCGCCCGCTCAGCCTATTGCTGCACCAAGCTGTCGGCTGGCTGCTGCTCGACCTGGCATTCTTAAGCACGATCCTCTCTTCGGTAAACCTGCTGCACCATCTGCCGGAGAGCCTGGTTGGCGGCGCCCTGTTGTGGACTTTGCCGCTGCCCTTCGCGTTGTGGACGGCGGCAGCCTGGCTGCTCGATTGGCGGCAGGGCAGGCGCGCCGCGCTTGTGCTGGTGCCGCTGCTGATTCCGAACGCCATGCTGTTGTTTAGTAGATTGAGCCGCGCCGATTTGGTGGCGCACGCGCTTTCAGGTAGCCTCATGCACCTGGCCTTGGCTGCCCTATTGGTATGGATTTTGCGCCTGCAAGACTTCCGTTCGCACGATACCGAACGCGGCTGGGGCATGGCGGCGTTTGCGCTGTGGGCGGCTTCGGCCACCGCCTTCTGCGGCATCCTCGCCGGCGAAATACTGGGCGGCGTGTGGGGGCAAATCGGCTGGCTGGCACTGCCGCTGGCACTGTGGCTGCTGTTTTATCTGGGGCGCGGCAAAGCCGGGTTGCGGCCGTATGCGGCTGCCTGCTCGCTGCTGTGCGGCGGCTACGCACTGATGTGGCTGGTGGCAAACAATGCGCTCGAGCCGCGCACTGTGCAACCCTTCACCTACCTGCCGCTGCTCAATCCGATGGATTTGGCCGGGCTGTTGGTGGGGGCGCTGTGGCTGCGCTGCGTTGATTTGTGGCAGGAAGAATTCGAGCTGGAAAGCGAGGGCCTGCGGCTGCACCTGGCCGGATCGGTGCTGCTCGGCCTCACGTTGGTGAGCGGCGCGGTGTTGCGCCTGTGGTATTTCTATATGGGCGTGGAGTGGACGCTGCACGGCATCATGGCTTCCTTCGGCCTGCAGGCGGCGCTGTCGATCGTGTGGGCGGCCACCGCCATCGGCCTGATGGTGTCCGGCCACCGCTTGGGGCGGCGCATCCGCTGGATGGCCGGCGCCGGGCTGATGGGCGTGGTGGTGTTGAAGCTGTTTACGGTGGAACTGGGCGGCAGCGGCGGCATCGCCCGCATCGTGTCGTTTATCGGCGTGGGGCTGCTGCTCCTGCTGGTGGGCTGGTTCGCACCCGTGCCGCCGAGGGAGGGGGAGGATTAACAGTGGGTTACTTGATATGAGGAAAGGCTACCTGAAAGAGCCGCGCAGGGCTGTTTCCCATATAGCGGGCAGTTTTCAGGTAGCCTGAGGTGGGATAATAGGTGTTGAAAGGGAAATAAATAATGGAAGAGATTAAGAGTCTTTTTTTCAGAACATTTAGGATTGCGGATATAAATGAACCATTTGAAAGCCGTCACCGCTATCTATTAGAACGACTCTGCCATATTGATGCACCGTTTGGGCTAAAGGGAGTAGATTTAAACAGCCTTAAAATGCCACATCATGAGCAACCGATGCCGTATGTGCAGTATAAACACCCTGATACGCCTAGGGTTTATCAAAGATATGAATATACAAGGCGTATTGATTATGGCCGTTGGAAGGATGACAATTATTTCAGTGGGATAGATAGATTATGGTATGAATTTAAACCTGAATATAAAAAAGTAAACTTCCATGATGTGATTTGTACCAATTTCCCACAAGTAATTGAAATTATTGAACCACGAGTAGCAGAGAACTACTACGTGGACTACGCTATTTATTATGAGGAAGGGTATCGCCCGGGCGAATCGCCGACTTTTGATTCCAGCGGCTTTTCTATTTCCTTAGTTCCTGCCTACAACGATTTAAGAGCCCGTGGCATCACCCCCAATGGCCGCAACAATATCTACACCCTCAGTCCCGCCTGTTATTGGGATAACGACCTGTGCCAAACCGCCTTGGGTTATGACCGCGACGAAGTCATCCGCCGCCTTGTCGGGAAAGTGCCCGATGTGCGCCCGCTAGCCGACGGGGTGTACATCATCTTCAACGACAACCCCTTGCTCTCCTTCGATGACTTCCTCGCTATTCAGCACACCTTCAAGCCGATACTAGGCTTGCAATAGGCAGGGCTGATGCAAAGGCTACCTGAAACTGTTTTAGCTCTGCAGAAACTCACAGAGCTAAAACAGTTTCAGGTAGCTTTTTTAATGCCGCAACAGCCTAGTGCAAAGCCTGCCACACTTTCAATGCGTCGGCGGTGGCTTTCACGTCGTGCACGCGCAGGATCGCGGCGCCGCGTTCGGCGGCATAGAGGGCGGCGGCTACGCTACCGTGGATGCGCTGTGTGGGGTCGGTCTCGCCGGTGATTTCGCCGATCATGCGTTTGCGCGATACGCCGATGAGTAGGGGCAGATCAGTTTGTGCTTGCAAATCGGGCAGGTGGCGCATGAGTTGGATGTTGTGCTGGAGGTTTTTGCCAAAGCCGATGCCGGGGTCGAGCACGATGCGTTCGGAGCGGATGCCGGCGGCTTGGCAGGTTTGGGCACGGGCTTTCAGGTAGCCTGCTACTTCGGCCACCACATCTTGGTATTGCGGGTTGTTTTGCATGGTTTCGGGCAAACCCTGCATGTGCATCAGGCAGATACCGGTGTTGGGGTGGGCGGCGAGCAGTTCGATGGCGCCGCTGTCTTCTAGGGCGGATACGTCGTTGATGATGTCGGCCAGGCCATTACCGAGCAGGCGTTGCATGATGGTGCTGCGGCGGGTGTCCACGCTGAGGGGGACGTCCCATTTGATGATTTCGCTCACGATGGGTTGCAGCCGTGCCCATTCTTCTTCGGGGGAGACGTGGGCGGCACCGGGGCGGGTGGATTCGCCGCCGATATCAAGAATGTGTGCGCCTTCGGTCAGCAGGCGTTCGGCATGGGCGAGGGCGGCGCTGCTGCTGCGGGAGTAGGTGCCGCCGTCGGAGAAGGAATCGGGGGTGAGGTTGATGATGCCCATGATTTTGGGCGTGGATAAATCGATGCGGAAACGCCCGGCTTGCCAGATGGGTTGTGTCATGTGAGGCTACCTGAAAAAGAGGGAAAATAGGATTATAAGCCTGCGTTGTGTAAAGGTCTTCTTTGCTGTGCTAGATAGCGGAAATAGGGTGGGTGCGGTGTGTTTGAAACAAAAAATAGCTGAAAAAATAGTGTTATGTAGTGAAAAAGATTGGCTGCATGGGTAGTGCTTTTTGTGCGTAGATTTTTGATTTTTATTGATTATTTTTCTGTTGAAAAGAGGGGTGTGGGGCTTGAGCGTATATGCTTGAAGCAGCTATGTATCAAATGCATACAATTATGTCGGTGTTAATATTTACTTTGAAAAGCAAAAGGCATATACTGCGATTCAGTGTTGGACATGGCAGAAAAGCTTTTCTAGCCAGCTGCCTAGTTTGGTTCACTAAGAGAAGTAGGTGATATTTTTGGGATAATAAAGCCTGCCAAACCTTCCTGAGTTACAAAATAGAGAGTATGAATTAGTTTCGGGAAGTATGAACTGTTTGTTTTTATTTTGTTTTTGTGGAGATCTTGTAGAAAATGAATTACGATAAAACCGTAGCGGAAATGCTGAACGTGGATGGCGCCCTGGCTGCCGCAGTAGTGGATTACTCCAGCGGCATGTTGTTGGCCGGTGGTGGTAGCCCTTCCATTGATTTGGAAATTGCCGCCGCAGGCAACACTGAGGTGATGCGTGCCAAAAACAAAACCATGCAGATGCTTGGCCTGAAAGATGAAATCGAAGACATCCTGATGACTTTGGGCACTCAATATCACCTATTGCGTCCGCTGCCCCGTCATGATGGTCTGTTCCTGTACTCTGTATTGGACAGAAGCAAAGCTAACTTGGCTTTGGCTCGCCGTTCTCTGATTAACGCCGAGCGCAACATGGGCTAATTGCCATATTCGAAACCGGCTGTCTAATCTATTAGACAGCCGGTTTTTATTGTTTGCCACACCTGGTATGGTGCGGGAAAAATACAACAATCCTCCTGCCTTTTCTGCCATGCACTTGCCTCAGCTAGTATCCGGCCGCTACTATGCGCGGGTTTTCATTATTTATTCACCACTGCAAAGAAAGGAGCTGGCTATGCCGTACACTTCAATCCTCCGTTCAATCCTTTGCAGCTCAGAAGCCTAAGGCCATTCCCTTTTTCTGTGCCGCCCGCTTCGGGCTGCTTTCTCATTATTTTGCAAACTGCATTTAATGCGCTGCTTTGTTGCGCCTGCCATTTGCATTCTGCGGATAAATTTATTTGCCGTTTCAAGCTATTGCCACCGTATTTACGCGTGCTTGGCAGAACTGTGCGCAAATGGGTTTATCCGCCGCAAGAAAGTACATTATGGGCACACAAAATCCCCAAATCATTTCTGAAAACATTGTTTTAATAGCCGATTCAAACACCTGGATTGAAGGCAACGCCATCCAACAACTCCAAACCACTGCCCGCCTGCCGCAGATGCGCCGGGTAGCCGGTATGCCCGATTTGCACGCCGGGCGCGGTTATCCCATCGGCGCGGCATTTTTCAGCCTTGGCCATTTTTACCCTGCGCTCATCGGTAATGATATTGGCTGTGGCATGGCGCTGTGGCAAACCGATTTGGCCGCATACAAAGCCAAACCCGCCAAGCTGGCCAAACAGCTTGGCAGCATCGATGCGTCGCTGGATGAAAGCTGGCAGGCACGGATTAACGAAATCTTGCCGCAGCATCCTTTTCAGGTAGCCTTAGGCAGCATTGGCGGTGGTAACCACTTTGCCGAATTGCAAACTGTGGATACCGTTTACCGCCCCGAAAGGCTACCTGAAAACTTCGATACCGATTGCCTACAGCTGCTCGTGCACAGCGGCTCGCGTGGGCTTGGCCAGCAGATTTTGCGTCGCCATGTGGATGCACACGGCCACCAAGGGCTACCTGAAAACAGCTCCGAAGCCGCTACCTATTTGGCTGAACACAACGACGCGCTGGCTTTTGCCCGTGCCAACCGGCTGTTGATTGCCGAGCGTATGCTGGAGCGTTGGCACGCCGAAGGCCGCTGCCTGCTCGATGTGCACCACAACTTCCTGCAGTACACTGAAATTGGTGGCGAAACCGGCTGGTTGCACCGCAAAGGCACCACGCCATCCGACTGCGGTTTGGTGCTGATTCCCGGTTCGCGCGGCGATTACAGCTATCTGGTCGAACCGGCCGCCGATTGCAGTATCGCCCTCAATTCACTCGCCCACGGCGCCGGCCGCAAATGGCAGCGTGGCGAATGCAAAGGCCGCCTGTCGCACAAATACAGTGCCGACAGCCTGCGCCGCACTGCCTTCGGCAGCATCGTGGTGTGCGCCGACAAAGCTTTGGTGTACGAAGAAGCCCCGCAGGCCTACAAAAACATCGACAGCATCATCGAAGCCATGCGGCAGGCCGGCCTGATCGAGCCGATCGCTCGCCTCAAACCGGTGCTCACTTATAAAACCAGCGGTGGCTGTGGGGAGTGAGGCTATGAAAATCATCAGTAAATTTAAAGATTTTTATGATCACAAAGTGGCCAAATACGGTATCGATCCCGTGCTGGTGTTCGATCGCCGCCAGAGCCCCGAAGCCGAAATCCTGCGCAGCCTGCCTAAGCCGCCGGCCGAGTGGAAGAAGGAGTACGGTGCCTGCGCCGTAGTATCCGAGCTGTATATCGGTAACCTGCGCGTGTTTCTGTTTGCCACCGAGAAGCAGGTGTATAGCTCATACGACATCGATACCGTGTATCTGCAACACCGCCGCCACCGCTTTCCCCTGAGTATGGTGCGCTTTCTCGACGGCAGCGAATACTGCCTGCCGCAATGCCATAACTACTATTGGCCGGGGTATCGCCACTACCAAACGCCCGACTTCAGCCCCCGCCGCTGCAGCCGCAGCCATCCCATAATCGCCAAATACCGCCATACGCCGCTGCTGCTCGTCTATTACGCCGACCCAAACCGACCCACCCGGCTCGACAGTCGCCAAGATTTTGCTGAAAACCCGCAACTCTCCAGCCTCGGTGTGTACTTCAACCCCGATATCGTGTGGCAACACCTGTGCGAATACCTGTAGCAGCTCAAAAGCGAGGCCGAAACCAGCCCGGCTGTGCCTGATAAAGACAAAATCGGTAACAAAGGCTTCGATGCCAAGCATTCGTTCCGGTCGAAAATGAAAAGGAATTAAACCATGATTTATCTGCAAATTTCTACCGCCCAAGGCCCGGCCGAATGTCAGATGTTTGCTCGTTTTGCCCTGCAAAAAATCCTGCGTGAGGCTGAAGCGGCAGGCGTGGAGGCCGAAATATTGGAACAAACCCCGAGCAAACACGGCATCCTCTCCGCCGTGCTCAAACTCTCCGGCAGCCGTGCCGAAAGCCTGGCCACAGGCTGGCAGGGCACGCTGCAATGGGTGTGCCCCAGCCCGCTGCGGCCGCAGCACCCGCGCAAAAACTGGTATATCGGCGTGTTCAGGCTACCTGAAATTCCCGCGCTGCCGGAAAGCGAAGGCATCGAATTCCAAACCTGCCGTGCCGGCGGCAAAGGCGGGCAGCATGTGAACAAAACCGAATCCGCCGTGCGCGCCGTCCACCTCGCCAGCGGCATTGCCGTGCGTGCCGAGGGCGAGCGCAGCCAGCACGCCAATAAAAAACGTGCGCTGGGGCTACTCGCGCTCAAGCTGGCCGAACACCACCAAACCGCCCTGCGACAGCATGCCGCCGATGCGCACAAATCGCTCTACCAAGTGGAGCGCGGCAATCCGCGGAGAGTGTTTAAGGGGGAAGGTTTCCGCGAGCAAGGTTGATGGCTATGGCGGCTAGAGTGGATTTGCTTTGAATCCGGGCAATGTGGTGAGCCGTGCATGGATCGGGCAGTGCGGTCAAGCGAACCAACAGCTCTGGTTTAAAATAAATTCATGCAAAAAGGCTACCTGAAACTTTCAGGTAGCCTTTTTCGGTGAGCTGAACCATCATGCAGCAAGTGCCACGCCGTTGCTGGTGTTGGCTTGTTCTTATCAGTTTTCAGGTAGCATGTAGTTAGCTCTCTCAGATGGGAAGTGTATCGACTGCTTAGTTGGAGTTTATCCAGCTTGCCGCTGTCAACTGCAAATGCGGTATCATCCCTAATTATTTTCAGGTAGCCTCCCATTCAAGCAGTCAGGCTACCTGAAAAACCATCCGGAGATTCATCATGCCCAGCCGTACCGACCGCCTGCTCAAACTCTTGCAGCTTCTGCGTGCCAGCCGCCATCCGAAAAGTGCGCGGCTGTTGTCGCAGGAGCTGGGCATCAGCGTGCGCTCGGTGTATCGCGATATCGATACCTTGCGCGGTCAGGGCGCGGTGATTGGCGGGGAAGCAGGCGTGGGTTTTGTGTTGCAGCGGGATTGCAATCTGCCGCCACTGATGTTTAGCGAAAACGAGCTGGAAGCGCTGATGTTGGGCATGCGTTGGGCGGCAGCGCATGCCGACGGCGAAATGGCTGAGGCGGCGCGCTCGGTGTTGGGCAAGGTGCACGCGGTGTTGCCGGCACGCCTGGCCGAGCAGGCGGCGGCGCATGCGGTGTATCCGATGGGCGGCACGGCGTATGGGAGCGGCGAAGCGCAGGTGTTGGCGCTGGTGCGGCAGGCTTTGCGGCAGGAAACGGCGCTCAGCTTCAGCTATACGGATTTGCGCGGGCAGGCCAGCAGGCGCACGGTGTGGCCGGTGGCGCTGGGCTATTTGGATGATGTGCGGCTGTTGGCGGCCTGGTGCACATTGCGGCAGGCCTTCCGCCATTTCCGCTGCGAACGCATCACGCAAGCCCAAATCGGCGCGGCCTATCCCATGCAGCACCGCCTGCTGCTGCAATGCTGGCGGCAGCAGGAAGGGCTGGATTTGAGCGCGTTTGATTTGAGCCGCTAGTGTTGATTTCGTTTCAGCTATGGCCTTGGCTGCTGACAAAAACTGACACAGCCATGGCGTATCATGGCGGCACTTCAGGCTACCTGAAAGCACAATCAACTGTTTTAAAAGGAAATATCATGAGAAAAATCACCCTCTATACCGTGCACCCTTCGCGCGGCAACAATGTACGCTGGATGCTGGCCGAATGCGGCGCGGATTACGACACCGTGACGCTGGATTACTCGCAGCTCAAAGAGGCGGATTATTTGGCCATCAACCCGATGGGCAAAGTGCCCGCCATTAAGCACGCCGGACAAGTGATTACCGAGCTGCCCGCCATCCTCACCTATCTGGCCGAGCTTTTCCCCGAAAAAAGGCTGATCCCGGCTGCGGGCACGCCGGAGCGCGGGCAATACTACCGCTGGCTGTGGTTTGGCACGCAGCTCGAATACGCCATTCTCGACCGCTGGCAGCAAGTGCCTCAGAGCGAAGATCGGCGCCGCTCTATCGGCTATGGCGATTTCGATACCGCGTTGCACACCCTGCAAACCCTGCTGGCCGACGGCCGCGAATACGCTGTGGGACAACACTTTAGTGCGCTCGATTTATACTTGAGCGGCCTCTTGGCTTGGGGCATGTTCCGCACCCAAGTGGTGCCAAACGTTGAGCCGTTTGCAATCTATATGCAGCGGCATTTGCAACGGCCGGCAGCGAGGGAGGCGCAGGAGTAGGGAGTAGGTACGTAAAAGGCTACCTGAAAGCGGAGCGGAATTTTGATGAAGCTAACTTTCAGGTAGCCTTTTAGTAAGCGTGTGATATAGAACTTTCGTGGTTATATCAGCAAGCGGTAGGAGGGCAGACTCACTTATAGCAGCTTGCTGAGATTAGGCTACCTGAAACGAGATTGTGCTTCCGTTATAATCCGTATCTTCCCCATTCGCCCAGCTAGCCATGCCTGCCGCCCGCAAAATCATCCACATCGATATGGACGCGTTCTACGCCTCGGTAGAGCTGCGCGAGCAGCTGCATCTGCGCGGCAAGCCTTTGGTGGTGGCTTGGGAGGGCGGCCGTTCGGTGGTGTGCGCCGCTTCCTATGAGGCGCGGCGTTTCGGGCTGCATTCGGCCATGCCCGCCGCCACTGCGCGGCGGCTGTGCCCGCAGGCTGTGTTTGTGCCGCCGCGTTTTCATCTGTATCGCGAAGTGTCGCAGCAGATTCATGCCGTGTTCCGGCAGCACACCGATTTAGTCGAGCCGCTCTCGCTGGACGAAGCCTATCTGGACGTTACTCATAACAAGCAAAACCTGCCTTATGCCAGCGAAATCGCCGCTGCTATCCGTGCCGAAATCCTGCGCCAAACCGGCCTCACCGCCTCGGCTGGTATCGCGCCGAATAAGTTTCTCGCCAAAATCGCTTCCGATTGGCGCAAGCCCAACGGCCAATTCGTGATCCCGCCGCCGCGCATCGCCCAATTTTTGCTCACCCTGCCGCTGGGCAAAATTCCCGGCGTGGGCAAAAAGACTCTGCAAAAAATGCACGCCCTCGGCCTGCAAACGGCCGGGGATTTGCAAAAAATGCAGCGCGGCGAATTGGTTAACCTATTCGGCCGCTGGGGCTACCGCCTCTACGACCTCGCCCGCGGCATCGACAACCGCCCGGTGCAGCCGCAGCGCGAGCGTTTGCAGATTTCCACCGAAATCACCCTGCCGCAAGATTTGCCGCTTAGTAAAATCGTCCGCCACCTGGCTGATTTGGCGAAGGATTTATGGGCGCAGGCGCAGCGCAAACAAGTGCAGGCGCACACGCTCACGCTCAAGCTGAAAACCGCCGATTTCCACATCCTCACCCGCTCGCAAACCTATTCCTCCGTCCTGCCCGATGCTGCCGCGCTGGAGCAGGCCGCCCGACAGCTGGCTCAGCGCATGCCTGCCGGCCGCGACTACCGGCTTATCGGCTTGGGCATCAGCCACCTGTTGCCACAGGGTAGTCAGCCGGAATTGTGGGCAGAGCAGGGTATAGATACAGGAAAGGCTACCTGAATCACTTATGCTTCTAATCTGTTGATAAATAATAATTAAAAGACAAAGTTTGATTTACATCAATGGAAGGCTGATTAACTAGAGTTTTCTGCCCAAAGTGGCATGGAGCGTGCTATTCTTTACAGTGAATTTTAATTGGCAACGTTATTTTATTTGCTCATACTAAACAGGAGGTTAATATGGCTTCAGCAATAGAACGTCCAGCTGCTTGGGCAGGCTTTGCAGGTGGCGATTGGGAAAACAGCATCGATGTGCGTGATTTCATCCAGAAGAACTACACCCCTTATGAAGGCGATGGCAGTTTCTTGGCTCCGGCCACTGAAGCCACCACCAAGCTGTGGGCGGAAGTGATGGAAGGCATTAAGGTTGAGAATAAAACCCACGCGCCGTATAAGATTGATGCGCAAATTGTTTCCGGCATCACTAGCCACGGTCCCGGCTATATCGATAAAGATTTGGAAACCATCGTTGGCCTGCAAACCGACGAGCCGCTGAAACGTTCCATCATGCCTTTCGGCGGCCTGAAAATGGTGAAAGATTCTTGCAAAATCTACGGCGTGGAACTGAATCCTGAAGTGGAAGAAATCTTCACCAAATACCGCAAAACCCACAACCAAGGTGTGTTTGATGTGTATACGCCCGACATCCGCCGCTGCCGGAAATCGGGCGTTTTAACTGGTTTGCCCGATGCCTACGGTCGTGGCCGCATCATCGGCGACTACCGCCGTGTGGCGCTTTACGGTATCGACCGCCTGATGGAAGACAAAACCGAGCAGTATCATTCTTTGCAAGCCGATTTGGAATCTGGCCAAAACTTGGAAAGCGTTATCCGCCTGCGCGAAGAAATCAACGAGCAGCATATTGCGCTGAAACAGATGAAGGAAATGGCAGCCTCTTACGGCTACGATATTTCCGGCCCGGCCAAAAACGCGCAAGAAGCCATCCAATGGACTTACTTTGCCTACCTCGCCGCCGTGAAATCGCAAAACGGCGCCGCAATGAGCTTCGGTCGCGTGTCTTCTTTCTTGGATATCTACATTGAGCGCGATCTGAAAAATGGTGTGATCACCGAAAGCCAGGCACAGGAATTCATCGACCACCTGGTGATGAAACTGCGTATGGTTCGTTTCCTGCGCACGCCTGAATACGATCAACTCTTCTCTGGCGACCCGATTTGGGCCACCGAATCCATCGGCGGCATGGGCTTGGACGGCCGCACGCTGGTCACCCGCACCAACTTCCGCGTGCTGCACACCCTGTACAACATGGGCCCGTCTCCCGAACCGAACATCACCGTGTTGTGGTCGGAACAACTGCCGCAAGGCTTCAAAGAGTTCTGCGCCAAAGTGTCGATCGATACTTCGTCTATCCAATACGAAAACGACGACCTGATGCGCCCCGACTTCAACAGCGACGACTACGCCATCGCCTGCTGCGTGAGCCCGATGGTAATCGGCAAACAGATGCAGTTCTTCGGCGCACGCGCCAACCTGGCCAAAACCCTGCTGTACGCCATCAACGGCGGCGTGGACGAAAAATCCAAAGACCAGGTCGGCCCGAAAACCGAGCCGATTAAAGACGAAGTATTGGACTACGACACCGTGATGACCCGCATGGACAGCTTCATGGACTGGCTGGCCACCCAATACGTAACCGCGCTGAACATCATCCACTACATGCACGACAAATACAGCTACGAAGCCGCCCTGATGGCGCTGCACGACCGCGATGTGCGCCGTACTATGGCTTGCGGTATTGCCGGTCTGTCTGTGGCTGCCGACTCGCTGTCTGCCATCAAATATGCCAAAGTGAAACCGATTCGCGACGAAAACGGGATTGCCGTGGACTTCGAAATCGAAGGCGAATACCCACAGTTCGGTAATAACGACGACCGCGTGGACAGCATTGCCTGCGATTTGGTAGAGCGCTTCATGAAGAAAGTATCCACTCACCCGACCTACCGCAACGCCATCCCGACCCAATCGGTACTGACCATTACGTCGAACGTGGTATATGGTAAGAAAACCGGTAATACCCCGGATGGTCGCCGTGCCGGTGCGCCGTTCGGCCCGGGTGCCAACCCCATGCACGGCCGTGATGTGAGCGGTGCGGTGGCTTCGCTGACTTCTGTAGCCAAACTGCCGTTTGAGTTTGCCAAAGACGGTATTTCCTACACCTTCTCCATCATCCCCGGCGCACTGGGCAAAGACGAAAGCTCCCGCGAACGCAACCTGGCCGGTATGATGGACGGCTACTTCCACCACGAAGCTGGTGTGGAAGGCGGCCAGCACCTCAACGTAAACGTGCTCAACCGCGAAATGCTGATGGATGCGATGGAACACCCGGAAAAATATCCGCAACTCACCATCCGTGTGTCCGGCTATGCCGTGCGTTTCAACTCGCTCACCAAAGAGCAGCAGCAAGACGTGATCACCCGCACCTTCACCAGCCGGATGTAATCATGCCCAGCTAGCTGGAATCAGTGCCGGAATCCCTTCCGGCACTTTTGTTTATTCCGGTTTTCAGGTAGCCTCACTCCTGTGCCCAGGCTACCTGAACATTTATAGCCCAAACAGGGTAGGGCAGGCTTTCAGTCTTCTACCTAAACGCTTCAAGCCATAAAGGCTACCTGAAAACAACACACGCCAACCACCATGCCAGAAACCATCCCTATTAGTTCCGATACTTCGCCTAAAAAGCAGCCTGACACCCGCGCCCGCCCCTACGAAGGCATCGGCTACGTCCACTCCGTAGAAACTGGCGGTGCCGTAGACGGCCCCGGCCTGCGTTTCGTCCTCTTCATGCAGGGCTGCTTGATGCGCTGCCTCTACTGCCACAACCGCGACACTTGGGATAGGCACAGCGAAAAAGAGCTGCACTTCACCGTGCCCCAGCTCATGCAGCAAGTGCTCTCCTACAAACACTACTTCCGCGCCACCGGCGGCGGTGTAACGGCTACCGGCGGCGAGCCCCTGCTGCAATACCAATTCATCCGCGATTGGTTTGTGGCCTGCCGCGAGCACGACATCCATACCTGTCTCGACACCAACGGCTACGCCCTGCACTACGACAGCGCTATGGAAGAGCTGCTGGACAACACCAATCTCGTTATGCTTGATCTTAAACAAATTGATCCCGAGATTCACAAAGTGCTGGTCGGCATCCCCAACACCAAAGTGTTGCACTTTGCCCGCTATCTGGCCGACCGAGGCCAGCCCACCCGCATCCGCTATGTGGTCGTGCCCGGCTACACAGACGACGACCGCTCCGCCCATCTGCTCGGCGAATTCATTGCCGATATGCCCAACGCTGACACCGTGGAACTCCTTCCTTACCACGAACTCGGCGCCCATAAATGGGAGCTGTGCGGCGACGAATACAAGCTCAAAGGCGTGTCTCCCCCGCCCAAAGAAACCATGCTGCGGATAAAGGAGATCATCGAAAGCTACGGCAAGCAAACCATCGTGTGAGCCGCAGTGGAAAGCAAACTAAGGCTACCTGAAAACCCCCAAATATTTTCAGATAGCCTTTTTACCGCCATCCCCCTTATACTGCCCACTTTCCCACTCATTCCCGAAAGGCTCATCATGCGCCACGCCCAAGGCTTTGTCCTGCTGAAAGAAAACCGTTTCGACCCCGCCCGCTTCCTGCATACCCTGCAACACGAATGGGGCATCAGCCCGGACGAAGGCGAAGGCATCACCAACGAAGACGGCATCCTCAACTTCAACGTAAACGGCCTGCTCTGCGCCCTCTCCCTCATGCCTGCGCCGCTGCCCGACGGCGAAGCCGAACAAAATGCCGCCTTTAATTACTACTGGCCGGAAGCCGTGGAGGAAACCGCCAAACATCAGGCGCACATCCTGCTTGTCGTGATGCCTCTTGGCGAAACCGACGCTACCCCGGTCGACGTGATGGCGCTCTACAGCAAACTGGCCTGCGCCGCCCTGGCCGACGAAAACAGCATCGGCATCTACACCTCCGGCACCGTTTTCGCCCCCGATTTCTACCGCGACGTATGCAGCAGCCTGCACGAAAACGAACTACCCATTCCCGCCTGGATATTTATCGGCCTCTACGGCAGCGAAGAAGGAAGCAGTGCCTACACCATCGGCCTGGAGCAATTCAACAAAATGGAGCTCGAAATCCTCAACAGCGAACAAGAGCCTGCCGATTTGCACGCTTTCCTGTGCAACATCAGCGACTACCTTATCTCGCAAAACGTTACCCTGCAAGATGGCGAAACCATCGGCTTTTCCGCCGAAGAAAAACTCTCCATCACCCGCTCCCCGGCTGTAGCCGGCGTGGCTGAAGAAACCCTGAAGATCGACTACTGAACAGTGTTGTTTCAG
Organism: Eikenella corrodens; assembly: GCF_900187105.1. Lineage (NCBI taxonomy): Bacteria > Pseudomonadati > Pseudomonadota > Betaproteobacteria > Neisseriales > Neisseriaceae > Eikenella > Eikenella corrodens. The sequence continues at coordinate 1,788,392 of NZ_LT906482.1, forward strand.
GCGATCTTAATGGAATAACAGTGGAAGAGCGGTAGTGCTAACAAATTCTTAGTAAGGAGGAAAATCATGAAGTACGATAATTTTTGGGGCTGTCCTAGATAACTAAGTTAGACTATCTTTTACTATTTGTTTTGGGGCTTAGGAAGCAAAATCACTCAATATAGTGATAAGCTTCTGAAATAAATTTAAAAAACAAGTACCAAAAGTTCAGTAAAATTACCGAGCCCAAATTTCGCCAGCTCCTGCGGCTGTTTGCTTTGGATTTGACTGCCTCCGATACCGCAAAACTGACGGGTGTCAGCATCAGAAGTGTCAATAACCTGTACCTGAAATTGCGCCGGCGTTTGGCTGACGAATGCGGGAGGCAGGCACCTTTATACGGCATTGTAGAATTGGACGAATCCTATTTTGGTGCCAAACGCATCAGAGGCAAACGCGGGCGCGGTGCGGGTGGGAAAACCATCGTTTTCGGCATTTTGAAACGCGGGGACAAGGTTTATACCGAGATTGTTCCCGATGCCTCCAAGGCAACGCTGCAAAAGGTCATTAGAGGTCGTGTCGGTATCGAGAGTGTCATCAATACCGACGGTTGGCGCGGTTATCAGGGATTGGTTGACATGGGTTTTGCCAAACATTTCAGGGTACATCATGGTGACAATGAGTTTGTCCGTGGTACGCGGCATATTAACGGTATTGAATCTTTTTGGAGTTACGCCAAGCATCGCTTGGTGCAATTTAACGGGGTGCCGAAACATACGTTTTACCTGCATTTAAAAGAAACCGAGTTCCGCTTCAATCACAGGCATGATGATTTATATAAAATACTGCTGAGAATGTTGCGGGAAAATCCTTTAAAATAAATTTTGCTTCCTAAGCCCCTTGTTTTAACATGGCAATTTGAGATTTCATTTCATTGTTGTTAAATCGCCATTCGCACTCTTTCAAATACAGCTCGAAATGCTTTTTCGGAATGCCGTTGAATTTACGCAAATGGCGTTTGGCCTGACTCCAGAAGTTCTCAATCCCGTTAATGTGGTTTTGCCTGTCTGCAAAACAGGTACGGTGATTGATGCGCAAGTGGTTAAACTCGCTAACATCCAATACATTGTAGGCACTGTGGCAATCAGTATAAACCACGCTGTCCGGCCTTACCTTCTCCCGGATAGTCGGCAGCAGGGTAGCCGACTGCGTATTGGCTACGGTAACGGTGTAAACCTTACCGTTACGCTTCAACAGTCCGAATACCACCACTTTTCCGGCTGCTCCGCGACCGCGTTTGCCTTTGCGGCAGCCGCCAAAATAGCTTTCATCTGCTTCTACTTCTCCATCAAACATTTCCAAGTGTTCGCAACGATTAAAGATAAGCAAGCGTAAACGGTGAAAGTAGTAGGCAGCGGTGTTTTTATTGACTCCGGCCAATTCAGCGGCAGTACGGGCAGTTGCTCCTGCAACGAACAATTCGATCAGTTTGTTTTGAACGGGCTGGCTGAGGCGACTTTTTCTCATAGGAATATTTTAATCAATTTTGAATATTCCTGGTTATCTAGGACAGCCCCTAATTTTTTCTTTCCCGCCGATGATCTTGCTACAAGCTGCCGCTTTTACCAAGATGTGCTGGATTTGCCCGTTAAATTCGACTTTTCTGAAAACGGCATGGTGGCTTTTCGGGTAGGTAACGAAGAAGCCGCCATCATCCTCAAAGAACGGAAAAAATTCCCCGATATGGCTCCTACTTTGTGGATTGAAGTGGAAGATGTGCGGGCAAAATATGCCGTATTGCAGGGTAGGAATATCCGTTTCCTAAGCGAGCCATTCCGTATCCGTACCGGATGGGCAGTGGAATTTGTCGATCCGTCCAGCAATCGGTTGGGGTTGGTTGATTATCAGGAGTAAACGCAAATTAGAGCGTTCATGGAACCGAAAAGAATATGAGCAGCTAGCGCATAGATAAAGGCTACCTGAAAGTGCCGACAAGCATTTTCAGGTAGCCTTTTGTATGGTAGGCAGTAGTTGAGTTGGTGGTTGTTAGCCAGTCTTTTTATCGACTCGACCACTCAATCTCAAGCCGGCTTTGTTTTAAAGCCAAGCTGCGTCCACGCGAATACTGCCAGCGCAGCAACGGCAAGGGTAGCGCCTACCCAGCCTAGTGCGCCCAACCCCCAGTGGCGCGAGATGATGCCGCCTAAGAGCGCGCCGCCGCCGATGCCGATGTTGTAGCTGCCCGAGTAAATCGCATTGGCCACATCGGTGGCATCCGGCGCATAGCGGATCACGTGTGCAACCATGCTCAAGCCCAGCACACCGATACCGATGCCCCAGACCAGCGAGAGCGCAAACATCGCCGCCGTACTGTCGCCTAAAGGCTTAAACAGCAGTAATGACACCAGCAGCAGCACCGCCGAGCCAATCAGGGTGGGGTTGGGGTGTTTCGGGTAGAAGCGCGAATACAGCCAGCTGGCCGCCATACCAGACAAACCGAACACCAGCAACAGCGCCGTGGCCGTATCCGGCGGCATATGGGTGATTTCCAGCACATAAGGCTCGATGTAGCTATAGGCCGTGAAATGCGCGCTCACAATTAGCACCGCCATCGCATACATCCCCAACAGGCGTGGGCGTTTGGCCAACAGCGGCAAGCTTTTGAGCGAACCCGCGTTTTTGCTTTCCAGGTGCGGCAGGATTTTGGCCAACAGCACCATCACGCCCAAGGCCAGCACGCCGATCAGTGCGAAGGTAAACCGCCAGCCCAGCCACTGCCCCACCAGCCGCCCCAGTGGCAAGCCCAACACCGTGGCCATGGAAGTGCCCAACGACATCCAGCCCAAAGCCTGCTGCCGCCTGCCCGCCGGCGCCAGGCGCATCACCAGCGAGGCGGTAATGGCCCAAAACAGCGCATGGGTAAAGGCAATCAGCACACGCGAAGCCAGGAGCACGGGAAAGCTCCAAGCCACGGCAGACAGTCCATGCCCGGCCACAAACACAACAAACAACGCAAGCAGCAGCCTGCGCCGCTCCGCATTGGCCACCAGCAGCATCAGCGGCAGCGAAGCCAGCGACACCACCCAGGCATACACGGTAATCATGATGCCCGTGTCGGCGGCAGACATATTAAAGCCCTTGCCGATGTCGGTAAGCATGGCGATGGGGATGAATTCGGTGGTGCATACCACAAAAGCGGCCACCGACATGGCAAACACGCGCAGATAGGCCAGCAAGATGGGGGCGTGGGGGTGATGTTTGAGCATAGCGTAGATGACAAGCGAAGTAAGGTTTTCAGGTAGCCTTTACCGGCTGGGGAACGGGATAATTTGCTATCAGATAAACCTCTTCGGCACGGCAAGTTTCATATATCGGGTAAGCGGATTAAATGGTTGATCTTACCTTTGCATGAGAGTGAGACAGACTAGCATCTCATCGGATTATCTGGTTGATGCTTCACCTACTGCTGGTGCATGTTTCCTTCGCTAATTCCAGCAAGAACCCCACACGCCTCAACTTCCCGGTCATCGTTGCAACTCGCTCTCAGTGAAACGAGTTGTTTCTCAAGCGCTTGCAGAGCGGTTATCTGCGACCGCACATGAGAGATGTGATCATCGAGCAAGGCGTTGACGGCGGTACAAGGCTGATGAGGGTCGTCCTGATAGCTCTGTAGTTCGTGAATCTCAGCCAGTGACAGGCCCAGGATTCTGCAGCGACGGATGAAGGCCAGCCCCTCACCATGCTTCTCGGTATAGACACGGTAACCGTTGTCCTGCCGATCAGGCGGCGGCAATAAGCCCTGCTGTTCATAGAAGCGGATCGTCTGTGTTTCGACCCCTACCAACCGCGCCAACTGACCAATGCGCATCAGCCTCCTCCCCAACGGATTCTTTACTCTATTGACCTTATAGTAGCTTTATAGTTTAAAATGGTACCACAACATTGTTCAAGTGGATGTAGTATCATGAGCAAATCCTGTGGTGGCGCCTGTGGCGGTGATGCAACGTCCGCAGCGGATACCGATATACAGGCCTCCTCCGAGGCGCCAGGGAGATGGGTCAGTGTTTATGCCGTGCCGAAGATGGACTGTCCATCAGAAGAACGAATGATTCGCCTAGCCCTGAACGGCTTTGAGGAGATTCGGGCGCTGTCCTTCGACTTGTCGAACCGCCGGCTGAAGGTCGTGCATGACGGCGAGGTCGAGCCCGTCACCTCGAAACTGAAGACCTTGGGGCTAGGCGCCTCGCTTCAGGAAACCGTCGCTGCAAATCCGGAGACCATCAAGGCCGCCGAGTTTTCGGCAGCTTCTGCTAAGCAAGAATCCGGGACCCTGCGCTGGTTGCTCGGCATCAATGCACTTCTGTTCGTGGTGGAAATGACTGCCGGTTTGATCGCCCGGTCCACCGGCCTGATTGGAGAATCCCTGGACAATTTTGCCGATGCGGCGGTGTACGGGCTTGCCCTTTATGCGGTTGGACATAGCGTGAAAATGCAGGTACGTGCCGCGCATCTTGCTGGTGTACTGCAACTGATCTTGGCTGTGGGCGTGCTCGTAGAGGTGGTGAGACGCTTTGTATTCGGTAGTGAGCCTGAATCGCTGGTGATGATGGCTATCGCATTCGTCGCATTGATTGCCAATACCAGTTGTCTGCTGCTCATATCCAAACATCGGGAAGGCGGGGCGCACATGAAGGCAAGCTGGATATTCTCGGCCAACGACGTGGTGATCAACCTGGGGGTCATCACCGCCGGCGCCCTGGTCGCGTGGACCGGTTCCAATTATCCGGATCTGATTATCGGCACCATCGCGGGGGGCATTGTACTTAACGGTGCCAGACGCATTTTGGCGTTGAAGGGTTAAATAATGCTCATTATTGGCAAAAAGCTCTCGCCGTATGCCCTATTGTCCATATCGGGCCTGCTGGCAGCGTCTGATCAGGCTGTAAAGTGGCTGGTGCAGCAATCAATGGCCTATGGCGAGTATGTTTCGGTGACCCCGTTCTTTAACTGGGTGCACCTATGGAACACCGGTGCCGCATTCAGTCTTTTTGCGAATGGTGGAGGCTGGCAGCGCTACTTTTTTATCGGAATCGCGGTAGTGGTCTCGATTTTTCTGATCAAGCTGATCCTTGAAAATCGTCATAAAGGAGAAGCCATCGCTTACAGTCTTATCCTCGGTGGCGCCATGGGCAACCTGATTGACCGGGTCTTTCGCGGCTATGTTGTGGATTCCTTTGATTTCTATTGGCGAGACTGGCATTGGCCGGCCTTCAACCTGGCTGATATTGCAATTGTCCTCGGTGCCTTACTTTTCGTTTCCAGCAGCTTGTTGGGTAAAAAAGCAAACACCAATGCCGAGTCGGATGGATCTGACTGACACCTACGCCTATACAACACCATGACCGAACTTCCCGACAACATCCTTCACCTGCCGCAATACCAAGTACTGGGCTGCAAATCAACCGACGACGAAATGCACTTCCAGGTGGACGTGCCCGATCCCATTGCCTGCGAGGAATGCGGCGTGTAGGGTGAGTTCGTACGGTTCGGCAAGCGTGACGTTCCCTATCGTGATCTGCCCATCCACGGCAAGCGGGTCACTCTCTGGGTGGTCCGCCGCCGATACACCTGCCGGGCCTGCAAGACAACATTCAGGCCCCAGCTACCGGAGATGGTGGACGGATTCCGTATGACACTGCGGCTGCATGAGTACGTGGAGAAGGAATCCTTCAACCACCCCTACACCTTTGTGGCGGCACAGACCGGCCTGGACGAGAAGACGGTGCGCGACATCTTCAACGCCCGCGCCGAGTTCCTGGGGCGCTGGCACCGCTTCGAGACGCCCCGCATCCTGGGCATTGACGAGCTATACCTGAACAAGCGCTACCGCTGCATTCTGACCAACATTGAGGAGCGAACCCTGCTCGACCTGCTGGCCACCCGCCGCCAGGACGTGGTGACCAACTACCTGATGAAGCTGAAAGACCGGCAGAAGGTCGAGATCGTCAGCATGGACATGTGGAACCCCTACCGGGCAGCGGTCAAGGCTGTACTGCCCCAGGCCCGTATCGTGGTCGATAAGTTCCATGTGGTGCGCATGGCCAACGATGCCCTAGAGAGAGTGCGCAAGGGCCTCAGAAAGGAGCTGAAACCGTCCCAGAGCCGGACTCTCAAGGGAGACCGGAAAATCCTGCTGAAACGCGCTCACGAAGTCTCAGACCGGGAGCGCCTCATCATGGAGACCTGGACAGGCGCGTTCCCGCAACTGCTGGCCGCCTACGAGCACAAGGAGCGCTTCTACGGCATCTGGGACGCCACCACACGGCTCCAGGCAGAAGCCGCCCTGGACGAGTGGATAGCCACCATCCCGAAGGGCCAAAAGGAAGTCTGGAGCGATCTGGTCAGGGCAGTGGGAAACTGGCGTGAAGAGACCATGACCTACTTCGAGATGGACATGCCCGTCACCAACGCTTACACGGAGTCCATCAACCGACTGGCCAAGGACAAGAACCGTGAAGGGCGCGGTTACTCCTTCGAGGTGATGCGGGCACGAATGCTCTACACCACGAAGCACAAGAAGAAGGCACCGACTGCGAAGGTCTCTCCTTTCTACAAGAAAACCATCGGTTACGGACTGCCGGACTTCGCAGAGGAACTCAACTACGGAGTCGATCTATCAACCATCTGAGGGTGGTATCAGATTGATGGGGTGAAGGTGCCCCATCAACCATTAAATCCGTATACCCCATATATCCATCGATTCCAATTATCTACCACCCATTCCCGGCTGATACCTGACGCGCCAGCCAGCTCGGCTTCTTGCGGCAGTTTCACCAAAACCAATCCCGCCTTATGGCCGGTGGCAACCAGCAAACCAAACCTTCTGTCGCCATCTGGCAGCTCCACCAACATCAAATCAACATATTCCTCATGCGGATATGCGCCAGGCAGGCGAAGAACCATTCCACGCTTCAAGTTGCCGTGATAATCAAGCAGTTTTTTCATGATTGAGCCTTATGCCAGTGCTGGGCGTTTCTGAAATATAGGCTACCTGAAATGATTGGCAACAGTTTTCAGGTAGCCTTTAAACCCTGATTCGGCAGACGGGTTAAGGATTCAATATTCTTGCAATTAGCGCCTTATCCTTGCCCGCCATATTCGGAATCTGCACTTGAATGCCGTTGCCGGGGGCCACTTCCGCCGCTTCGCCCCTGCGTTTCATGGCTTGTAGCACGATGGTTTGGTTGCCCTGCGGGTGGATGATTTCCAGCGTGTCGCCCACGGCGAAGCGGTTTTTCACTTCCACGGTGGCCCAGCCTTCGGCGTCGATTTCGGTAACGTGGCCGACGTATTGGCTCTGTTTGGCTACGGAATGGCCGGTGAGGTAGTTTTGGTAGTCTTGCGTTTGGTGGCGCTCGAGGAAGCCGGAGGTGTAGCCGCGGTTGGCGAGGCCTTCGAGTTCGGCCAGCAGGCTGTAGTCGAAGGGGCGGCCGGCTACGGCGTCGTCGATGGCTTTGCGGTAGGCCTGGGCCACGCGGGCGACGTAGTACACGGATTTGGTGCGGCCTTCCACTTTGAGGCTGTCCACACCGATGCGGGCGAGCTCGGCCACTTGCTCTACGGCGCGCAAGTCTTTGGAATTCATGATGTAGGTGCCGTGTTCGTCTTCCATAATCGGCATCATTTCGCCGGGGCGGTTGCTCTCTTCGATGAGGAAGATTTTATTGGCGGCGGGGTGGCGCACTTGGCCGTTGATGCCTTCGAAGGCGGCGTTGGCTTCTTCTTGGGCTTTGTTGAAATCAAAGCCTTGCAGCAGGCGGGCGTCGCCCATTTCGTCGATTTCGGCGGGGTGGACTTTATAGTCCCAGCGGCAGGAGTTGGTGCAGGTGCCTTGGTTGGGGTCGCGGTGGTTGAAGTAGCCGGAGAGCAGGCAGCGGCCGGAGTAGGCGATGCAGAGTGCGCCGTGTACGAATACTTCGAGCTCGACATTGGGGCATTCTCGGCGGATTTCGGCGATTTCTTCCATGCTCAATTCGCGCGACAAGATGATGCGTTCCACGCCGATTTTCTGCCAGAATTTCACGCCCCAGTAGTTGGTGGTGTTGGCCTGCACGGAGAGGTGGATGGGCATATCTGGCCAGCGTTCGCGGGTAACCATAATCAAGCCGGGGTCGGCCATAATCAGCGCGTCTGGCTTCATGGCAACCAGCGGCTCCATATCGGCCACAAAGGTTTTGAGCTTGCTGTTGTGCGGCAGGGTGTTGACGGTGAGATAGAACTTTTTACCGCGTGCGTGGGCTTCGGTAATGCCGGCCTGCAATACGTCGAGCTTGGCGAATTCGTTGTTGCGGGCACGCAGGGAATAGCGCGGGCTGCCGGCATACACGGCATCGGCGCCGTAATCGAAGGCGGTACGCATACGCTCGGGTCCGCCGGCGGGGAGAAGGAGTTCGGGAGATTTCATGGCGTGATTCAAATGGGATAAGGGGGTAATCGGAATAGAAGCGGTTTGCTTTCAGGTAGCCTTTAAGTTATTCGGAGATGCTTTAAACGATTTTCAGGTAGCCCCTTAAGCAGGCTACCTGAAAACGAAGTTTCTGCGAAGCTAAAACTTTGGCTTCCACAGAAGCGGCAGTAAAACGGATTATAGCGCAAAACGGCGGCTAACCGGCTTCGGCGGTGTCGTGTTTGGGCGCGGGCTCCCAAATCTGCGAGGTGAAGAGTTGCGCATCGTGCACATAGGGGTTGTTTTGATCCCACACATAGCCAGCAAACACGGCGCTTAGCATACGGTCGGTTTCCGGCGTGCGCTGGCCGCTGAAAATCATGTCTTGCAGCGTGCCGGAATACCAAGCCTCCACATAGTGCCGGAACACGTTTACGCCAGACATCAGCGGGCGGGCGAATTCGTTTTGCCAGTTCACCTGCTGGCCGTTCAGTTGGCGAGCCACCAAATCGGCGGCGAGCTTGGCCGAGTGGGTGGCGATGGTAACGCCGGAGGAGAATACCGGATCGAGGAATTCGGCGGCATTGCCCAATAGGGCGAAGTGGCGGCCGTAGAGCGATTTTACGCTGGCGGAATAGCCAGGCAGGTAGATGAAGGGGAAGTCGTTATCCCATTGTGCGTTTTTCAAAATGCGGCGTAGGAACGGCACTTCCAGGGCAAATTTTTTCAGGATAACGGCAGAGCTTTCCTGCCCGAGTTTTTCAGGTAGCCCCACCACGCCGATTGAAGCGCGGCCGTTGGAGAAGGGAATCAGCCACAGCCAAATATCGCGGTGTTCGGGGTGGACGCACACTAGGTTTTTATTGCGGTCGAAGGACTGATCGGTGATGTGGTCTTCGATATGGGTAAAGTGCACGTGGCGTACAGGCAGGTCGGAAGGAATGTCCCAGCTGAGCATGCGCGGTAACACGCGGTGGTAGCCGCTGGCATCCAGCACGAAACGCGCGCCCAGCACATAAGGATCGCCGCCTTCCTGCTGCACCACCAGTTTGGCGAAATCGCCATGGTTGTCGAAGGCTTTCACCGTGGAGCCGAACTGTACGGTTACGCCTTGCTTGATGGCTTCGTCGATCAGGATTTTATCGAAACGGGCACGCTCTACATTGAATGCGGTGGATGGGCCGGAGGAGAATTTATCGGTGAATTTGAAGCTGGTGTTGCGTTCGCCCCAGGAGAAAGCGAAGCCGTTTTTATATTGAAAGCCGAATCCGGCCTGCACGGCAGGTAGGAAGCCGGCCTCATGCAGCAACTCTATGCAATGCGGCAGTAGGCTCTCGCCGATAACGAAACGCGGAAAATGCTGCTTTTCCACCACACAAACATTGAATCCCCGCTTGTTCAATAAAGCAGCCGCCACTGCCCCAGAGGGGCCGGCGCCGATGATAACGACGTCGTAATGCTGAATCATGTTTTCCCTTTAATTATTGGTTTCTGCTCAGCTGCAATTGGTTGGTTGTAAGTAGTGGCAAGATTATTTGTTTTCAGCCAATCAGCCATTGCCTTCCATTACATGGCAGCATGGGCTTGAATGGTTTGAAAACTATTTATGATTATTAATAATTGGACAAAAATTGTCCAAAACCAACCGCCGTGGGCAACACGGCACGACCTTTGCCTGTTTGAGCAGTGTTGCCCGGTAAGCAATAGGCCTATAGGCTACCTGAAAGCAATTACTCTGCCAAGCTATATTTATTTTTAAATTAGCGGATTAACTTTATTCCTGCCACAGCGTATGTTGGCATTAATGTGCTTTCGAGTCTTGTTAGCGGTTTACAGCCCGGCATCGGCAGCAAATTTGTCCGCTAACGCCCGCAGACAGCTTGCTGGACAGGACGTACAATAATGCCCATTATCCATGGCTACTTGAAACACCAAGGACTCCACCATGCAGGATTTCCACGTTGCACAACTGCCGCTGCCGCCGCAGGGCACCCACCTTGTCGAGGCTTCCGCCGGCACGGGCAAAACCTACAGCATTGCCGCGCTGTTCACCCGCCTGGTGGTGCTCGAAGGCTGGGCGCCGGAAAACATACTGGTGGTTACCTTCACCGAAGCCGCCACCGCCGAGCTGAAAAACCGCCTGCGCGCCCGGCTGGGCGAAGTTTTGGCTGCCCTGCAGAGCGGGGAGACGCCGGCCGATGAGTTTCTACAACACCTGCTGGCCGAAGCCTTGGCCAAACAAGAGCGCAGCAAACTCATCCTGCAGCTGCAGGCCGCCCTGTCCGGCTTCGATACCGCCGCTATCTACACCATCCACGGCTTCTGCCTGCGCGTGCTGGGCGACTACGCCTTCTTGTGCGGCGTGCCCTTCGAGCTGGAAACCGGCCCCGTCGACACCGCCGCCCGCCTGGTGGCCGCACAGGATTTCTGGCGCGAACACGTGGCCGACCACCCGCAAAACGCGCGCATCGCCGCCCGCTTCGGCATCACCCCCGCCTCCGTGCTAGCCGAATTTTCAGGTAGCCTCAAACGCGCCTTTTTGGACTACAGGCTACCTGAAAACCGCCTGACGCAAATACAGAAAGGCCTCCATGCCGCTTGGCAGAAGCTGCAACGGAATGTGGAGGAAATCGAAGCCGTGTACCGCCGCATCAAGCCGCAGCTTCACGGCGGCACATTCAATGCCTCCATCGACACCCTGTTTACCGAGCTCCGGCAAGCCGCACAAGAAGGTTTGGAACAACCCGTGCTTTCCAAGCCGGACAGGCTGCTGTGTTTTGAAGAAAACGCCCTGCGCAACAGAATCCGGAAAAACCAGCATATTGAAGAAGCCGACATCGCCGCACTGCAACCCTTGGCCGTGTTTGGCCGCCGCCTGGCCGAAATCGACGATGCCGAGCAGGAAGCCGCCATCCGCCTCAAGCTCGAATGTTTAGGCTACCTGAAAACCCGTTTGGCCGAAGACAAACGCCGCAGCTCGCGCCGCGACTATGATGATTTGCTGCTCGACGTGCATGCTGCCCTGTCCAACCCCGAACATCCCGAGCAAGCCGAAGCGCTTGCCCAAGCCCTGGCTGCCAAATGGCGCGTGGCGCTCATCGACGAATTCCAAGACACCGACCCGCTGCAATACGCCATTTTCCACACCGCCTTTATCCGCCAAGGCGTGCCTGTATTTTTGGTGGGCGACCCCAAACAGGCCATCTACGGCTTTCGCGGTGCCGACATCCATGCCTACCTCGCCGCTGCCGCCGATACCGCCCCCGAGCAAAGCTATACCCTGCACACCAACTACCGCAGCCACCGCGATTTGGTAAACGGCATCGGCCATCTGTTTGCCGCCCGCAGCCGCCCTTTCGTGCTGCCGCAGATTGCCTACCCCGCCGTGCAGGCCGCCCGCGCCGAGAGCCTGCTCAGCCCTGCGCCCGAAGCCGCCGTGGCCGTGCGCTGGATCAATCCATCTGCCGAAGATGGCAAACTGCCGAATAAAGATTTCTTGCGCGAACTTTCTGCTAACTATTGTGCCCGCGAAATTGCTGCAAGATTAAACCAAGCTTTTTCAGGTAGTCTCATGATTGAGGGTAAAGATAGTAAAAAAAACAAACCGTTACATCCCGGCCAAATTGCTGTGTTGGTACGTAAACACGAAGAAGGAGAAATGGTCGCGCGCGCGCTCAAACGTCGGGGCGTGCGCAGCGTATTGCTACAACAGCAATCGGTGTTCGACACGCCCGAAGCCGAAGCCCTGCACGCCCTGTTGCTGTTTTGGCTGGCCCCGCAGCAAACCGAATACCTGCGTTTCGTGCTTGGTGGCATTTTCTATGGCTACACCGCGCAAGACCTGGCCGAATTGAACGGCAACGAAAACCGCCTGGCCGAGTGGATAACCCTGGCCGAAACCGCCGCTGAAGCCTGGCAGCAGCACGGCATCTACACCGCGCTCACCCGCTTTGCCCGCCAAAGCGGCCTCGAGCAGCATCTTCTGCACACCCGCAACGAACGCAGTTTCACCAACTTCCGGCAGCTGGCCGAAATCTTGGCGCTGGCCGCTGCTGAATGTGCCAGCCCAGTCGCATTGGCGCAATGGTTGGAAATGCGGCTGAAAAGTAGCAAGAAAAACAAGAAAAGCAAAGAAAATAAAAATGATAGGGAGGATAAGGGAAATAAAGAATACCAGCTGCGGCTGGAAAGCGATGAAGACTTGGTGAAAATCGTTACCATGCACGCCGCCAAAGGGCTGGAGTACCCGCTGGTGTTTTGTCCTTTCGTGTGGGATACCAGCGACAAATTGGTGCAAGATTGGAACATCATCAGCCAAAGCAACGGCCGCAACCTGTTGTTGGCGAAAGCCCAGCTGGACGAAGAAGACGAGCGGCAGCTGTTTGCAGAAGACCTCGGCGAACGCCTGCGCCTGCTGTATGTCGCGCTCACCCGCGCCCGCGAGCAGCTCGTGCTCTACGCCGCCCCCTGCAGCAACACCCCGGAAAACACCTTCGCCTATCTCTTGGCCGAAATAGGCGAAGATGACTGCCAAGCCATCCGTGATGATTGGCGCGGCCTGAAAGGCCAAGCCCTGACCGAAGCCCTGCGACAGGCTTGGCTTAAGCGCATCCAAAGTGCCGCGCCCGGCCAGTTGCAATGGTTGGAAGGCGAGCCGCCCGAAGCCAATTACCGCGCCCGCAACGAACAGCAGGGCAGTTACCGCGCCCTTGTGCTGCCCGAGCGGCCGCTGCAATTTATCCGCCACACTAGCTTTACCGGCCTGAGCCGCCAAACCCTGACCGCCGAAGAGTGGCTACCTGAAAACCTGTTGGCCGATGAAAACCCCGCTGCCGAAACAGAGAGGCTACCTGAAAACGAGCGCAGCGAGTTTCTGCGAAGCAAAAATGTAAGCGACGAGTTGCGGGCCAACGGCCAAAATGTAGTTCAGCCAAACGGGCAGGGCAACTTGTGGTTAAATGAGGCCGAAACTGCCTTACTAGCTTTCCCTGCTGGTACCCAGCCCGGTATCTGCCTGCACAGCATTTTGGAACAAACCGATTTTGTCCACCTCGCTGCCGAACAAGCGGCATCCTATGCCGATATCTTGGACAAACACGGCTTCGAGGCTGAAGCATGGTTACCGGCGGTGTTGGAAATGGTAGAGGCCGTGCGCCGTGTGCCGTTGGCAGAGAATATGCAGTTGGCCGATATTCCCGCCGATAGCCGCGTGGCGGAAATGGGCTTCGTGCTGCACCTGCACGATTTCGGTTTGAAACGTCTGCGCCGCTGGTTTGCCCGCTCCGACATCGGGCTACCTGAAAACGCCGCCGCCCACCTGCCGCAGCTGGATTTCCACGCTGTAACTGGTTTCCTCAACGGCTTCATCGACCTGATTGCCGCAGGCAAAAACGGCAGGGTATGCGTTATCGACTATAAATCCAATCACTTGGGCAGCCGTTTGGCCGATTACGGCCGAGCCGCCATGAGCGCGGCGGTGAGCGAACACCATTATTACCTGCAAGCGCTGATTTACGCCGTAGCCACCGCACGCTACCTGAAACAACGCCGAGCCCTGCCCGAATACATCCATGTGCGTTACCTGTTTGTGCGCGGCTTAAATCCGCATGGCCAGGAGGGCTTGTGGTGCTGGGACATCCCCGTTTCCGCTCTGCAGGAATGGCTTGAATAGCTGCAGTCGTGCCGGCAGGACAAGGAGTGGCAGAAAAATCAGCATAAATAACAATCCTTAGCCAAGTTTTCCAGAATGGATATTGACTATTTGGCAAATCTGCCTATAATATGCCCCTTTCGTAAGTACGGCGCAGCCGGAAAACACCCAAGCGGGAATAGCTCAGTTGGTAGAGCGCAACCTTGCCAAGGTTGAGGTCGCGAGTTCGAGACTCGTTTCCCGCTCCAAGTTTCAATCATCCGAATCCCAAGCGGGAATAGCTCAGTTGGTAGAGCGCAACCTTGCCAAGGTTGAGGTCGCGAGTTCGAGACTCGTTTCCCGCTCCACTATCCACTTATTGATTCGGGTGCTACGCGGGAATAGCTCAGTTGGTAGAGCGCAACCTTGCCAAGGTTGAGGTCGCGAGTTCGAGACTCGTTTCCCGCTCCAAGTTTTAGCAATTTGGCCGATACAGTCGGCCAAAAGCTAATTTGGCGGGATAGCAAAGTGGTTATGCAGCGGCCTGCAAAGCCGTGTACGCCGGTTCGATTCCGACTCCCGCCTCCAAAATACCAAAGTGAATGTAAGCCGCAGGCAGCAAATAGCCATCGCGGTATTGGTTAGATCAACCATACATCAATCAGCACGGCGGGGTGGCAGAGTGTTTATGCTGCGTGGGGTGCAACCCTCGCATAGGCCGGTTAAAATCCGCGCCCCCGCCTCCAATCATCCAGGCTGACAAACCACAGCCCGGCCCGAGTGGTGGAATTGGTAGACACAACGGACTTAAAATCCGTCGCTCCTTAATACGAGCGTACCGGTTCGATTCCGGTCTCGGGCACCACAAAACAGCTTGTTTCCAAATACAAAAACCCGCTCTGCTTTGAGCGGGTTTTGCTGTATTTTCGGCCTTGGTTTTGTTCTACATTTTATGGCTTGTTCTACATTTCTGCATTTTGCCGCATGAAAAAAGCACGGTTTCCCGTGCGTTTTTTCAGGTAGCCTGACGGTTTTTATTTAACTTGACGGCCGGCTCGGAGAGGTGGCCTTTTCGGTTGCGGATGTAGCGCTTGGTCATGTTTTGAGTAGTGTGGCCGAGCAGCACGCGGGCGGCTTCGATGCCGACGGCATCGTCGGTGTCGGTGGCTGCCTTGGCGCGGAGGTCGCGGAACTGGAAGGCTGCCTTTTCGATTCCAGCTTTTTCGCGGGCCCTATCCATTGCGCCGCGCAGCATGGCATAGGTCATCGGCTGGCCGCGATGGCGCTGGCGGCCGAGCGAGACAAATAAGTAATCGTGTTTCTGCTCGCCCCTCTCCCGCAAAATCAAGTCCAGCACCTCTGCCAACTCGCCGGTGAGTTTGATGCGGACTTTGGTTTGCACCTTGTTTTGCTCAATCCACAGCTCCCCATCTTTAATATCTGTGGTGCGTATTTTCAGGCAATCGGCCACACGCTGGCCGATAAAATATGCAACCAGCATCAACAGTTGCAGATGCCGCTCGGCGCACTCGTACAGCCTCCAATATTGCTCATCCGTGATGTACACATGGCGACCGGTCTCTTGGTATTTATTCACGCCACGGCATGGGTTTTCATTGTTGGTGTAGCCCCATTTCCGCGCCCAATTAAAGATAACGCTAAACAGCGCGATTTCGCGATTGGCACGGATTTTGGCCGCCTGCCGCCATTCCAAATATTCGTAGATGTCCACACTCAAAATTTGGTTAATCGGCGCGGGGTTATCGCCGTCAAAATACTCGTACAAAAATTTGAGCTGATACAGGTAATCCGACTGCGTCCTGGGTGACAACGTTGGCAGTACAGTGCGCACATAACGCTCGGCTACCACCCGGAAAGTGGCCTCGCGCTCAATACGGGCGGTCAGCTCTTGGCTGTATTCCTGCTCGTAGTCGGCATACTTGCGCAAGGCTTCGAAAAAGTCCGATCCGAGTGGCAGCCACTTGCGTGGCTTGGCGCAGGTGTCATAGTAAAAATACACCTTGCCGCTACTGGTTTTCTTTTGCCGCATTCTCATGGGCAGATTTCTTATTGCCTGTTTCATAATGGTTTAATTTGGTTTTGCTTTGCTACTCTGCCATCTTCGGCGCGGGCTGGCAGCTTGCTCCGGCCTGCCCTCGAGCACGGCGCGCACGACAATGGGGCGGCCGGTTGGATTGATAATAAATGGGATGCCCATTTGGCGCAGTACGTCGCATTGCTTCCCGTAGCGCTTGTAGGCGGTGAGGCTGGCAACCTCATCCCTAGTTAAAAACATTTCGCTCATCTTAATTTTCTCCGGTGGCCGCCGTACCCAAGGGCGCGGCGGCTAAATCATGGTTTTCAGGTAGCCTGAAACCAGCCACAATCAATGCACGATGTAGAGCGCATCATGTTCGGTTTCGAGACGGGCGAGCAGGGTGTCGAGCTCGGCCATCACGCTTTCAGCGGTATCGTGGCGTTTTGGTGCCGGCCAGCGGCGATGCGGGGTTTTAAATGGGGTTAGGTCAATCTCGGTTTCAGGTAGCCTGTTGGCCGGTGGTGAAAGGCGGTCGAGGTGGTGCAGGTGGTGTTTGTATTCGCGCGTAGCATCGGATTGGGCCCGGGTTTGCTCGGCGGCGGCACGGGCTGCGGCAACTTGAGCGGCAGCTTCGCGGCTGTTAATGGCGGGCTTGGCAGTTAAATCATTCAGCGCCCCGTGCAAAATGGTGATTTCACGCTCTTTAATAATCGCAGGCGCTTCGCTTTCCAGCACCCGATCTATCTGTTGCAGTATCTCTTCACGCAGTAGCGGGATGTGGCAACGCGGCGGCTCCATACCGCGATATGGATTTTCCCCAAAAACCTTATCATCTTCTAATTCAAAATCAGCTACTTCTCCCACTTTTTTCGATTTCGTAGAGTTATTGACACCAGTCCAAGGGGCGGCTTTGCCGCCCTGTAGCATCTGCCATTCGTGGATGCGGCTAATTTTCACAAGCCCCGTTTCCGGCTCAAACACCCCGCGAATCATTGGCGGGCGCGGCTCTTGGTATCGGTTAAGTTCTTTCGGGTCTTCTTTGTAGAGGCGGATAGGGCGGGCAGAACGGCTGGCGGTAGCGCCACCCATAATCATCGTAAATTTTCCCCAGTCGCCAGCATCGGCGGCCAGCGCAGCGCGGACAATCGTGTCGTTGTAGTCGCCCGCAGTCATGCCCTCGCGGCGCAGCTCGCGCCAAGTGGTAACGGGAGCACCGCCGATTTGCTGGAACTGGCGGATGCCGTGCAGTGATGCCCAAGCATCCACCAGCTCGGCAGTTTCCACCACGTTGCGGCCATCGGCTTCGTAGTCGATGCCCACGCTGTCGCCCAGCGTGTTTTTGCCGTCGATATTTTTGGCAATGTATTTGGCAATGTAGCCCGCTGCCGTGCCGCGCCGCCAATCGATGGCTTTAAAATTAACGCGGGCATCCACCTGCCGAAAGGCTCGGTAGTCGGCCGCCGCCCAAAAACCGGCTTCGGTCTGCATATCGGCCAGCAGCGACTTAATGCTAGACACATGACCGCCATGCTCAATAGCACGGCGGCGCTGGGTGGCTTGAATCAATTTAGCCTGCTCGATGGCTGCGGCCTTGGTCTCAAAGTAATCTAATCCCAGCTCTTCGCGGCTGTCGCGGCAGGCGTAGCGGGCAACGGTGCGGCGGAAGGCTTGGCGGTGCTCTTTCGGCATAAAAAACAAGCCGTGCCAATGCGGCGTGCCGTCGTGGTGAGGCTCGGCCACGCGAAAGCCGTACACAGCAATCTCTTGGCGCTGCAGCGAGGCTTGGATGCGCCCCCACACTTTTTGCAGGTAGGCTTGCGCTTCGGCTGGCGTACTGCCGTCGTATTTGCTGTTTTGACTACCTGAAACATGATGCGCCGCATGAAATCGGCTGGGGCAGGTTAAGGTGATAAATTCGCCGATGTGTCCCGTTTCGCGGGCGATGTATTCAAAACCGGCAATGCGGGTCATCAGCTCGGCGCGGCGGATAGCTGGGTTGGCATTGGATTTTTCCACTAGCTCGGCCAGCGTGAAGGTTTGCCCCAGCTCATTCACCATCTGCAGCGATTCGAGCATCATGCGGTTGCGGTGTTTTTGCTGGCGGCGGCGCTGCAGCGATGGCGCAGAAACATAGAGCCAATGGCGGCGGTGGATAAGGTTGAAGTCTTTGCGCAGCAGGGTTTCTAGGCGGCGGCCGATGGCACGGCGCAGGAAACGACGCCACCAGCGAGCATCTTGCAGGCGCAGAGTAATCGCCTCCCAGTTGTTGGCTTTGATTTGCTCGGCAAAGCGGCTTTTCCAATCATCCAATCCCTGCTCCTCTGCCAACTTGAGCTGTTTCAACACATTCATGCCATACATAGCGCGGCTGCGGAACAAAGCAGCCTGCTTGTCGGCATAGCTGCGAATGTCGTCGTCTGATGCGTTTAAATCCAGCGGCAGCGGATTCCACATAAACGGGCGAGCAAATTCACAGAGCCATAAGTTGGCCGCGCTGTCGCTGTACTCATATTGCAGCGCATGGGGTTTGCACACCGGTTTCACGTTTGCAATCTTCAGCCAACGCTGCCGCGCCATCTCGGCGATGGCGGCTGGCATCTTGTCTAAAAATTCCTGGGCAAACGGGGTAACTTGGGTGAGCATGACGGATGGTGGCGGTTGGTTGCAGGTTAGTAGTTGCGGATTTTCAGGTAGCCTCTTTGGTTATCAGGTGGCGGCGGAAATCTATATCTGTGCACGAAACCACACCCTCATCCTCCAACTCATCCAAAATTGAAGCAGCTTCGGCATAGCCGATGCGCAGAGCACGTTGGAGTTTGCTGATAGTAATGCCGCTGTGATTTTCAGGTAGCCTGATAAATTCGAGTGCGGCTTGTTTGGTTTGCTCTTTTACACTCATTGCATATCCTCTTCTTTCACAAACACACCATCCCGCATTACCCCTCGGCGGTCTTTAATCTCTTCATGGGCCTGCGCGATGCAATCCTCGATTTTCAACCCTTGCTGGGCAGCAAGGATGGTGAGCACTACCACGCAATCACCGATGCTGTCGGCTATCTTGGCGCGCTGTCGGCATTTGGAAATATCAGCGGCCAGCTCGCCTGTCTCCTCTGTAAGCTTGGCGAGTTGGCGGAAGCTGTCGCTGCCGTTGATAAGGTTGCGGGCTTCTGCCCATTCGCGGATTTGCTGGAATGTTTGGATCATGATTGCTCCTTAATTTGGATTGCTTGGGATTAATTGCCGGATGCGCTGGCCTATCCAACGCATCACCTTCAGGTAGCCTTCTTTTGATTGTCGAATAAATCGGTGCGGCGGCAGGTGCATTTGTGCAAACCACGCTGTTTGCGGCGCACATCGGCTGCAATCACTGCATAGTCAATATCTTTGGCGAGGTCTGGAAATCCGGCCTGCTCGGCAATTTCAGCCAGCGTGTCGAGGCAGGCGTATTGATACATGAAGCCACCCTCGGCCAGAGCAGGCTCGCGGTGCATCACTTTCTCGTTTATCAGCACCTTATGCTTTTCAAACAGTTTGGCCAGAATGTCTTGGAGGTTCATCAAAATAGCTCCTGTTGTTTAGGCTCGTTTTCATCTATCCACTCATAAATAAACATAGGGAAACACTGCGCGGACGGAACGATGTTTAAATCTGGGATTTGGTCGGTTATCAGGCAGGAAAATCCGGCTGGCGTGCTGCTGGTGCAGATAACTAGGTTGTTGCCGAAAGGCGGGATGGGTGGTGAGTTCATTTTTTCAGGTAGCCTGAATTTTTTAGCTCTAGATCTGCCATTACTTCTTCGCGGCGGCGCCGGGCGGCTTGGCTGATGGCTTGGTATTTGCCGCAGGCTGGGCGGTGAGATGGCAGGAAGTTGAAACATTCGCCTTGCGTACAGGCGGCAAAACCGTGGCGCAGCATGGGCGCTGGTTTTGGTTCGCCATCTTTTCCGGCTTGACTGGTTTGCCAATGGCGGCAAGTGCGGCAGGTTTGACTCATTCCTCTACTCCCATTACTTATGATTTGATTGCATAAAAACGTTCTTCATATTGGTTGCACAGTCGGCGGATTTCGGCCAGCATATGCAAAAAGTCGATGGCGGCACCGAACAGGCTGATAAGGCTCAGCTGCCATTCCAAGCTGTTTTCCAGCCGTTTGATGTCGCTCTGCAGCACGGCTTGATTCAGCGCGTCAATGGCGGCCTCGCTCATCTTGGCTTCAGCTTCAACGGGGCGGCGCGGCAACGGCCAATTGCAGGCCTCGTCCAAGCTTTCGCGCTGCTCACAAACGATTTGCGCGGCGGTGCAGTCATACACGCCGCTGCGGTATTCAGGGGTGTCTTTTTGCTTGTCGATGACAATAAAGAGTACGTTGATTTTCGTGTCTTCAAAGGCGTTCTCGACTGTCCACAGTTCGGCCAGACGACAGCCGACGGTTTGCCGCATCCGCGCTTCGGCGGCACGATAGGCAATACCTGGAAAGGCTACCTGAAAGCTGAAACGGCGCACTTGCTGCAGAGATTTAAGAATGAAGATGTCGTCTAGGCAGCCGGACTTTTTCCACGGGAACAGCTGCTGCACCGCCAGTTTTTCGCTGTCTGGCAGGTCTTTGAACTTGAGCGAAAACGGCGGATTCATGATGGCGCAGTCCATCTCGCGCTGCGGCCGGTACAGGAAAAAGCTGGTATGGCTGACGGCGGCATGCGGATAATTCTGCCGGAGGGCTTGGCAGGCGGACTCCTGGATTTCAACTGCCTCAAACTCAGACGGCTGCACGAACTGCTCGAGCTGGCCGCTGCCGGCCGCACCGTCCAACACGGAAGGATGGTCTCCGGCAAAGCGCCGCACGGTATCAGCCACGAAGCGGCGCAGGGTTTCACCGGTGATGTATTCGGCGAATTTGTCGGCGTTTTTACGGTTGTTGTGCTCTTGAAAGGTCATTGGATTTTGTCCATTCTCTGGCTTGCTCTGGGGTAGGAAAACGTTTTCGGATGCGGCGGATGCGCTGTAATTTGCCGTCGGTATCGTGCTGCCAAATGCTGATTTCGCCGCGCCAGCAGTCATGCCGCTTATGTTTGATACCGTGTTTGAGGCCTTTACTGCTTGAATCGTGATAAACGCAGGTACGGATGTGGATATTCATTGGCCACCTCCTACTGGTTCCAGAACTACCCCAGCCATCGGATCGCGGCTGGTAGCGTCGGCCAAGGCGGCAGCCTGGCGGCGGGTGCGGCAATCGGCACGGGCTTGCTCGGTGGCAAGATCGGCAGCGGTGATTTGGTGCTGCAAATCTTGGTTTACTTGGAAATACAGGCCGGCGCGGCGTTCGGCGTTGTCCAGCTCGGCCTGCATGGCGGCTTGCTGGTTGGCGCGATAGGTATCGTTGATGTATTCGCCAGCCGGTATACCGATGATGATGCCAAGCAATATGGCGGCAGCTTTAGACATGGTTTTCTCCTAAGTAGCGAAGTTCTAGGTTGATGGCTTCTGACAGTTTGCTCGGATGACGCAGCCAAACATAAATCAATGTGATGTCGTACCCGTTCGGCTCTTTTGGTTCGCTACGGCGCAGCTCCCAGCCACTCTCCTCAATAAACTCTTGCACGGCGCGGTCGACGCGAACGTCTTGCTCCACTGTTTCAATATCGAATAGCAGGGTAATGGTGCTGTAATCGGCAAAGCAGCCCATTTGAAACGACACCCCGGCAGAGTGCAGGCAGTCGGCAAGCTGCTGCAGCGGTTCATATAGTGCACAGGCGCCATCAGCTTGCGCATACACGCGGCGGATGCTTTCAGCGGCGTTGGCTTGAATCATTTTGGCTACCTGAAAATCGGGAGTAGGGCTAATCATAATTACGGTTTCCTTGGCGTTGATTAAGCTGGTCGATGAGGTAGCTAATGTGGTCGGCGGCGGTACTGTCCGGGCTGTGCACGGCCTGCATGGTTTCCCACACACCGGCGAGCTGGTTATAGGCGGCGGTGGCAAGGTGGCCGCTTACGCCATCAGACAGAGCGGCATTGGCGGCTGCAATGGCATCGCGGTAGAGGCGGTTGCCGAGACGGATCACGGCTTGCTGTTGGCTGGCATTCATCAGGCAGCCTCCCTTTGTCTGTTTGGCGTGGCGAGCTTGAGCGGCGTAGCGGTGAGGCGCACTTGCGGCTGCACGGCGCGGATACCGAGGCGGCGGGCGGCGGCACGGGCGGCGATGATGCACTCGTCCAGCTGCCACAACAGATTGGCTACCTCCGGCAGGCAGAGCGTGCCCACCGGCAGCTCGTAGGTGATGAGGGTGGTGTTGATTTGGGCGGTAGCGCGGTGGATGTGGCCGCACAGCTTTTGCACAATTTCCACCCCTTCTGCCTGCTTCGGGGTGAGCAGGCGGCTGGCGATTTGGTTGGCCGGCAATTCGTGCACCATCGGCTGGCGCGGGGCGGCGGTTTGCATGGGCACATGTTCGGCTAATTTAGCCAACATCTGATTACGGCAATCCCAAGCGGCTTGCGTATAACCAGCGGGGCGCGGTTTTTCAAATTGCTGAATTGATTGCATTTTATTTTTCCTTTCCCTTTTTTAGGGCGGCAAAAACCCTGCTGCACGCAGCAAGCGGCAGCGGCAGGCTTAAAATAATTGGTCTTCTACGGGCGGGGGATTGATGAAAAAGCTGGCATCTACTGTTTCAGGTAGCGTGCCGTGGCGCAGCGGGGTGGGCGGCTCATGGGTGGTTTTGATGATTTCAAACATACCCAAACCACGCCAGCCGCAAAGGTGATTGGTGCACCAAACATAATATTGGCGCGTGAGCTGGCTCGGCTTGCTGCTACCGCGCACTAGGCAGCGGTGGCCGCAGTTGGGGCAGGCTACCTGAACGCGGAATTTGCCCGGCTCGTGTTGGTTACGGTTTTTCAGCGGCATCTGAAAAATCCCCATAGATGCGGTCGGTGAGGGCGGCCACAGATACCAGGCGGTTTACCACGCTGCGCACCTGCGCCCACAGCTCGGCACTTTCGGAGCGGCTTAAAAAGCCGTCGGCAGTGGATTCGCGCCATTGCACGAACAGCTGGCCGAGCTCTTCAACCGCGCCGTGCAGGTGGTCGCGGATGTCTTCGCCGAGCAGGGCGGCCGCATCCATTTCCGGCACCGGTACAAATACCCCGCCGCTTTCGGCAGCCACGGCGGCGGCAAAATCGGTGCGGTCGGTGAGGCGTTGCAGCAGCATGGCTTCGGCGATACCGATGCGCTGGCCTTTGACTTCGTAGAGTCGGTTTTCCAGTGCGGCAGTAGTCATGCCGAGCATGGCGGCGCTGGCGGCGTAGCCGCCGTTGGGCGACTGTGCCATCGTGCGGATGGCTTGATTGATGGGGTTAGGCGTCATCAGTCATCCCTTTCAGCAGTTGATCTAAATCCGTGATAAGCTCTTCTTGCTTTGCTAACCAATTATCAAAATAACTGGATCTCAAAAATGAATCAGAAACTATCTTACGACGAGCTTGAGAAGATGCTCCGCGCAACATCATCACGATTGAGCCGTGCAGAGAAAGAACTCGACGCTCAAGAACTGCTAATTGCTGCTTTGCTGCGTAGCTTTTTAGCTGGATGCAACGGCGATAAAGCTGGCATTCGAGATCGGATTGCGGAGCTGGTTGTGGAGGAACAGACGCTTGGACTGATGCTGTGCAGCCCGGATCCGGAAGAGGCGCAGCAGGTGATTGAGGAAGCGTTGGCAACGCTGGATTCGCGGCTGAAGCTGCACAATCAAACGGGGTGCTGATGATTTCATCGGGCGCGGCCTTATAGGCTTCGGCGATGCGCTGATTGAGTCTCTGCAGGCGCATTTTGAGGCGGCGCAGTTTTTTGCTGTATTGGATTTTTGCCATGATTAGCCCTTTCGTGTCTTGGTGTTCAGGTAGCCTGAAAGGGCTTAGGATGCAGTTACCGATTCGGCAGCCACTACTTGGCGGGCAGCCTTAACGGCGGCAGTGCGGACAAAACCCGAGACGGCGGCACCGTTAATAGCGGCAGCCTGCTTGATAAGTGCTAAGTCTTCGGGGTTGTTGATTACAGCCTGAATAATCGGGCTGTTATTGCGACGGCGCCTAGTCGGCTCCGGTTTGACATTTTGGCGGTTCATTTTATAATTGCCTTTCTCGCCTAATAGGCGTTATGGTTTCGCGTTGTGGTGATGCGCACTATATTGCCTATTAGCAAATTTGTAAACAGCCAAAACGCAATTTAATTAGCCTTTAGCAATTTATTGTTGTTTTGAAAGGTAATTTAAATTTGCTTTTAACCATGCTAGAACGCGCAAAATTAGCATTGTCCGCATCAAGTGATAAAGACTTTGCTCATAAATTAGGCATAAACGCATCAACCGTTGTAGGTTACAAACAGCGGGGTGTTGTGCCACTTGAACAATGTATAAAGATTGCTGAACAGACTGGCGTTTCACTGGATTGGTTAATTCTTGGCAAAGGTGAATCAGATAAAAACACAGCTGCAGGCAAAGCTACCCCTAGCGTTGTATTGGTGCCGTTGTATGACGTGCCGGTGAGCGCTGGGCATGGTAGTTTTTTTGACGCCGAAAATGTCATTCAGCAGATACCGTTTGATGCGGAGTGGCTGGAGCGTGAGGATCTAATTGCCGGCCAGCTGGCCTGTCTGCCGATTGAAGGCGACAGCATGAGCCCCGGCCTGAAAACCAGCGACATCGTGCTCGTTGACCTGACACATCAGCGCGGCGACGGCGTATTCGTGCTGCGCTTGAATGGTGCGTTGCGCATTAAGCGGCTGCAATGGCTGGCCGACGGGCGGTTGCGCATCAGCAGCGACAACCCGATTTACGAAACGGAATATGTTGATCCGAACACACCACCGGATGATTTTGCGATTATCGGTTTTTGTCATACCAAAATTGGTAGAGTGGTGTGATTACTTTGACAAAGTGAGAGAGCGAAAATGAATAAAACTGTTTTTGCTGTGATAGCCGGCTGCTTGCTGGCTATTTCTGTTTCTGCCGATGCGCGCGGGCGTGAGCCGTGCAGTGGGCGCAAGGGCGGGATTGCTTACTGTTCGGGCAGTAAGTTTGTGTGTCGAGACGGCAGCATCAGTCAATCGCGGCGGATGTGTGTTGGCTACGACCGCCCGGCAACCCGCGCACAGGCAAACAACAGTCGCCAGCAGCAGGCAACGCCGCAGCGTAAGCCGCGCCAGCATCGCCGCCGTTGATGCACCATGAAATTCGGCATCCGCACGCCATCGCTCAAGCGCCGGATTGCGGCGCGCACGTCGCTCAAGCGTATGGTGCGGCACAAGTTAGGCATAAAAATGCCGCGCGGATTAGGGATGGTTAGCAACCCGAAGCGGGCGATGTATAACAAGATTTATCACCGCACCACCATTCCGGCAGAGCGGGCGGCGCAAAAGGGCTGGCCGCTGTTGTTACTGATATTTGCGCCGCTGATTTGGTTGATGTTGTTTGTGTGGTATTTGGTGGCGGAGAGTATTCAGGCATTTAGAAATCGGCAGTCATAATTAAAACAACGAGGAGAAAAGATGATGGTTTTCGGCGGGCTGTTTATGCTGGCGGCATTTGTATTATCGATTGCCGCGCTGGTGGGGCTGGTTTCCCCGGGATGGTTTGTCCGTTTTTCTAAAACCGGCAAAGTTTATAACCGGTTTTTGCTGTTTCTTGGGTTTAATGCGGCATCAGTTGTGGCAATGTTCTACGGCGTGGCTATTACGTCGGCGGCCTCTTTCTCTGCCGCAATTGGCGGAGTATTGATTCTATCCAGTTTGTTGTTATTGATTTGCTCGGTAGTCGGGTTGGTTTTTCCTGGGCTGTTTGCCCGATTTTCAAGAAGCGGTAAAGGATTCAGCCGCTCTTCTCTCTTTCTCGGATTTTTTCTTTCTGCATTTTGCTCTTTGTTTGTTGGCGCACTTTTGATGCCGACTACACCCAACACCGAAGCAGTCTCTACTCCCCAGCCCAATTATGCCGATGCTGCTCCTGCCAGCCAGCCTGCTTCTGCGGCGGTGGTAGGGTTGATGGCGGCGGCTGATACTCGACCAGCGGCAGAAATTGCCAGCACGGCGAGCGCAACGACTCAAAATGTGGCACAGCAGACGGCAGAGACTGCCGCCAGCGAGAACAGCCCGGCAGCAGAACATACCTGCCGAGTGGTTGGAATTAAGGATGGGGATACGTTTACTTGCCTGACTAATGGGCGGCGGCAAGTCACGGTGCGGATGGCGCAAATTGATGCTCCAGAGAAAGGGCAGCCTTTCGGACAAAAAGCCAAATCAACACTCTCCGAATATATCTACGGGCAGACGGTACGGCTTGAGGAAAGTGGATTTGACCGCTATGGGCGAACGCTGGCCGAGGTGTACGACGAGAGTGGGCAAAATATCAATATGCTGATGGTGCAAGCCGGTATGGCTTGGGCATATAAAGAATACATGACGAATACGGCTTATCAAGAGATGCAGGATGAGGCGACGCGGGAAAATCTCGGGCTATGGAGTGAAAACGGTTACATCTACCCGAGCGACTGGCGGCGAGGTGTGCGACCACAGCGGGAACAGGTTGCCACACTACCGACAGCCGAGCCGCATCAACAGCGCAGCGGGCGCTTAGCGCAGGAACGGAATGCGCGCGGTTTTAGCTGCGGCAGCAAACGTTTCTGCAGAGAGATGAATAGTTGTGCAGAAGCGATGTTTTATTTGCGGCAATGCGGTGTGCGGCGGTTGGATGGGGATAATGATGGGATACCGTGTGAGAGTATTTGCTAGGCATAGCTCAGGCTACCTGAAATTTTCAGGTAGCCTTTTTGCTGGGTGTTGGTTTCTCCCCGCCATTTGCCGGTTCGTCTAGGTTGATTTGCCCCTCGAGCTGGATGCCGCAGCTGTAGCCACTGCTGTCGAGGCGGTGGCTGATTTCTTTGATGAGCCATTGCTGGCTGTCGATTTCGGGCTTAAAGCCGGAAACGCTGACGGGTGTTTCCGGTGTGAGGTCGGGGCGGCCGACGGCCAGGGTTAGGCTGAATTGGGCGGCACCGCGCAAAAGGCGGCGGAAAGCGGCGCGGGCGCCGGTGAGGGCGGTTTGCTCGCTGGCGTATAGATGGCGCAGGGTTTTGATTTTGAGGCCGTCGGTGTTGATGCGGCGGGTGGTTTCAACGGTGCGGGTGATGGTGTGGCTGCTGTTTCTGCGCCGGCGGCGGGTTTTGCGGGTTTCGGTTTTGCGCTGGGGCTCGAGGTTGTCTTTGTTGATAACGACCTCTTTGCGGCGGCCGGTGCGTTTGTCGGTGTAGTAGGCGCGGACGGCATTGTAGGCGTTGGTGGCCGAGTAGTTAAAGCTGTGATTGTCGCCGCTGGCACGGGTGATGGTGAGCGGCGGGATGGGCGCACCGCCGGCGGTTTGCGCCTCACCGGCTGGGATAAACAGCAAGCGGCCGGCTTTGACGGTGGCGATGGCATCGTAGCGCTCGGCGAGACGGGAAAGGAAGCTGGCATCGCTTTCGTTGGTTTGGTCGATATGGGCGATGGTTTCCTGCTTGTATTGCTCGGCAATGCGGTATTGATAGCGGTGCTCTTTGGCGATGGCTTCGACGATTTGATAGAGCGTTTTTTTGTGCCAGCTGCGCTCTTTCTGCTGGGCAAGGGTTTCGGCAAGGTCGGCGGCGCGGGCGGTGATGTTTAGGCGGTCGGGGGCGCCGGTGTGAGTGAACTCGGAAAATAGATACTCGCCTTTATCAACAATGCCGGTTTCCTGATAGCCGAGATGCAGGGTGATTTTACTGCCCGGACTAGGGATGGCGATGGCGCCATCATAGTCGTCAAGCTCGATGGTGAGTTCGTCGGCCTCGAAGCCACGCTTGTCCGTAAGGTCGATACTGACGATGCGGGCGGAGGTAGCACTGCCGAATGGCTGGCCGTTGATGGTGAGGCGGGCAATGGGTGTGAGGTGGCGGCCGCCGCTGTCGGTGAGGGTGGCAAATACTTTGTTGACGGTTTCTGCCACGGTGTCGAGCAGGCTCATGACTACACTCCTACCAAACTGCGCACCATGCCGACGGCAAGGCCGAGCGCTTCACCTTCCAAGCCGAAGGCGTGGTCGGCTACTTTTTTCAGGCTCATGCTAAAGCTGATGGCGCGTGCTTTGCCGTCATACATCAGCTGGCTTTGCTTATCTTGAATATCGGTGATGACGTAGCTACCGAGCAGTTGGCCGGTGCCGAGGATGAGCGGCCACGGCTTGCCACCATCGGCCATGCTGCGCAGCAGGTTGATGCTCATATCGCCGCCAGTAACTTCCGGGCGCAGTTCGGCCTGAATAGTGATGGTGTCCGGCTCTTTGCCGGTGTATTGCGATGGCGGCGGGCTGTCGTTGCCGACAATGCTTTTGTGCGGATGCCGCCAGCTTTGGCTGCGGTCGATGCCGTGGTAGGGGATGGTGGCGGTGTGGAATACGAAAAAGCCGAGGGTGGCGAGGGGCATGGGTTAATCCTTGTCTTGGTAGCGTGAGTTAGCGCGGCGGGCAGCCTGGGCTTGGCGTTTATCCAATTCGGCGGCCACGGCACGGGCGATGCTGCGCTCGTCTTGGCCTGGGGCGGCATAGACGTTAATAGTAACGCCGCCGGCGCCAGCCAAAGCAGGCGCTGGGCTGGCATTGCCGCCACCTAAAGACTGCAGGGCACGCAGGCCACCGGTGCGCAAGGCTTCTACAGCGCGCCAACCGCCAAAGCGACGCACGTCGGCTTGGGAAAATACTACCTCACCACGATGCACCAGGCCGGCAATTTGGTTGATGCCGCCCGCGCCAGTGTAGCCACCGATGGAAAAGCCTTTGGCGACGCGGCCGCCGACGATATTGCCGACCGCGCCGGGTGCACGGCGGGCGCTGTTGCCTAGGCCGTTAAACAGATTGGTGGTTTGCCGCCACACGCCGGAGAGGTCTGGCAGCATGGATTTGATGCCATTATTCCATACATATTCTATCGGTATTACTGTGAGATAGCTGGAAATAAATAATCAAATAAATTCAATTTGTTGTAATGGTTTGTGCAGCATCCATCTAGAATCCTGAAAGTAGGATATGGATTTCTCAGGTAGTTATTTATCTCTGATGATTAAAGGCTACCTGAAACTTTTCAGGTAGCCTTTAATCAATCTTGTCTAAACAAGGGTGCGCATGGAGTCCATGCCGTCAGCTGGCAAGCCTTGCTGCTGTTCAGCCCCAATGCGGTATTTCCTGATACACATAACTACTTACATTACTGCCAGCGCGGCTAGGCATTTTTCGCGCTGGCCGTTTTGCGGGGGAATGGTTTGGCCGGGCAGGATTAAGGTGTAGCGCTGGCCACGGCCGTGGGCTTCGAGCACGCGGTAGCACAGGAGGCCGGCGAGGCGGTCGGCGCTGGTGCCGGCGGGGTAGTCTGCATAGCTGATGATGTGGTCGGCGGCGTGGAAGGCGGGTTCTTCGAAGTGTTTGTCGAGCAGGCGGCCGCTTTTGGCGTAGCTTTTCCAGGCGATATGTTGCAGGGAGGTGCCGGGTTGGTGGTCTTGCAGGAAGGCGAGGTCTTCGTTGCCGCCGAGTTTGCGGCGCGGCTCGCCTTCTTCGGCCGGGGTGCTGCCGGGCGGGGCGGTGTGCGGCTTGGGGGCGGGGTAGACGAGGCCGTTGTCGGGCCAGTGCCAGACACATTCGACGCTGCTCACGGCAAACGGCCACACGCTGGCACAGCGCAGCGGGGGCAGGATCAGGCGGCCGCGCCGTGCGGGCAGCACGGGCCAGATGAAGGGTTGGGGCTGCTTGGCGGTGAAGAGGGCGGCGCGGTATTCGGGATCGGTGTTGCGGCGGCTTTCGGGGGCAAACCAAAGCTGGCGGTGGCGGGCTTTGATTGAGGGGGCGGGGAAGAGTTGGATATCGGCAGGCTGCCCTTGGAAGAGTTCCTCGGGCAGGGTGAGGTCGAGGCGCAGGCCGAGCAGCTGGAGGCAGTTGAGCAGGGTGCCGACAAACAGGAAGCCGGCGAGCCAGAAGGCGACGATATAGGCGAGGTTTACCTGATAGTTGAGCCCGACGAGCCACAACAGGGCAATCATGGCGGCCAGGCTGATGCCGAGCCGGGTGGGGCGCAGGCGCAGGTCGCGCAGGCGCGGGCTGTATTGGTTGGCGCTCACGATACGGCTACCTGAAGCAGCATTTGTTCCAGCAGCTGGGAGATGGATTGGGGCTGCAGGGTTTGCAGGCGGTGTCCAGCCACGGCTATCCATACGGCTTTGATGTCTTCCGGCAGCACATAATCGCGGCCGGCCAGGAAGGCCCAGGCTTTGGCGGCTTTGACCACGGCAAGCCCGGCGCGCGGGCTGAGGCCGGTAACGAACAGGCCGGGCTGGCGGGTGGATTGCACCAGCCGGTAAACATAATCGGCAGCCTGCTGCGAGCATTTTACTTGGGCGGCCTGTGCCTGCCATTGGAACAGGATTTCGGCGTTGCACATGGCTTTGAGCGCGGGCAGCAGTTGGCGGCGGTCGCCTTGGGCGTAGAGTCGGCGTTCGGCTTCGGCGGAGGGGTAGCCCAGTGAGAGGCGCATCATGAAACGGTCGAGCTGGGATTCGGGCAGGGGAAAGGTGCCGAGCTGCTCGATGGGGTTTTGGGTGGCGATCACGAAGAAGGGTTTGGGCAGGCGGTAGGTTTTACCGTCTACAGAGACTTGTTTTTCTTCCATGGCTTCCAAAAGGGCGGATTGCATTTTGGGCGAGGCGCGGTTGATTTCGTCGGCCAGCAGGAAGTGGTGGAAAATGGGGCCGGGATGGAATTTGAATTGGCCGTCGGCAGGTTGGAAAACGTTGATACCGAGGAGGTCGGCGGGCAGCATGTCGTTGGTGAATTGGACGCGGCGGTAGCCGAGGCCGAGCACGGCGGCCAGGCCGTGGGCGAGGGTGGTTTTGCCCACGCCGGGTACGTCTTCGAGCAAAACGTGGCCGTCGGCCAGGATGCAGGCCATCAGGTGTTGGAGAACGGTTTCTTTGCCGAGAATCAGGCTGTTGAGTTGGGAGAAGACGTTTTGTAAGTAGGGATTCATGGTGTGGATAGTTTGAGTTGTGGTGTGAGTGAGGCTACCTGAAAATGTTTTTGCGGTGGCGCTTATGAAGAAAAGCCCTGTTCAATCAACAGGGCATATTTTTCAGGTAGCCTAATCTTGTACCGGTTCTTCGGCGGCAACCTGTTCGATTAATTGGGAGATGCTCATGCCGCGTTCGAGCGATTGGTCGTATTTGAAGTGCAGCTCGGGCGTTTTAAACAGCTTGATGCGGCGGGAGAGCTCGCTGCGCAGATGGCCTTTGGCGTGTTCCAGCGCTTCGGCGGTAATTTCACGCGTGGCATCGTCGAGCACGGTGTAATACACGGTGGCATGGCTGTAGTCGCGGGTAAGCTCGACTTCGTTGATGGTGATGAAGCCGGCGCGCGGGTCTTTAAGGCCGGTACGGACGAGCTCGGCCAGCTCGCGCATAATCTGTTCGCGCACGCGGTCTTGGCGGGCGTAGCCGCGGTGGGTTTTGGCCATGTGGTCTTTCTCGATATAGGGGGTTATTTCAGTTCGCTGGTGCGGTCGAGCAGGGCATCCATCAGCGAATCGTATTGTTTTTTACGATGTTGGATGCGCAGTTGATCGAATTCGCCCAACTGTTCTTCAAAAGTGTATGTTTTGAAATAGGGCTTCAGGTCGAAGGACTTTTCCAAAAAGCGAATAACGTTGAGGTCGTTTTCACGGTCAACAGGGCGCATGGGCAGCCGTCCAGTAAGCACGAAGTTGTCGGGCATGACAAGGGTAGCCACGATGATCGGTTCATCGTTTTCACGTTGGCGTATTTCTCGGATTAGGGTAAACGTTTCAAAAGTGTAGGTTTGTTTGTCGTTCATTTTCGCGTACTCATCAGGGCAGCGGTTGGTATGGTGGGCAAACACGGTGTAAACAGGCGATATGATACGACAACCATCGCCGGCTGGGTATAGGCTGAGGCATTTATTTCTTTACATATATAGCCAAATTGTTATAGCAAGCCAAATTGACTGTCGATACAAGGTGAACTAACGCCGTAGCGAAAGTTAAGTTGGTTGGCTATAAAAACCATCATCGAAATGTGGAGCTTTGGCAAAGTTGCTGATTTGCCCAACATTTTACTGCGCCACAATGCTCTCAATGCAGCCTGTTGTGCTTCAGATATAACAAGAGGCGACCTGAAACGGATTCGGGCAGCCTCTTGTTTCGCTTGATGCCTGTTTACAGGGTACGAGCCACTTCCACGATATCAAAGGCTTCCAGCATGTCGCCTTCTTGGATATCGTTGTAGTTCTTCAGCATCAAGCCGCATTCGAAGCCCATGCGCACTTCTTTCACATCGTCTTTGAAGCGTTTGAGCGATTCGAGCTCGCCAGTGTGGATCACCACATGGTCGCGGATGAGGCGCACGCGGCTGTCGCGCTTGATGAGGCCGTCGGTAACCATACAGCCGGCAATATTGCCCACTTTGGAAATATTGATAACCTGGCGGATTTCTACCGTGCCGGTTTGCTGCTCTTTCTGCTCGGGAGCAAGCATACCGCTCATGGCTGCTTTCACATCGTCGATGGCGTCGTAGATGATGTTGTAGTAGCGGATTTCGATGTCTTCGTTTTCGGCCAGCTTGCGTGCGGAACCATCGGCACGCACGTTGAAGCCGATAATGAAGGCACCGGAGGCGATGGCTAGGTTGACATCGCTTTCGGTAATGCCGCCTACGCCGCTGTGCAGCACTTCCACTTTCACCTCGTCGTTTGACAGCTTTTTGAGGCTACCTGAAAGCGCTTCGTACGAACCCTGCACGTCGGCTTTGATGATAACGGACAGATTTTGCGCTGCCTGACCGTCGCCGGCGTTGGCAAACAGGTTTTCCAGTTTGGCAGCCTGCTGTTTGGCCAGCCGCACGTCGCGGTATTTGCCTTGGCGGAACAGGGCGATTTCGCGGGCTTTTTTCTCGTCGGCCAACACCATGGCGTCTTCGCCGGCGTTGGGGACGTCGGAAAGGCCGAGGATTTCCACCGGAATGGAGGGGCCGGCTTCCTGTACCTGTCTGCCGTTTTCGTCCACCATAGCGCGGACTTTGCCGAAGGCCGTGCCGGCCAGGAGCATATCGCCTTTTTTCAGCGTGCCGCTCTGTACCAGCAGGGTGGCCACCGCGCCGCGGCCTTTGTCCAGACGGGCTTCCACGATGATGCCTTTGGCTGGTGCGTCTACTGGCGCTTTCAGTTCGAGCACTTCGGCTTCCAGCAGCACGGCTTCCAAAAGCGCATCGATATTGATGCCTTGTTTGGCGGAAACATCGATAAACTGCACATTACCGCCCCAAGCATCGGGGATCACTTCATGTGCGGTCAGCTCTTGGCGAATACGCTCGGGATTGGCGGCTTCCTTATCGATTTTGTTCACTGCCACCACCATCGGCACGCCGGCCGCTTTGGCATGGGCAATGGCTTCGATGGTTTGCGGCATCACGCCGTCATCGGCGGCCACGACCAAAATCACGATATCAGTGGCCTGGGCACCGCGTGCACGCATCGCGGTAAAGGCTTCGTGGCCGGGGGTATCTAGGAAAGTGATAACACCGCGCGGGGTCTGCACATGGTAGGCACCGATGTGCTGGGTAATGCCGCCGGCTTCGCCTTGCACCACTTTGGCGCGACGAATGTAGTCGAGCAGCGAAGTTTTACCGTGGTCCACGTGGCCCATTACGGTTACCACCGGCGGGCGCGGCAGGGCTTCGGCTTGAACGGCGGTTTCAGTGTCGTTCAAGAAGGCTTCGGGATCATCCGCAGCAGCGGGTTTGCCGATATGGCCCATTTCTTCCACCACAATCAATGCGGTTTCCTGGTCGAGCGATTGATTGATGGTCACCATCATGCCCATCTTCATCAGGGCTTTCACCACTTCCACGCCCTTAACTGCCATTTTGTGTGCCAAATCGGCCACGGTGATGGTTTCGGGCACGAGCACTTCGTGCACCACCGGCTCGGTCGGGGCTTGGAAGGCGTGTTGGTTCGGCTCCAGCTTGAGCTGTTTCTTGCCTTTTTTGCCACCACGTACGCGCTCCTCATCGCCACGATTACTGCGTTCTTTGCCTTTGCCTTTGGCGGAACGGCCGCGCGGCATATCGTCGTCGCGCTGCTGGTGGCGATCGCCTTTTTTCGGGCGGCTGCCGCTGGGAGCGGCATTGCCGGAGGAAAGGGGGGCTTTTTCGCTCGGTGCGGCGCTGCGCGGGGCAGACTGCTGCTCTTTGGCCAGCTTGGCTTCCTGCTGCGCCTGCAGTTTGGCTGCTTCGCGGCGGGCCTGGCGCTCCTGTTTTTCTTTCAGCAGGGCTTGTTGGTGGGCACGCAGGGCTTCGGCACGGCGGGCTTCTTCGTCACGCATGGCCTTTTCGGCGG
This sequence comes from Eikenella corrodens, assembly GCF_900187105.1. Taxonomy (NCBI): domain Bacteria; kingdom Pseudomonadati; phylum Pseudomonadota; class Betaproteobacteria; order Neisseriales; family Neisseriaceae; genus Eikenella; species Eikenella corrodens. Next base: position 1,822,932 of record NZ_LT906482.1, read on the forward strand.
CACTAACCACTTCCACCGGTTGCGGTGTTGGCTCAGGGGCCTTTTCTTTTTTCGGTTTGCGGCTGCGTTTCGGTTTGGCTTCGGCTGCCGGAGCGTCATCCGGCGTGGCTACTTCAGTAGCTGCCGGTGTAGCATCAGTTTTGGCAGCAGTAGTTTCCATGGTAGGTGTTTCAACCACTGTTGTTTCGACAGCTTCTGAGGCTACCTGAACATTTGGTTCTTCCACGGCAGGGGCGGCTGCAGGTGCTTCTGTGGCAACAGTTGCGGCTGGTTGTGCCGGGGCAACTTCAGCAGCGGGTTTGCTCTCGGCAACTGCTTCAATCGGCGGCACGGCCACGCGGCGGCGGCGGCGGGTTTCCACTTGTACGCCAGCCACAGTGCTGCGCTCGGTGCGGGTACGGCTCACGCTGATGGATACGGTGCCGCTGTCGTTCTGTTTGCGCAGGTGGGTCAGTAGAGCTTGTTTGTCTGCCGGGCTGATGCTGTCGGCACCGCTGCTTTTTTCCACGCCGGCGGCTTTGAGCTGCTCCAAGAGCGTGGGCACGGATTTTTTCAGTTCGGCGGCAAATTGTTGTACGGTATTACTCATAAGTTTCCGGCCTCCTTATTCCTGTGTTTCGGCAAACCAATGTTCGCGGGCGGCCAAAATAACGGTTTTGGCTTCTTCTTCGCTCACACCGGTGATTTCGATCAATTCGTCGGTGGAAAGCTCAGCCAAGCTGTCGCGGGTGGTGATGCCAGCTTGCGCCAAATCGCGCAGCATGTCTTGGTCAATGCCGTTGAGGGTTTTCAGCTCTTCTTCCACTTCGTCCAGTTTTTCTTCCGACATGATGGCCAGAGTAAGGATGGCGTCGCGAGCACGGTTGCGCAGCGTTTCTACGGTGGCTTCGTCGAAGCCGATTTCCACCAGTTCGGCAGCAGGCACATAGGCCACTTCTTCCAGAGCGGCGAAGCCTTCTTCAATCAGCAGATCAGCTGTTTGCTCGTCCACGTTCAGATGCTGCATAAACAGGCTGCGAATCTGCGCATCTTCGGCTTCGTGACGCTCTTCAGCTTCCTGTACGGTCATGATGTTAAGCTGCCAGCCGGTGAGGTCGGCGGCGAGGCGTACGTTTTGGCCACCGCGGCCGATGGCAGGCGCGAGCTGGTCTTCGGCCACGATAACATCTACCGAATGGTTGTCTTCGTCAATCAGAATGCGGCTGACTTCGGCGGGGGAGAGCGCGTTAATCACAAACTGGGCAGTTTCGGGCGACCATAGCACCACGTCCACCCGTTCGCCGGCCAATTCGTTGGATACGGCATTCACGCGCGAGCCGCGCACGCCGATGCAGGTGCCTTGCGGATCAATACGTGCATCATTGGATTTAACGGCGATTTTGGCGCGTTGGCCGGGATCACGGGCGGCTTCTTTGATTTCCAGCAGGCCGTCTTCGATTTCCGGCACTTCTTGTTCAAACAGTTTCACCAAAAATTCGCGTGAGGTGCGGCTGAGGATAACTTGTTTGCGGCCGCTGTTGCCTTGTTCGTCCACGCGCAGGAAGAGGGCGCGGATGCGGTCGCCGCTGCGGAAGTTTTCGCGCGGGATGCATTGGTCGCGTGGAATCAGCGCGTCCAAACGGCCTATTTCCACGATGATGCCGTGGCGTTCCACACGTTTTACCGTGCCCATTACCACGTCTTCGCGGCGGGCGAGGAATTCTTGCAGAATCTGCTCGCGCTCGGCATCGCGGATGCGCTGTAAAATGATTTGCTTGGCAGTTTGTGCGGCTTGACGGCCGAAGGCCACGTTTTCCAGCTCTTCTTCGTAATACTCGCCGATTTGCAGTGGGGAATCGGGGAATTCTTCTTGGATTTCCTCGATGGTTTTTTGCGTGTCGGGATAGGTGTAGTCTTCATCCGCCACGATTAACCAGCGGCGGAAGGTGTGGTATTCACCGGTGTTACGGTCGATGCTCACGCGCACGTCCATGTGTTCGCGGTCGGCCTTTTTCTTGGCGGCCACCGACAGGGCGAACTCCAATGCTTCGAATACCACTTCGGATTCAACGTTTTTTTCGCTGGCCAGGGCTTCGGCCAGTTGCAACATTTCGCGGCTCATGGGAATGAACTCTCCATTAATTGATAAATAGGCAAATTAGAATTCGGGCTTCAGGTGCGCCCGGTCGATATTGGATAATTCGATGGCAGCAGTTTTGCCATCGAAGGCGATAGTCAGCACATCGTTTTCAAAGTTTTCGATGTGGCCGATGAAGTTTTTCTGACCCTCCACCGGCAAACGGGTTTTCAGCTTGACGAGGCTACCTGAAAAACGGATGAAGTCGGCTGCCTTTTTTAGCGGTCGGTCGAGGCCGGGGCTGGAAATTTCCAGCCGTTTATAGTCCACATCTTCCACCATGAAGAGGCGGCTCAAGTGGTTGCTGACGGTGGCGCAGTCTTCCACGGTAATGCCTTCGGGCTTGTCGATAAACACGCGCAAATCGCCTTGCGCGGTGAGCTCGAAATCCACCAATTCATAGCCCAGGCCGGGCAGGGTTTTTTCTAAAACGGCTTGAATATCCATGATTCCCTAGTTGAAAAAACAAAAAAATGGCCTCGGGGCCATTTCTCATTTATCTCGTATAAATAACTGAAAAACGGCGCGATTCTAAACCATATTCGGCGATTTGGCAAATCTGTTTGCGCCTGGTGTGCAGGGTGACGGGCGGGCTGTGAGAATCGCGCAACAATGCTGGATTGGAACGAAGGGGAAGATTGGATTTTGGTTTTAAACTTCGTTGAGGCTTATGTTTTGGCTCAAGTAGTTCGGAAACTTTATTTTTACTTAGATTGCGATTGATACTTTCAGGTAGCCTGTGTTACCACGCGATGTAAAACATTGCCTTAGCCAGAAACACAATCAGCAGCATCTGCACCAGCACGGCGCGATGGATGTATTTGGAAAAGGCCACGGTCATGGTGTGGCGGCGCATACGGGTAACAGCGGCCAGAAAGTGGCAGAGGATGCTGAAAGCCAGCAGCAGCTTGATGGAGAGCTGGATAAAGAAAGAATTGGCAAACGGATTGTGGAGAATTTGCAGGTAGCGGTGCATCATCACCAGGCCGGAAAGAAACAGCAACCCAACTACCCAGGGCATGACTTTCACCGCCCGAGCGGAAAGTGCCCGTTCGGCTTCGCGCCGAGCCTCACGGCTGACTTTTTTGGTGTGCAGCACCGATAAAACCAGCGACTCAAACAACACCCCGCCCACGAAGGTAATGGCACAGAATAAGTGAATGATGTGTGCAACGGAGTAAACAGACATTTACCTGCCTTTTGATGCAATCACAGAAAAATGCGATACTCTCACAGGCAGGTAGGGCGGTCAAATCCGCCATGCCTCTCTGATACTGACAGAAAGGGTATATATCATGAGAAAATCTACTATTACTTCTATTTTCACTGTTATGCTGCTTACTGCCTCTCTGAGCGCTTGTACCGGCATGACCACCAAACAGCGCAATATTGCTGTGGGTGCCGCAGTGGGCGGTGTGGCCGGTAATGTGATTGGCGGTGATACCGGCTCAACCTTGGGTGGTGCTGCCCTGGGTGGTCTAGTAGGCAGCCAGGTTCAGTAAGTCCTAAACCCTTACTAATGATGCGGGCGGAAGTGTGAAAGCACTTCCGCCCGCAGTTGTTTTGACGTAGTGGATTAAAATGAAGAATGCTACTGCGTTGGCTCGCCTTGCTGTACTACTTGTACTATTTGCGGCTCGCCGCCTTGTCCCATTCTTATTTGAATCCACTATATTTTATGGATTGGCACAGTTTCGATATTCAGTTATTCCGATTAGGCCGCGGTAGGGTAAATCAGGCAGCATCGGTTTTATCGAAACGGTTAGAAATAATGTGTACCGCAGCCGGCCGGTAAGCCGGGTTCTGTCGTTGGACAGTCATTCCTCTAGGCCGATTGTTACCAAGCGGCTCAAGCAACCTACCCGAATGCTCGGCGAGCAGCGTCGTTGCATTCTGTTTGGTCTTGCTGCGGATGGGGTTTAGCCTGCTACGGACTGTTACCAGCCGCACGGTGCGCTCTTACCGCACCATTTCACCCTTACCTGTGCCGTGTTGCCACAGCCATCGGCGGTTATGCTTTCTGTTCCACTTTCCGTCGCCTCGCGGCGCCCGGCCGTTAGCCGGCATCCTGCTCTGTGCAGCCCGGACTTTCCTCCCCACCCAAAGGCGCGGCGACTGTCTGGCCTGCTGCGATACGGGCGGGATTATAACGGATTGGGTGGGAAAGGCTACCTGAAAATGGTGATGTCAGAAAGAAAACTTGGTCTTGCTCGCATAGTTCACCAATTGCTTAGATTACCTTGTAAGGGCTGCTCAATTGGTAGGCTACCTGAAAAGATCAGATAAAAGATCACATGCTTACTCGGCCAAGTCGTCGATGCTGTTGGCTACTTGTTCCAGTTCGCCGCCGTCGCTCGACTAGAGGAAGACGGCTTCGCCGAGCTGTTGCGGGGATTCGGGCAATAGGAGCAGGAAGTCGCCGCATTGATTGTCGCCAATCAGCACGGCTTGGGTGGGGAAACCATGCCAGCTTTCCCGGGCAGAGGCGGTTTCTTTGGCAATGTGATTGCAGGTTCGGCGCAGGCGTTTTTTATCGGAGGTGTCGAATACGGGCAGGAGGGTGAAGCTGCTGTCTTCGTTGTCGGGTTCGAGCAGGATTTCGCCGCCGTTTTCGGCTGAGAGCCTGGCTTTGAAGCGGGGAGGGAGCTGGATGCCGAGGGCTTGTTCGGCGGCTTGGATATATTTGGGCTCTACGGGGAAAGGCATGTGTTTGTTCCGATGTGGTGGATGGAATGTTGAGCCGGATTGGGCATAAACGCCACACTACTTTTCAGGTAGCCATCATCTGTGGTGAGGCTACCTGAAAATCAGTCGGGCTGCCGGATTTGGTAGCCTGAATTATCCCATGTTTCGGCAGAATTGATGTTTCAGGTAGCCTCAAGCGGGATAAAAGCTACCTGAAACTGCTCAACGCTATTTGCGCCAATAGGCGGGGGTGAAGAGCATGAACACGGTGAAGATTTCCAGGCGGCCGAGCAGCATGACGGCGGCGCACAGCCATTTTTGCACGGCGGCTAGTTCGGCGTAGCTGCCGGCGGGGCCGACGCTGCCGAGACCGGGGCCGGCGTTGGTGATGCAGGCGGTGGCGGCGGTGAGGGCGGTAACAAAATCGAGGCCGGTGGCCATGAGGGCGAAAGTGGCGAAGATGATGGTGAGGAAGTAAACGGCGGTGAATACGAGCACGGTCATGGCGGTGCGCTCGGCGATGTGCATGCCGTTGATTTTTACGGTGTGCACGGCGTTGGGGTGCAGCAGCAGCATCATTTCGCGCAGGCTGAATTTAAACAATACGATGGCACGGATGGTTTTGAGCCCGCCGCCGGCGCTGCCGGCGTTGGAGAGGATATTGGCGAGGAAAAACATCCAGAGGGACACGGGCAGCGGCCAGGCGGCGAAGTCGGTGTTGGCGTAGCCGTTGGCCAGGCCGATGGAGATGAAGTTGAAACCGACGAAGCGCAGGGATTGCGACCAGTCGGGGTAGAAATCTTTGTGCCACAGGTAGAGGGCGCACACGATGATGCTGGTAATCAGGGCGGTAATCATCACGCTTACTTCGGTGTCGCGGCGGTAGACGTTGAGGCTGCGTTGGCGGAAGGCGTAGTAGTGGTTGGTGAAGTTGATGGCGGCGATGACGCTGCCGACAGACAAAATCATTTCGATGGGCACGGAATCGAAATAGGCGATGTTTTGATCGTGGGTAGAGAAACCGCCCAGGCCGAGGCAGGACATGGCGTGGCATACGGCATCAAGCCAGCTCATGCCGGCCAGGCGCAGGGCGAGGCAGGTGATGAGGGTGAAGAAAACGTAAATCAGCCAAAGGTTTTTGGCGGTTTGGGAAATGCGGGGGGCGAGCTTGCTGTCTTTGTGGATGCCGGGGATTTCGGCTTTGAAAAGCTGGGTGCCGCCCACACCGATCATGGGTAGGATGGCTACAGCCAAAACGATGATGCCCATGCCGCCCACCCAGTTGAGCAGGTGGCGCCAGAAATTGAGCGAGGGGGGGAAGCTGTCGAGGTTGGTGAAAACGGTGGCGCCGGCGGTGGTGAGGCCGGAGATGGCTTCGAAGAAGGCGTCGGTGTAGCTGATGCCGGGCAGATACCAATAAAACGGCAGGGAGGCGACCACGGCAAAACCCAACCACAGTAGGAAAACGAGGGTGAAGCCGTCGCGGGTGCGCAGCTCGCGCTGATGGCTGCGGGTGGTGAGCCAGATGATGCCGGAGGCGCAGATGGTGGCGGCAGCGGTGTCGGCAAACACCCAGAAGGCGGCGTCTTGGTAGAGATACGACACGAACGTGGGCGCCAAGAGCAGCAGCGAAAACACGAAACCGAGGCGGGAGAGGACGTGGGCGATGGGGGCGAGTTTGTAATACATGGTGGTGTGGTTTCAGGTAGCCTGTGCGGCAGGTATTGTACCTGTTTTAACGGGATAGCATAGAGGCGGCTGAAGCTACCTGAAAAATAGCAGGCGGGGTGCTTTAGTTTATCCTACGGTTTGTTTTTATTCATATTCACGATAAAACGGTAAAGGCTACCTGAAAGCGGATACGGCGGTTTCAGGTAGCCTGCGGCATGGGCCAACGGGCGCGGCTTAAGCGCGTTTCGGATCGTTGGGGCGCAGTTCGGCCGCCAGTTTGTCCAAAATACCGTTGACGAATTTGTGGCCGTCGATGCCGCCGAAGGTTTTGGTGACTTCAATCGCTTCGTTGATGATCACGGGGTAGGGCGTTTCCGGCATATCACGCAGCTCGAAGGCAGCGGCCAGCAGCACGGCGCATTCGATGGGGCTGAGGTCTTTTTCGTCGCGGTCGAGCAGCGGGCGGATAATCTGCATCAGCTCTCGGCGTTTGGCCTGCACGCCGAAGAAAATGGCGGTGAAGAGCTCGTTGTCGGCCTTGGCGAAGTATTCGTTTTCGCGGATGTTTTTGGCTACTTCGGCATCGGGCAGCTGGTTGAGCGCGGCCTGATACAGCGCCTGCACGGCAAATTCGCGTGCGCGGCGGCGCGGGGTGCGGTTTTTCGGTTTCATTACTCGGCTTTCTGAAATCAAGGGCTACACGATGGCATTGGGCAGGCTGTTGCCGGCCGGATTGAGGCGGCGCAGCAGGTTGGCGCATTCCACCGCCACCACAGCGGCTTCGGCGGCTTTGCTTTGGATGCGCGCGTGGGCTTGTTCGTCGTTTTCGGTGGTGAGGACGGCATTGGCGATGGGGATGTTGAAATCCAGCCCCACGCGGCTGATGCCGGCGGCGGACTCGTTCGACACCAATTCGAAATGGTAGGTTTCGCCGCGAATTACCGCACCCAAGGCCACCAGCGCATCAAAGCTGTGCGACTGCGCCATATTTTGCAGCGCCAGCGGCACTTCCAGCGCGCCGGGCACGGTGGCTACGGTGATGTTGCCGTCGGGTACGCCCAGTTCCACCAGTTTTTCAGTGCACACTTCAAGCATGGCGCTGCCGATTTCGTTGGAAAAACGGGCTTGTACGATGCCGATATTCAGGCCTGCGCCGTCGTGGTTGGGGGGGATGATGGTCATGTCCGCTGCTCCGTTGTAGTGAAATAAGCAAAAGCGGCATGCGCCGCAAAGAAAGCGGATTTTACACCAAAGCGCACGTTTTGGGGCTGTGAAGGAAGATGGCTTGCGTTACAATGGCGGCGTTTTGCTCCACTTTTCAGGTAGCCTCCCATGCCAACCATCACCCTTATCGCCGCTGTGGCGGACAATCGCTGCATCGGCAGCGGCAACGCCATGCCCTGGCATATTGCCGAAGATTTCGCCTTTTTCAAACGCTACACCTTGGGCAAACCCGTGGTGATGGGGCGCAAAACTTGGGATTCGCTGCCGAAAAAACCCTTGCCCGGCCGCCGCAATATCGTGATTACCCGCCAGCCGCTCTGGCAGGCCGAAGGCGTGGAACGTGCCGACAGCTTAGATGCCGCGCTGGCCGTGCTGGCCGACGTGCCCGAAATCATCATCATGGGTGGCGCACAGATTTACGCCCAAGCCCTGCCGCTGGCTACCGATTTGCGCCTCACCGAAGTGCGCTTGGATATTGACGGCGACGCCTTCTTCCCCGCCTTTGACCCCGCCGAATGGCAGGAGGTTGAACGCAGCAGCCATACCGCTGCCGCCAACGGCATCCGCTTCGATTTCGTGCACTACCGCCGCGCCCGGCAGGCTAGCTGAAAGATCGAGGCTACCTGAAAAATGCTGTACCGCCTGATCGAGCGCCATTGGCAAACGCCCAACCCGCTGCTCACGCCGATTTTATGGCCGCTGGCGCGGCTGTTCGGCCTGTTGGCGGCGCGGCGGCGTGAAGGCTACCTGAAAGGTCAGCGGCACAGCGAAAAGCTGCCTGTGCCGGTGGTGGTAGTGGGCAATGTGCAGGCTGGCGGCAGCGGCAAAACCCCCGTGGTGCAGGCCTTGGTGCGTGCCTTGCAGGAGCGCGGCATCCGCCCCGGCATCATCAGCCGTGGCTATGGCCGCAGCGGGCAGGGTGTGCATGTGTTAAACAACCAAAGCACTGCCGCGCAGGCCGGCGACGAACCGCTGCTGCTGCATCGCAGCACCGGCGCTCCTGCCGCTGTTGGCAGCCGCCGTGCCGAAGCGGGCAGGGCGCTTTTGGCCGAGCATCCCGAAGTGCAAATCATCGTTGCCGACGACGGCCTGCAACACTACGCTCTGCAACGCGATTTCGAGCTGGCCGTGTTCCCCGCCGCCGATGTGGGGCGGCCGCTGGATTTGCTGCCCAACGGCAATTTGCGCGAGCCTTTGCAGCGCCTGGAAAGCGTAAACGCCGTGCTGCTCGCCAACAGCACGCCCGACAGACCCGAGCCGGATTGGGCGCTGCCGGATAACGTGTTGCTTTGCCGCAGCCGCCTGCAATGCGGGCAGATTTACCGTCTGCACCGCCCGCACGAACCCTTGCCTGAAGGCTACCTGAAACAGCGCAGCGTTATCGCCGCCGCCGCCATCGCCAAGCCCGAACGTTTCTTTGCCGAACTGGCGAGGCTGGGCATCGAAACCGAACGGCAAATGGCCCTGCCCGACCACGCTGCTTGGCAGATTGCCGATTTGCCCGCAGCCGACTGCTACATCGTCACTGAAAAAGACGCAGTGAAGCTCGCCGCCGACACCGCGCAGGAAGTATGGGTATTGCCCGTGCGCGCCGAACTGCCGGAAGCCTTAGTGCAGGCCGTAATCCGCCGCTGCCTGCCGGATAGGGAACAGGCTACCTGAAAACGGAAAGGCTACCTGAAAACAGCGGCACGGCGGGCCGCGCGGAAAAGTTTCGGGCAGCCTCACAGCGCAAGCAGTTTTGCCAACAGGCGTTCGCGCCCGATACCCGCCGCGCCGACCCAACCAACCGGAGACACCAAACCATGGACAAAAAATACCTCGACCTCCTCGTTTGCCCGCTCACCAAAGGCACGCTCGAATACCATGCCGGCCGCCAAGAGTTGTGGAGCCGCCAAGCCAAGCTGGCCTTCCCCATCCGCGACGGCATTCCCATCATGCTGGAAAACGAAGCCCGCCCCCTCACAGAAGAAGAGCTGCACGCATGAGCACCCCGTTTACCGTCATCATCCCCGCCCGCCTGGCTTCCAGCAGGCTACCTGAAAAAGCTTTGGTCGATATTGCCGGCAAACCCATGGTGGTGCGCGTGGCCGAGCGCGCCAAGCTGAGCGAAGCGCAGCGCATCGTCGTGGCCACCGACCACACCGCCATTGCCGCCGCCTGCTCCGAATACGGCATTGAAGCCGTGCTCACCGGCAAACAGCACACCAGCGGCACCGCCCGCCTGGCCGAAGCCGCGCTGCTGCTCGGCATGGCCGATAGCGATATTGCCGTGAACGTGCAGGGCGACGAGCCGCTGATTGATCCCGCCCTCATCAACCGCACCGCCGAATTGCTCGGCAGCAGCAGCGCCCAAATGGCCACCGCCGCCCACCCGATTGCCGACGTGGCCGAATTTCTCAACCCCAACTGCGTGAAAGTGGTGCTCGATCAGCGGCGCAACGCCCTTTATTTCAGCCGTGCCCCCATTGCCTGGCCGCGCGATGCCTTCGCCGAAACGCAAGCCGTGCTGCCCGAAGGCTTTGCCCCGCTGCGCCATATCGGCCTGTATGCCTACCGCGTGGGCTTTTTGCACCAATACGTCGGCCTGCCGCCCTCGCCGCTGGAGAGCATCGAATCGCTCGAGCAGCTGCGCGTGTTGTGGCACGGCGGCAAAATCGCCGTAACCGTGTGCGACAACGCCCCCGCCGCCGGGGTGGACACCGCCGAAGATTTGCAGCGCGTGCGCGATTGGTTTGCCCGACATCCCGAAGAGGCTAGCTGAAATACCATTTTCCAGTGTCGCTACAGTATTGCATCTCCTAATGCATTGCTTCGCCAATAGTTTCAGGTAGCCTTCTCATGCCAAGCAGGCTACCTGAAATCAAAATCTGCCTAACAAAGAAACGAATATGACCACACCCGACAACACCGTCCGCCTTTCCAAACGCATGGCCGAGCTCGGCCTCTGTTCGCGCCGCGAAGCCGATGCCTATATCGAGCGCGGCTGGGTGAGTGTGAACGGCGAGAAAGCCGTGCTCGGCCAAAAGGTGGGCGAGGGCGACCGCATCGAGCTGCACCGCGCCGCGCACGAAGAACAGGCCGGGCGGGTGACCATCCTGCTGCACAAGCCCGTGGGTTTCGTGAGCGGGCAGGCCGAAAAAGGCTACCGCAGCGCCGCTGAGTTGATTACTGAGGCCAACCATTGGCCGGAAGACCGCAGCCCGCAAAAGTTTAAAGCGGCACACCGCCACGGTCTCGCCCCCGCCGGCCGGCTGGATATCGATTCGGTCGGGCTACTAGTGCTCACGCAAGACGGACGCGTGGCCAAAAGCCTGATCGGCGAAAACAGCGGTGTGGAAAAAGAATATCTGGTGCGCGTGAAGGGCAAACTTTCCGAAGAAGGTCTGCGCCTGCTGAACCACGGCTTGAAACTGGACGGCGAAGCGTTGCGGCCGGCCAAGGTGTCGTGGCAAAACCAAGACCAGCTGCGCTTTGTGCTGAAACAGGGCAAAAAACGCCAAATCCGCCGTATGTGTGAGCTGGTCGGGTTGCGTGTGGTGGGGCTCAAGCGCATCCGCATCGGCAAGGTGAAACTCGGCGCGCTGCCGCCGGGGCAGTGGCGCTATCTAGCGCCGCACGAGCGGTTTTGATTGAAGATAATTGAATAAGGCTACCTGAAAAGCGTGTGTGGTTTACGCTATGTTTCAGGTAGCCTTTTGTTGTGGCCGGGCTGATTCATCAGTTTTTGGCTAATTCAAAATATTTCTGCATCACCAGCAGGCTGGTGATCAGTTCTTGCCTGCTATTGAAGAAGGGCTGCATATAGGCGTTGGCGTTGCGGATGATGCGTTCGGCGGCATCGGGGTGTTGCTGGTAGAAGGCGAGTTTTTCTTCGAAATCGCTGTAGTCGGGCTGGAGGTGGACGTAGTGGACTTCAGGCCGCAGCAGGCCTTCCAGCAGCCAGGTTTCGTAGACGGGGGTGGTCATGAAACAGAGGGATCGGGAGGCAAGTATCCATTTGAGGTTGGTGGCGACGTCGTTGCCTTCGATGCTGAGGATGTATTTGTATTGCAGCTGTTGGCCTACGCTCATGAAGCTGCGGTGGTAGGGCTGGCCGATGGATTGTTTGTGTACGCAGCCGACGTCGCACTGGGGATGGTCGTGGTATTGTTGCAAGAAGCGCAGGCGCTGCTCTTGGAAGGCGGCGCCGCGCCAGACGAGTTGGTTGCGTTTGGCGGCAAAGGGGGTGCGGTCGGGGTAGATGTAGAAGTGGCGCACGCTGTCGAGCTTGAGCAAAACGGAGTGTTGGTTGTCGCTCCGGATGGGGCGGCTTTTCACGAAAGCGGGCTGGGCGGGAATGTGGGTGACGTCGCCGAATTCGTAGGCGAAGCGGGCTTCTGCCGGGAAGTAGCGTAGCAGGGCGGCGAGGTCGTAGTAGTAGGCGGAGGTGTGGCTGCCGCGTTTGAAGTTGCCGGCTTGGCCTACCGGGGTTAGGCTACCTGAAAGGGTAAACGGCTGGTTCTGCCGGTTGCAGTAGTCCACGCGCTGCCGGATTTGCTGCTGGGTTTCGCTCGGGAGGCGGGCAAACTCGGCTAATACGGGCTCGATGGATTTGGCGAGCAGGCGGTGCGGCAACAGGCCGAAGGGGCTGTGGCGGGTGTAGTAGGCGAGTTTGTGCAGGCGGCGGTGGTAAATGCCGAGGTCGATGGGCATGGCGGTTTAGCGGGGCTGCATCAGTTGTTTGGCTTCCTGGCGTTTGAGCTTCCAGCCGTGGGAGCAAATGGGGCAGGTGAGGTAGTATTTTGATTCCATGCGGAACAGGGGGATGAAGAAGAAGGTAAATTTGGTGTAGGCATTGGTGATGTGTAGATTAACGCGGTTGTTGCAGTGGCCGCAGATGCAGCTCTCGCCGCTTTCGCCAAGGTCGTCGAAATAACCTTTGCTGCCCCAGATGAAGATCATGTTATTTTCCCTTTATACATAGATGGTTATATGTGAAATCTAGGCCGGCACGTTGCGGCCGGCCCGGCTGGTTTGCTTATACGATTTCGGCTTTGGTGATGACTACGGGTTCAACCGGCACGTCGTCGTGGTAGCCGTGGCGTTTGGTGGACACGCCTTCGATGGCGTCAACGACATCTTGGCCTTCTACCACTTTGCCGAATACGGCGTAGCCCCAGCCGTGCAGGCTTGGGGAGGTGTGGTTGAGGAAGTCGTTGTCTTTGGTGTTGATGAAGAATTGGGAGGAGGCGCTGTGCGGGGCTTGGGTGCGCGCCATGGCGAGGGTGTATTTGTTGTTTTTCAGACCGTTTTGGGCTTCGTTCTTAATCGGGGCGCGGGAGGGTTTTTCCTGCATGTTTTCGTCCATGCCGCCGCCTTGAATCATGAAGCCTTTGATCACGCGGTGGAAAATAAGGCCGTCGTAGAAGCCGTCTTTCACGTATTGTTCGAAGTTGGCGGCAGTTTCGGGGGCTTTTTCGTGGTCGAGCTCGATGCCGATGGTGCCGAAGTTGGTGTGGAGTTTGATCATGTTTATTGTCCTGTAATTAGGTTGGAGAAAAGGGACGAGGCTACCTGAAAAACGGTTTGGGGTTTCAGGTAGCCTTTTATGCGGAGTTATTGCTTAACGGCTTCGATTTGGATGTTCAGCTTCACTTGATTGCTGATCACACCTTGCAGGAAGTTCATGCCAAACTTGCTGCGGTCGATGGTGGTGCTGAAATCGCCGCCACACACTTGGGCGTTGAAGCGCTGGCTGTGGTAGCAGTTGAAGCGGTCGGCATTGAGGCGTACGGGGTGGGTTTGGCCGAGCAGGGTAAGGCGGCCGTCCACGCTGGCGAGTTTGCCGTTGCGGAAGTTGAAGCGGGTGGATTCAAAGCGCATGCTGGGATATTGGGCGGCGTTGAATAGGTCGGCAGAGGCGAGGTGGTGGTCGAACTGTTCGTTGCCGCTGCGCAAGTTGGCCACAGGGATGTCGATTTTCACGCTGCCAGTTTTGGCCTGTGGGTTGTATTCCACCGTGCCGCTGAGGTTGTAGAAGCCGCCGGTGTTGGTGCTGGTGTTGAAGTGGTCGATAGCAAAACGGGCGTTGGCATGGTGGCTGTCGATTTTATAGGTGTCGGCCTGGGCGCTGCCGAAGGCGGCGGCAAGAATAGCAAGGGCAAGGGTTTTTTTCATACGATCACACTCCTAATACGTTGGGGTTATTGCGAAAGAACCCGCACTTGGCGGATAACGACTGGCGTGCGCGGCACGTCTTGATACATATCCACGGTACCGGTAGGAATGCCGGCGATTTTGTCCACCACTTCCTGCCCGGCGGTTACTTTGCCGAACACAGCATAGCCGTAGCCGCGCGCGGTGGGGGCGGTGTGGTTGAGGAATTCGTTGTCTTTCAGGTTGATGAAGAACTGGCTGGTGGCGGAGTGCGGCTGGGCGGTACGCGCCATGGCGATGGTATAGCGGTTGTTTTTCAGGCCGTTGGCGGCTTCGTTATCGAGAGCGCGACGGATGGGGGCTTTTTCGGCCATTTGGGCGGTGAGGCCGCCGCCTTGAATCATGAAGCCGGGAATCACACGGTGGAAAATAGTACCGTTGTAAAAGCCGCTACGGGCGTAGGCGAGGAAGTTTTCCACGGTTTTCGGTGCACGGGTTTCATCCAGAGAAAGCTCAATATTGCCTTGGCTGGTTTCAAGCAACACGCGGGTTTCGGCATGGGCGGCGAGGGCGGAGCAGCCGAGTGCGGCGGCCAGGATGAGTGTGCGGAACGGTTTGTTCATGATATTGGTTTAAGATGTGGAAATGAATAATGGCGTTAGGGTAAAGGCTACCTGAAAATTTTGCAAGCACGGCTAAAGCACTTCTGCCTGCTGCGTCAGCAGGCGTTGCGGTATTGCTCATGCTGTTTGCAACTCCTCGCCCGGCAAGAAGTAAAGAACGGCTTCCGCTGCCATAGATGCCGGCTATGGTGAGAAGGGTTGTTTTAAATACAGAAAGCATTGATTGTGTTAAAATCGCCCGCTTTTTATATTCTAATTTTCCGCAAAGGCGCACCCATGATTTCCACTTCCGGCATCACCATGCAGTTCGGCGCGAAGCCGCTGTTTGAAAACGTCTCCGTCAAATTCGGCGAAGGCAACCGCTATGGCCTTATCGGCGCGAACGGCTCGGGCAAATCCACCTTCATGAAGATTTTGGGCGGCGATTTGGAGCAGACCAGCGGCGAAGTGGCGATTGAACACGGCGTGCGCTTGGGCAAACTGCGCCAAGACCAGTTTGCCTACGAAGACATGCGCGTGCTGGACGTGGTGATGATGGGGCACACCGAAATGTGGGCGGCGATGACCGAACGCGACGCGATTTACGCCAACCCGGAAGCCACCGAAGAAGACTATATGCACGCGGCAGAACTGGAAGCCAAGTTTGCCGAATACGACGGCTACACCGCCGAAGCGCGCGCCGCCGAATTATTGAGCGGCGTGGGCATTGCCGAAGAGCTGCACAACGCTACCATGGCGGAAGTTGCGCCCGGCTTCAAGCTACGCGTGCTGCTGGCGCAAGCCCTGTTTTCCAAACCCGACGTGCTGCTGCTGGACGAACCGACCAACAACTTGGACATCAACACCATCCGCTGGCTGGAAGGCGTGTTGAACCAATACGACAGCACCATGATTATTATCAGCCACGACCGCCACTTCCTGAACGAAGTCTGCACCCACATGGCGGATTTGGACTACAACACCATCACCGTTTACCCCGGCAATTACGACGACTACATGCTGGCCAGCGCCCAATCCCGCGAACGCGCGCTGAAAGACAACGCCAAGGCAAAAGAGAAACTGCAAGAGCTGCAAGAGTTCGTCGCCCGTTTCTCTGCCAATAAATCCAAAGCCCGACAAGCCACCAGCCGCTTGAAGCAGGCCGACAAAATCAAAGCCGAAATGGTGGAAGTGAAACCGTCCACCCGCCAAAACCCGTATATCCGCTTTGAAACCGACGAGAAAAACAAGCTGCACCGCCAAGCCGTGGAAGTGGAAAACCTGGCCAAATCGTTCGACAAAACCCTGTTTGAAAAACTGTCTTATATCTTGGAAGCCGGACAACGCCTCGCCATCATCGGCCCCAACGGCGCGGGTAAATCCACCCTGCTGAAACTGCTGGCCGGCGCGTTCGACGAAAAACTCTCCGACATCAAACCCGATGCAGGCTGCATCAAATGGGCGGAAAAAGCCACCATCGGTTACTACCCGCAAGACCACGAAAACGACTTCGACGTGGACATGGACCTGACTGAATGGATGCGCCAATGGGGGCAGGAAGGCGACGACGAACAAGTGATTCGCGGCACGCTCGGCCGCCTGCTGTTCGGCAGCAACGACGTGGTGAAAAAAGTGAAAGTGCTCTCCGGCGGTGAAAAAGGCCGCATGCTCTACGGCAAACTGCTGCTGTTGAAACCCAACGTGTTGATTATGGACGAACCGACCAACCACATGGACATGGAAAGCATCGAATCGCTGAACATGGCGCTGGAAAAATACAAAGGCACGCTGATTTTCGTGTCGCACGACCGGCAGTTTGTGTCTTCTCTCGCCACGCAGATTATCGAGCTGGATGGCAAAGGCGGATATGAATATTATCTAGGCGATTACGAGAGCTATCTGGCGAAAAAAGGGATTGAGTAAGACAAGTGCAGGCTGCCTGAAAAAAAGCAGCCTGCACTTTTTCAAAACACATGGAGACCGATTGGATGGCATATTTGGAATACCGCGATGAACAATCCGAAAAATTCTGGCAAATCAATATAGAAGGATGCAGCCACACGGTTACTTTCGGACGCATCGGCACGGAAGGGCAGAGCAAAACCAAAACCTTTGCCAGCACGGAAGAATGCGAAAAAGATGCCGCCAAGCTCATCCAATCCAAAAAAGCCAAAGGCTATGCCGCGCCGGGCGAAACACCGCAGCCCAAAGCCACTGCCGAAAGCCTGCTGCAACAACGCTTTGCCTTGTTAGACGGATATGACGGGCTGTTTGCCGAGGCAACGCTTTGGGGCAACGCCGTCCCCATCGTGCTGGATGCCGATGAATTGTTAGACGAATACGACGGCGACGAAGACGCGCTTTACGACCCCGCCGCCGTGGAAAAGCTGTTCAAAAACAAAATCCCGTATAAAAAGATTGAAACGGTGCTGAAATGGATTGAAAAGAACCGCAAAAAGATTATCTATTTCGCACTGGACTGCGAAAATTTTGTTGATGCATTCAACGATTGGGTCGCCCAAGAAATCGCACAGAAAGACAAAGCCGTCCTGTATGACGGCACAGTTTTGACTGCCGAAACGGACAGGCAGGCCATCATCGACAGCATCTGCCTATCCGGCATATCCTTATGGGTGGATTTTGACGACAAAACCGTCAGCGATTTCAGCATCGATTTATCCACTGAGCAGCCCAACTATTTCGGCGGGCATACGCTTACTATCGAGGTGGACGAGGACAAAGAAATGTCCTTCGGCGGCATGAACGGGTAAGGCGGTAACGATATTTGAGGCTACCTGAAAATCGGCAAAGCGGTTTTCAGTTAGTCCATGGGTTAATCAGTTAAAACGAAAGAAAAAGAGAAAGTATGTTCACACTCAATGGGTTTGGCACCACGTTTGTCGGCGAATGCGATTATGAGCCGGACGGCACTTGCATCACCACAGCATGGATTGTGGCTTTATGGGTACCGCTGATTCCGCTATATAGCGCGCGGGTTTTGTCGATAGAGTCGACCATACTCTCCGGCGCGAATTATTAAATCATCAAGCAGCCGGTGCATTGGGGTCAGGCTCGGCGGATATGGGGCGTTTTTTGGAAACAAACCATAGCGCAGGCCTGGAATCGGCTCAAGCTTGAGGCTACCTGAAAATCGGTAAGGCGGTTTTCAGGTAGCCTGTAGCTGAAATATTTTCCATACAGGCCAGTCAAGGCTGTATGCGGCACTTTGGTTATGCATAGTGCAAATCAAACGGGACGGTTGTTTAAAACCGTCCCGCCATTTTTTGGCTGCCTGCCTGTTGTAACTGCCTTTGCCTTTCTTTTTGCGTTCCGTTTTGTGCCGGAACAGATTGGAGCGCACCAGCGCTTTGAGTGCGTTATCACGTATTTTGCCTTTATTAAGTTGATGTACCATAGGGCTTTCCTTTTGTTTTGTATCTTGAATTGTTAAACCTATCTTTCTCATTTCAGCAAGTAATTCTGGTGTCATTCGGCATCTCTGCTACTCCCTGATTACGCTGTCAATACCTAGTTAAAGGACAAATATCCATAAACGAAAGGGTTGCCCGAATATTTTCAGGCAACCCTTTATCAAACCGTTTTTTCAACAAGCCATCAATACCAGCCGCGCAGCTTCATCGCTTTTTCAACACGGCGGATACTCATCATGTAAGACGCGGTACGCAGGTCCACATCATACTCTTGCGCCAGATTCCAAATATCGCGGAACGCGCGGCGCAGGACGACGGTTTCTTTTTCCTGAACTTCGTCAAATTCCCAGTAATAGCCTTGCAGGTTTTGCACCCATTCGAAATAGGAAACGACTACGCCGCCGCAGTTCGCCAGAATATCGGGCACAACCAACACGCCGTTTTGACGTAGGATGGCATCGGCTTCGGGTGTAGTTGGCCCGTTTGCGCCTTCGACCACGATTTTGGCGCGGACTTTGCCCGCGTTTTCGGAAGTCAGTTGGTTTTCCAAAGCACATGGGGCAAGTACGTCCACATCCAGTGCTAAAAGCTCGGCATTGCTTATTTCCTTGCCGTAACCCGCTTTGTTGGTGATAAAGCCGTTGGTTTGATACTCTTTGAACAGGGCCTCCATATCCAAGCCGTTTTCATTGTAAATGGCGACATCAACAGTGGAAACGGCAACGATTTTTGCACCGGCTTTATGTGCGTAATAACCTGTGTGATAGCCCACATTGCCGAAGCCTTGAATAGCGTAGGTTGCGCCTTTAACGTCTTTGCCGAGTTTTTCCAAAGCTTGGACGGCGGCGAAATTCACGCCGTAACCCGTTGCTTCGGTACGCGCCAAAGAGCCGCCGAATTCGACCGGTTTGCCGGTGAACACGCCCGGCGCGGATTTTTTAACGACGTTTTCGTATGCATCGACCATCCACGACATGATTTTGCCGTTGGTGTTCACATCGGGGGCGGGAATATCGATTTTTTCGCCGATGAGCGGAGAAATAGCTTCGGCGTAAGCGCGGGAAATGCGTTCCAACTCTGCTTCGGAGTAATCGCGCGGATCCAAAGTAATGCCACCTTTGCCGCCGCCGTAAGGAATACCTGCGACACAGCATTTGATGGTCATCCAAATCGACAGAGCTTTGACTTCGTCAAAATTTACATTGGGATGGAAACGCACGCCGCCTTTGTAGGGACCGACGGCGTTGTTGTGTTGCGAACGGTAACCGGTGAAGGTTTTGACTGTGCCGTTGTCGAGTTTGACGGGGAAGTTGACTTCCAAGGCGCGTTGCGGATTTTTCAGGATTTCATACACCGCAGGGTCGGCATTGAGCCGGTCGCAGGCGGTTTTCACCTGTTTGCGGGCGATTTCGAACGGATTCAGGGTTTCTTTTGCAGCAGATTGGGACATTTTTCCTCCTTCTCATGTTGGGTTGAGCTAAAAGGGCTTGCGGTCGTAACTATAACCAATTTCCAAACAAAATATAATAGAGTGTGGCCAATAATTGAAAAATATATTCATTTGTATAGGGTTTTATTTTCCCCAGTTTTTCAATATTTGTTTTTGACGGCCGATGGGTATGTCGGAATGAGCGGATTTAATAGGGATGTTGATGGTACGAATCAGCGGAATTTCAAACAAGCTATTTTTCAATGGCTGTATATGAAATGATAAATAGATAGTTGATAATGCTTAAAAACGGAAGGTTTGCATCGGTGGCAAGGCGGTGTGGCGATGTCGGCACATTACAAAACATGGAGCGTTGAAAAAGCTACCTGCACAGAATGGGAGGTGGGCAGGGAGGGCTGAGGCGATTATCAGTGTAGCGATACAAATCAAAACGGGACGGTTGTTCAAAACCGTCCCGCCATTTTTTGGCTGCCTGCCTGTTGTAGCTGCCTTTACCTTTCTTTTTGCGTTCCGTTTTGTGCCGGAACAGATTGGAGCGCACCAG
The DNA here is from genome assembly GCF_900187105.1 of Eikenella corrodens. Lineage (NCBI taxonomy): Bacteria > Pseudomonadati > Pseudomonadota > Betaproteobacteria > Neisseriales > Neisseriaceae > Eikenella > Eikenella corrodens. Next base: position 1,842,793 of record NZ_LT906482.1, read on the forward strand.
TGCTTTGAGTGCGTTATCACGGATTTTGCCTTTATTGAGTTGATGTGCCATAGGGCTTTCCTGTTGTTTTGTATTAAAACGGGCGCGGATTGTAGCCTGCCGGTTAGGATGGGGCAAGGGGGGCAGGCTACCTGAAAATTGATGTTGTTAAGCAGAGGGGATATGATGCTGCAGGGTTTTGCATTATTGCTTTACGGTACTTTCAGATAGCTTTATTGAGGAAATAACACAATGGAAAATCATGATTATCTTTCCTGTCGTAAAGAGATACGGGAGTGGGAGTTTGGCAGAGGCTTGTTAAACGGGTGGGCTACTGTGTTTGGTGCCGCGGCGTTGCTCACTATTCTTGGACGGATAGTTTTGCTATCTGGGCAATATCGAATAACGGTATTGCACTTGGGTATCTTGCTGCTGCTTGCCTTAGCGGTATGCAGGCTGGTGTGGTGGCGGTGGCATGGCAAACGTACCGGACCACGCGAGTTTGTGCGTTTAGAGGAAGAGGGTATCCGTTATTGTTTATCGGGTGCGGGCGAAGGTTTTGTGGCTTATGAATGGTTGCAATTTGTGAATTTGCGGGGCGGAAACTTTCCCAACAAATTGTTATTGCAATACCGTATGCCGGAACAGGCCGGCGTAGTGCCGCAAACGCTCAGTTTGAATTTGAATCGGATTAAGCCGTCGTCTGCAGCCGGAAACCAGGTGTGGCTTAACAGCGCGGGGAATGCTTTGGAATTGGCGGAGGAAATCAGAAATCGCTGTCAGCCGGGGCAGCTGTATGGCAAATTAATGTATTGATTGCTGGTTTGGCGTGGTGCTGTATTTTTCAGGTAGCCTTTGCATGAAAAAGGCTACCTGAAAACTTAAATGCTTAAGCACTTTCTTGCTCCAGCACAAACCTAGCGCCTTTGTCTTGCGCCAAGAGTTCGGCGAGGGCAGGCAGGTTGGCGGCGAGCTGTTCGGCCAGCAGATAGGGCGGATTGATAACGAACATGCCGCTGCCGTGCATACCGAAGCCGTCGCTGCGCGGGGCGTGGGCATGCAGTTCGGCTTGCAGCCAATGGGTAGCGGGCAGTTTGTGCAGTTCGGCGGGCAGTTGGCGGCTTTCTTCGCGCGAAAGGCAGGGATACCACAGCAAATAGCAGCCGGTGGCAAAGCGGCGCAGGGCGGCCTGTAGGGTTTTGACTACTTGACGGTAGTCTTGCTTTTGTTCGTAGGGTGGGTCGATAAGAACCAAAGCGCGGCGCGTTGGGGGCGGCAGGAGGGAAATCAGACCTTGGTAGCCGTCGCTTTGTTTGGCGATGATGCGGTGGTCGGCGCGGGTGTTTTCCTGCAGCAGGGCGAAGTCGGCGGGGTGCAGCTCAAACAGGCGCATTTTGTCGCTGTCGCGCAGCAAGCTTTGGGCAAGGCGGGGCGAGCCGCAATAGAAATCGGGCGTGGGCAGGATGCTGTGCAGGTGTTGGCGGAATTGTTCCAGCTCAGCGGGCAGGGCGGGCGCGGCGAGCAGGCGGCTGATGCCTTGTTGGTGTTCGCTGGTTTTTTGCGCGGCATCGTCTGCCAGCCGGTATAGGCCGGCGCCGCTATGGGTGTCGATATACCAATAAGGCTTGTCTTTGCGGTTGAAATAGCTGAGGGTGAGAAACAGGATGAAATGTTTGAGCATGTCGGCGTGGTTGCCGGCATGGAAGACATGGCGGTAGCTGAGCATGGGGTGGCGCTGAGTTGGGAAAAGCGGCATTTTATAGCGGGTTGGTTGGCTTCCGCTACTTTGGCTAAATATTGCAGATAAAAAAAGGTGTGGCAGTCGGCCACACCTAAACACACACACATCAAGAGGAAAATGAATCCAATGTTGCAAGAAACAGGAGCATCTCTATTTCAACCAACCAGCTTTGATTGCCAGCCGGGCACTAAATCCTTTCAACTTGGAGGGGATTATAAAGATAATGGTCGGGAGAAATATTGACCAAAATCAAATGAACGACAATTCATAGCCCGAAAGTTTGGCAATTTATGCGTAAAAGAGGCTCCGTTAGCAAATTATCGGTGTGTTCTGGCTTTTCAGGTAGCCTCAAATAGCTTAAACGGGCTGCCACAGGGTATGCCGGCATGCTAAAATGTCTGTATATTAACAAGATGCCGTGCAACAGAACAGTTAGCGGGCAGGGGAATAGCCCTTGCCAACCGGCCTTAACTAGGGAGTGGCGGTATGTGGCCAGGCCGCAATAGCCGCCAAAAGAAAGATTTAAATACGGTTGGAACGAATGATTAAATTTGCACTCGGGCGCAAAGCCGTTAAGCTGGTGAAAACAAATCGGACGGAGCAGGATAATCTGCCTGATGCCGAAGCCTACTACCGACGCGCCCAACAGCTGTTGGAAGCAGAAGACACCCGCGAAAAAGCTGTGGTCGATATGCTCCAGGCCGCCGAAATGGGGCATCAGCAGGCGCAATACGAGCTGGGCGAATGGAACCGCCAAGGCCAAAATGTGCCGCAAAACTATGCCACCGCACTATATTGGCTGGAGCGTGCCGCCGCTTCAGGCTACCTGAAAGCCGCTTACAGCCTGGCTTTGATGCAGGCTAACGGCGAAGGCATGCAGCAAGACGTATTGGCCGCCAGCCAAGTGATGCAGCATCTGGCTGCGCAAAAATTCCCGCCGGCTATTGTGTGGCTGATGGAAAACGCGGCCGCCCACGGCCAGCACCAAAAAGCCTTCGCCTGGGCCTCCCATGCTGCCGCGCTGGGCGAACCGCAGGCGCAATATCATATGGCCTATGCCCTCCTGCACGGGCTTGGCACCAAAACCGATGTGCGCCAAGGCATCAGCTGGCTCAAACGCGCTGCCGAACACGACTACGGCGATGCGCAATGGCAGCTCGCCCGCTTGTATGAAACCGGCCGCTTCGGTGGCATGGACAAAGCCAAAGCCCTGCATTGGTATGAGCGTGTGGCTGCCAAAGGCGTGGTGGCTGCCCAAAGCAAGGCCGGGCATATGCGGCTTAACGGTATCGGCTGCGCTGCCGACCCCAAAGCCGCCGTGCAATGGATTATCCAAGCTGCCAACGCCAATGATTCCGAAGCACTGAACCTGTTGGCCAAACAGCTGCTCACCGGGCAGGGCATCCAGCAGAATTTCGAAGCTGCCGTGCGCTGCCTGGAGCAGGCCGTGCGCTTGGGCAATGCCGACGCCATGTATCAGATGGGCGATGTGTACCGCTACGGCTTGGGCGTATCTAAAGACGACAAACTGGCACGGCAATGGTATGAACAGGCCGTGCTCAACGGGCACGAAGAAGCCAAAGAAAAGCTGGCCGAGCCGGTGAAACCCCAGCGCCGTGCGTCCGACCCGGTGTGCCATCTGCCCGATCCGGAAGAACAGCTGGCTGAAGAACACTACCGCCAAGCCTTCGTTTGTCATTTCGGCCTCAACGGCGCCACCCAAGACATCGGCCAAGCCTTCGCGCTCTATAAAGCCGCCGCCGAATACGGCCTGCCGCGTGCGCAGACCAACCTCGGCATGATGTTTTTCCTTGGCGAATTTGTGGGCAAAGACTACGAAAAAGCCGCCGCTTGGTTTAAAAAAGCCGCCCTCCGGCACGACCCCGTGGCGCACTACAACCTCGCCTGCCTCTACTACCACGGCTGGGGGGTGCGCGCCAACGCCGGCGAAGCAATTTCCCATCTCAAAGCCGCGATTGCCCAAGGTCATAAAAACGAAGGCGAGTGGCAGAAGCTCTTGGAGCAATGGCAGGAAGAATTGGCTTAGGGCTGCCTGAAATCAAAAGGCTACCTGAAAAATGGCAAACGGTTTTTCAGGTAGCCTTTATATGCAATGATGGCGAAACGCAACGCCTGCCTTAAAATATTTCGCCGCAGGCACCGCCTGCCTGCACTTTAAACCCGACGCTTCCGCCCTTATTTGCCGCTTAGAATTTACTCAAGGCCGACTTGCCCGCAAACCCCGCTTTGCGCCACAATAAGCCCATCCCGCATAACACAGAAAAAGGAATAAATCATGTCTGACATTGATCACAGCGATCCCATTATCTTCACTGAAAGCTGCTGTAATAAGGTAGCCGAGCTGATTGCCGAAGAAAACAACCCCGATTTGAAACTGCGAGTGTTCGTGAACGGCGGCGGCTGCTCCGGCTTCCAATACGGCTTTACTTTCGACGAAATCGTGAACGACGACGACTTCCAAATCGAAAAAAGCGGTCTTGTTTTCCTAATCGACCCGATGAGCTACCAATACCTGCTCGGTGCGGAAATCGACTACACCGAAGGCTTGCAAGGTTCGCAATTCGTTATCCGCAGCAACCCGAATGCCGTAACTACTTGCGGCTGCGGTTCTTCGTTCTCGGTTTGATTGCTTCAAGTGCATGAATGAAAGGCTACCTGAAATTTTCAGGTAGCCTTTTAAATAAGAATGCTATGGTACTGGCTCGCCGCCTTATCTTTAATCCGCTATATATTAAATGGCATAAAAAAGCCGGCTGTTTCCAGCCGGCTGGTTTTATTTTAAGCGAAGCGATCAAAGCTATCTGCTTATGCGCCGTATACCGGGAATTGGTCGCACAGGGCTTTCACTTCGCCGGCTACGCGGGCCAGGTTGGCTTCGTCTTCGGGTTTGTCCAGCACATCGGCCACCAGATTCGCCAGTTTGCGGGCGGCAGCTTCGTCGAAGCCGCGGGTGGTGATGGCGGCAGTACCTACGCGGATGCCGGAGGTAACGAAGGGTTTTTCCGGGTCGTTCGGGATGGCGTTTTTGTTGATGGTAATCAATGCTTTGCCTAGTGCAGCTTCAGCGGCTTTGCCGGTGATGTGTTTCGGGCGCAGATCCACCAGGAAAACGTGGCTTTCGGTGCGGCCGGAAATGATGCGCAGGCCACGTTTTACCAGCTCTTCGGCCATGGCGGCAGCATTGATCTTCACCTGTTTAGCGTATTGCTTGAATTCAGGCGACAGGGCTTCTTTGAAGGCCACGGCCTTGGCGGCAATCACGTGCATCAGCGGTCCGCCTTGCAGGCTGGGGAAAATAGCGGAGTTGAGCGCTTTTTCGTGGGTATTGTCGCGGCACAGAATCACGCCGCCGCGCGGGCCGCGCAGGGTTTTGTGGGTGGTGGTGGTAACGAAGTCGGCGTGCGGCACGGGGTTTGGGTATTCGCCGGCGGCAATCAGGCCGGCATAGTGTGCCATATCCACAAACAGATACGCGCCCACTTTATCGGCGATTTCGCGGAATTTCGCCCAGTCGATTTCCAAGGCGTAGGCGGAGGCGCCGGCCACAATCATTTTGGGTTTGTGTTCGAGTGCGAGGCGTTCCACTTCGGCGTAGTCGAGCACTTCGTTTTCGTCCAGGCCGTAGGTGATGGCGTTGTAGAGCTTGCCGGAAATATTTACTGATGCGCCGTGGGTGAGGTGGCCGCCGTGGGCAAGGCTCATGCCGAGGATGGTGTCACCGGGTTTCAATACGGAGGCATATACGGCTTGGTTGGCCTGCGAGCCGGAGTGGGGTTGTACGTTGGCATAGGTGGCGCCGAACAGTTTTTTCACGCGTTCGAGGGCAAGCTCTTCGGCCACATCCACGTGTTCGCAGCCGCCGTAGTAGCGTTTGCCGGGGTAGCCTTCGGCGTATTTGTTGGTGAGCTGGCTGCCCTGGGCTTCCATCACGGCGCAGCTGACGTAGTTCTCGGAGGCAATCAGCTCAACGTGGTCTTGCTGGCGCTTGTCTTCGGCGGCAATGGCGGCGGCGAGGTCGGGATCGTATTTGGCGATGGTGATGCTGCGGGAAAACATATTTGGGTCTCCTTTGACAGACAATAGATGGATGCTGGCGGGCAGCGGGGGATAAGCTGAACAAACCTGCTCTTGCCCCGACTGTGCCGTTTGTACTGCCGACGGTTGGCTGGGGAAGGGGAGTTTATTTAACTCATTAGGCGGTATTGTAGCCGAATTCGGTGCCGATAGCTAAAGCCCTTTGCTTCCTGCGGCGGCGGCTGGTCTGGCTATATGGATTAGCCTATTTGCGGCTTGTGGCTTGGCATGTAGCAAAGTCCTTCAGCTGTATGCGGCTGGCAACGAAGGTCACCTGAAAGCGGGCTCTGCGGGTTTCTGCGGAGCCAATATTTCAGGTAGCCTTTGATCTGCGGCAATATTATTAAAGATAGTTGGCCGGATTACGGCGCGAGGTTATCTTGCAGCCATTTCAGGTAGCCTTCTGCGCCGCCGGATACGGGCAGCAGCAGGATTTGCGGGCAATCGTAGCTGTGCTGTTCGAGAATCAGGCGTTCAACGGCGGGATAGTGCTGCTCGGCGATTTTGATGGTGAGTCGGATTTCGCTGTCGCAACAGAGCTCGCCCTGCCAGAGGTATTGGCTTTGAATGGCTTCGTATTGCACGCAGGCGGCGAGGCGCTGTTGCAATAGGAGCCTGCCGATGCGTTCGGCTTCGGTTTGGCTGGGGCAGGTGGTGAGGACGATGGCTGGTTGGCAGGTAGGCATGGCGGTAAGGAGGAGATGGGTTTCAGGTAGCCTGGCTGGGTACAGCAGACTGGCGGATATTTTGGGTTCAATAGGGGAAGTGTGGCGGATAGTTTTTCAGGTAGCCTTTCCAATCCAAAGGCTACCTGAAACCGATCAGCTTATTTTTCCAACACACTGGGTACGAAGCGCAGTAGGGTGTCGCGCAGGGGGATGAGTTTGCCGTGGAAGAAGTGGGAGGATTGGGGCAGCACAACCACGGGGATGTCTTGCGGGGCGGCCCAGCTGAGGGCGTTGGCCAGTGGGACGACTTCATCAATTTCGCCGTGGACTACCAAAGTATGCGCCGGGTCGGCGGCTTGGGCGGCGGGCACTTCATACATGCCCACGGCGGGGCCGAGCAGCACGAGGGCATCGGGGCGGCGCTGTTGGGCGGCAAACAGGCTCACGTAGCCGCCGAAGGAGAAGCCGGAAATGATGAGTTGGGCTGCATGGGGGTGTTGGTTCTGGGCGTAGTCGATGACGGCGAGGCAGTCGTCGGTTTCGCCGCGCCCGTAGTCGTGTTCGCCTTCGCTTTCGCCCACGCCGCGCAGGTTGGGCAGGTAGCAGTGGAAGCCTAGGCGGGCATAGACTTTGGCGGCGGTTTGGATCACTTTGTTGGTAAACGTGCCGCCGTGCAGGGGGTTGGGGTGGTTGATGACGGCCACGCCGCGCTCGGGGGCCTCGGGCGGCAGGTAGATGGTGTGCAGGCGGCCGGCAGGGCCGTCTATCCAGAGTAGGTGTTGGGGAGCGAGCATTTGGATTCTCTTTGTTTATAAATGGATTTTGATTTTAACTGCTAAGGCGGATGTTTTCAGGTAGCCTGAACGGGCTGATGAGGCTACCTGAAAATGAGCAGTATTGATCTTAAGCCTGGCCGAGGAATAGGCGGTAGGCGGCGTTGTCAGTTTGCTCGGTGTGCACATAGCCCAGCTCTTGCAGGAAGGTGGCGAAGGCTTGGTGGTCGGCGGGAGGCACATCGATGCCTACCAGCACGCGGCCGTAATCCGAGCCGTGGTTGCGGTAGTGGAACAGGGTGATGTTCCAGCTGCTCTGCATCCGGCTGAGGAAGTAGGCCAGCGCGCCGGGGCGTTCGGGGAACTCGAAGCTGAATAGGCGTTCGTGCGCCACTTTGCCGGTGCGGCCGCCTACCATATAGCGGATGTGGATTTTGGCGGTTTCGTCGTCGGTGAGGTCAGTGTTGGGCAGGCCGGCGGCGGTGAGTTCGGCGCTGATGGCGGCCAGGTCGGACGCGCCTTTGCTTTGGATGCCCACGAAAATGTGTGCGATGGTGTCGTCGCCGTAGCGGTAGTTGAATTCGGTGATGTTGCGGCTGCCCAAAATATTGATGAACTTGAGGAAGCTGCCGGGCTGCTCGGGAATCGACACGGCAAAAATGCCTTCGTTGCCTTCGCCCAGTTCGCTGCGCTCGGAAACGTGGCGCAGGCGGTGGAAATTGATGTTGGCGCCGCTGGTTACGGCAATCAGGGTTTGGCCCTGCGCCTGCTCGCGGGCGATGTAGGCTTTGAGGCCGGCCAAGGCCAGCGCGCCGGCGGGCTCGCAGATGCTGCGGGTGTCGTCGAAAATATCTTTAAGCGCGCCGCAGATGGCGTCGGTGTCTACTGTGATGATTTCATCCAAGAATTCGCGGCATAGGCGGAAGGTTTCTTCGCCCACCAGTTTCACCGCCGTGCCGTCTGAAAACAGGCCAACGTCTTTGAGCGCCACCAGGCGGCCTTCTTCGATGGAGGTTTTCATGGCGCAGGAATCGTGGGTTTGCACGCCGATTACTTTGATTTCGGGGCGCACCTGCTTGATGAACACGGCCACGCCGGCCGCCAGACCGCCGCCGCCGATGGGCACGAACACGGCATCAATTGGCTTGGAGTGCTGGCGAACGATTTCCAGCCCGATGGTGCCTTGGCCGGCAATCACATCGGGGTCGTCAAACGGCGGGATATAGGTTTGGCCGCTGCTTTTGGCCAGCTCTACGGCGTGGTCGTAGGCATCGTTGAACGATACGCCTTTGAGCACCACTTTGCCGCCGCGCGAGCGCACGGCGTCCACTTTAATCTGCGGCGTGGTTTCGGGCATCACGATGGTGGCTTCGCAGCCGAGCTTCTGCGCGGAAAGCGCCACGCCCTGCGCGTGGTTGCCGGCGCTGGCGGTAATCACGCCTTTTTGCAGCAGCTTGGGCGGCAGCTTGGCCATTTTATTGTATGCACCCCTGATTTTGAAGGAGAAAACGGGCTGGAGGTCTTCGCGTTTGAGCAGGATGCGGTTGCCGCTGCGCGCGGAAAGGTTGCGGGCGAAATCGAGCGGCGTTTCGGCAGCCACGTCGTAAACAGAGGCAGTGAGGATGCGGGTAAGGTAGTCGGTGTGGGGCAAAGGCATGATGGCGGTGTCTGAAATCGTTTTGAAAGGCGGCAAGATACTCCGTTTGCGCCGCCGCTGGCAAGAAAAATCAGGTTAAACGCTTAGCAATACAAGCTTGAGCGGCTATAATCGGCACAATTTTGCCGCATGATTGGCTTTTGGCGGCAGGCTACCTGAAAAAATTTCTGCCTTGCAGCACCTCTGCTGCGCTTTAACTTCGTTACAGTTCCACTTTCAGGTAGCCTCAATCCCAAGCCTGCTGGCGGCAAGCCATTCAATAAAATCAAACAGACAACGCAATGAAACAAAAACTCACCCTTCTCACCCTATCCCTTTTAGTGGCCGGCTGGCAGGTGCAGGCCGCACCGCAAGCCGCTTCCGCCCCCCGCCAAGCCTCCGCTCCCGCCGCTTCTACTCCGGCTGCCGCTGCCAATTCCGCCGCCACCCAGCCCGTAACCGCCGTGGGATTGCCAGAAATCAAAGCCTCGGCCTATGCCGTGTACGACGCACAAAGCGGCCAGATGCTCGCCTCGCACAAATTAAACGAACACATCGAGCCCGCCTCGCTCACCAAGCTGATGACCGCCTATTTGGTGTTTAAAGCGCTGGAAGAAGGCAAGCTCAAACCGGATCAAACCTTTACCGTTTCCGAGCAGGGCTGGAAAGCGGAAGGTTCGCGCATGTTCCTCGACCCGAAAACCCCTGCCCGCGTGGACGATTTGCTCAAAGGGGTGATTGTGCAGTCCGGCAACGATGCCTCTATCACCCTGGCCGAAGCCGTGGCCGGCAGCGAAGCGCAGTTTGTGCAGCTGATGAACGCCGAAGCCAAACGGCTCGGCATGAACGATACCCATTTTGAGAACAGCACCGGCCTGCCCGGCGCGCAGCACTACACCTCGGTGCAAGACCTCATCACCCTTTCCGCGGCGATCATTCACGACTATCCGCAATACTATCCGCTCTACGCCATCCAATCCTACAGCTACAACAACATCACCCAGCCCAACCGCAATCTGCTGCTCTACCGCGACCCCGACGTGGACGGCATGAAAACCGGCCACACCGACAGCGCCGGCTACAACCTGGTGGCTTCCAGCAAACGCAATGGCCGCCGTGTGATTTCCGTGGTGGTGGGTACCGAAAGCATGCAGGCGCGTGCTGCCGAGAGCAGCAAATTGCTCAACTGGGCGCTGCAATCCTACGACACGCCCAAGCTGTATGAGGCCGAAACCGCCATTTCGCAGGTGAAAGTGTATAAAGGCGCGGATAACGCCGTGAACGTGGGCTTTATCGACGCCACCTACATCACCGTGCCGCACGGCCAGGCCGCGCAGCTCCAGCCCGTGTTGGAAACCGTGCAGCCCGTACTCGCGCCGATTAGCAAAGGCCAAGTGCTCGGCACCGTGAAATTTATGGACGCACAAAACCGCGTGGTGGCGCAGAAAGACGTGGTGGCGCTCAACGATGTGGCCGAAGCCGGCTTCTTCGGCCGCCTGTGGGACAGCATCGTGCTGTGGTTTAAGAGCCTGTTTAGCGGGTCTTAACACGGCGTAATTAATGCGATAAAGGCTACCTGAAAACTCGGAACGGGGGTTTCAGGTAGCCTTTTTTGGCTGCTGCCTATCGGCGGTTGGCGCAAAAGCCTTGGGGGATGACGACATCGACCGAACCCAGGCGGTTGGCGAAAGTAAGGTGTTCGTGTGTGGCGAAATGGCGGTTGTTTTCGGCATTTGTCCGATCATTGCAGGTGGCGTTTTCTAGAGATTGTTGGAGAAAAGTGCGGAAAGCGGATAAATTTGGGCCGATGATGGATGGGTCGGTAATCATGAAGTATCGGTGCATGGTTGGATTCTTTGTGTCCATTGCTACCCGTGTCAAAGTTAGTTGGTCGTTCAGTTTGAGTGGTAACTGTTGATTTGTAGTGGCTACAATGTTGGCTGCGACTTCCATCTTTTCGGACTCTGTTTGGGGGTGAATGGTGGAATGGGTGGCGCAATATCCTTTAGGGAGTGTGGCAGTAATGGCATCATTGTGCTTATCCGTTAGACGATAACGCATTGTTACGTCTGATAGATTGCTGAGTTGCCAAGTTTCTCTGCTTCCGCATAAAAATCCTAAGTTTAGATCTGATAGATTGGATTGCAGGAGAGGCAGCAAGTCAATCGGAAGGGGTTTGGGCTGAGAAGGGGATTCTGGATTGATAACGACATCAAACACGACATGGCCATTTTCCAACAATACTCTATGGCTAGCGGTGTTACTGCCGAAACGAACAGATGGTTTGCGATTGATGGAATTGATGACGGTTTGCAGCTCTTGCCGGGTGGGTTGGGCTTGGATGCTTGGGGCGGCGGCCAGCAAGACGGTTAGGAGGAGGGTTTGAAGGCGTGCGGACATGAGGTTTCCTGTTGCTTCCCGGGTTGGGCTACCTGAAACGGGGTTTCTGCGGAGCTTGGCTTGCGGGTGGTTTTTACATGGTATGAGTTCGGTTTTCAGGTAGCCTATCGGCTGCCTTGCTCACGTTCCTGCCAGCGTTGCAGGTTTTTGTTGATGATGGCGGCTTCGAGTTTTTCCACGGCCATGCGGCTGTTCCACAGCGGGCGTGCCTGTATGCGGCAGGCTTCGGCGGCGGCGAGGGCTTGGGGGGTTACGGTGTGCGGATCGAGCACGAAGGCTTCGTTGCGCGGGATGTCGCGGGTGAGGGCTTGGCCGCGCCCGAAGAAGCTGCTGTAGAGGGTGTTGGTGAGGAGCGTGCCTTGGCCGTTGGCGCAGTTTATGTGCAGTTTCAATATGTTGGATCGTGGTGCGTTGCCGGATTCCTCATCGGTGGAGTTGATGATCATGTTGAAGTACACGCCGCTCGGGGTATCCGGGTCGAAGCGGGTGCTGGCAAGGTCGAAATAGGAGCTGAGGTGGTTTTCGCAGTTCCAGCAGACGAGGCCGTGGGTTTTGTGGTCTTGGTTGAGGCGGTCTTGTGGGAGGACGGTATGGCGGGTGAGCAGGACGGGGCTGTTTTGGGTTTTGCTATACATGGTGCTTTCCACCAGTACGGCATCTTCTTGGGTGGACTGGGGTTTTTTGAATTTTTGGGTGTGTGACACCATAGATAGGTCTTCACCTGCGGCGGGCGTTGGAGCGGCTGCGGGGATGGAGGCAGTGTTCGGTGCAGGTGCGGGCGCAGAGGGGGCTTGCTGTATGGTTTCGGATGGGTTGGAGCAGGCGGCGAGAAGGGATATGGGCAGGATGGAGAGTAGGGATTTCATGATGGAGGGAGTGGAGAAGATTTAATTGTTCTCGGTTATACAGGCTACCTGAAAGCGGGTTTTGCAAATCTCTGCGAAGCTAAAGTTTCAGGTAGCCTTTGTATGCCGGGCAGCTTATTTTGCGTCTTCGGTGCAGCTGTTTTTGGTAACGGTGGCTTCGAAGGGTTCGGATTGGCCGGGGAGGGTGAAGTGGTGGGTGGTGGGGTAGTAGCGGTTGCTTTGGGCGAGCAGGGGGTCGTCGCACACGAGGGTGCGGGCTTCGGCCTGCAGTTTGGCGCGGATTTGTGCGACGGGCTGTTTGGCGAGCTCGGGGTCGTTGAGGGTGAGGTGTTTGTGCATGGTGCGCGCGGTGTGGTCGAAGCGGACGCGTTGCAGGGTGAGCTTGTCTTCGGTGAGGGGGAGGCGCTGGTTCATGCCGGGAATGAGGAGGATGAGGGCGGCGATTTGGCCGTTTTCTTCCTGTTGTGCCGGGCTTTGGCTGCTTTGGATTTGGGCGCAGCGGCCGGCAGGGATGGTGAGGTTGATGGGGGTGGTTTCACCGCTGATGGTGTAGCGGGTGGTGAGGCTGCGAGTTTGGTTGAGGGCGGGGAATTGGGGATGTTCGCACCAGGAGGCTTCGGCAAGGGTTTGCAGGGCTTGGACGGTGGGCTCGCGTTCGGCGGCGGGCGGCAGGGGGAGTTGTTGGCTGTCGATGGCGGCGTCGATCAGGATGTTGCCGCCTTGCGCGGCAGCGCGGCGGATGGTGAAGGGGCCGGATTTGATGGGCGCGTCCCGGTTGATGCTGCGGATGAATTGGGGCAGGCCGGCGGCTTGGCGGGCGGGCTGCTTGGCTTGGGCGGCAAGGGGCAGGGCGGCGGCGGATAGGATGAGGGCTAATTTGATGGCTTGCATGGTGGTTTCCTTTTATGCGGGTTGGAGGCTACCTGAAAACTGCGGTTTGGTTTTTCAGGTAGCCTTTTTCTATTTTACGTTTTCTTACAGCACAAGAGGCTGTGGCCGAGGCCGAGGTTGTCGTGGATTTTGGCTATTTGCAGGCCGGCGGCTTCGATGCAGCGGCTGAGGTCGGCGCTGTGGAAGATTTTGCTGTTGCCGTTGGCCAGGGCGGTGAAGTAGAGGCTGGTTTGGGTGAGGCAGTAGGCGGCGGTTTCATATTTTTGCCTGTCCCACAGAGGCTCGAGGATGTAGAGGGTGCTGTTTTCGCTCATGCTGGCGGCGGCACGGCTGAGAATGGAGGTAACTTGCTGTTCGGTAAAGCAGTCGAGGAATTGGCTCATCCAGATGGCGTCGAAGCCTTCGGGGAATGTGGTGTCGGGGGCGAGCAGGTTGGCGGGGTGGCCATGGATGCGTTCGGCACCGGGCAGGCCGGCGGTGTGCTCTTTCATCAGTTGGATTTGCTGGGGCAAATCCATGATGGTGACTTGCACTTCCGGGTTGTATGCCACGCATTGCAGTGCCCAGCGGCCGGTGTTGCCGCCCACGTCGAGCAGGCGGCGGACTGGTTGGGAATAGGGGATAGTTTAGGTTTTGGTGTATGCCTAGTTAAAAGCGAGGTATGGATGCCAGCCATTTGCTATTTTAGGCTACCTGAAAACTTCAGTTTCGTTGCAATCTGGTGATATGGCATTTTCAGCCAACCCTTCTGCCGCTGGCTTCCCTCCAAATGCTTGCTATACAATGCCGCCTTCGCGCAGCGTTTCGCACACATCATGGAACAACTCGAATTTTTCAGCATTCCCAGCCCCTGCATCGGCGTTTGCCAGGCCAATAGCAAGGGCTATTGCAAAGGCTGTTTGCGCAGCCGTGAGGAGCGGCTGTATTGGCTGAAGCTTACGGATACGCAGAAGCAGAACGTGCTGCGCCTGTGCCGTTTACGCAAGCGCAAGCTGTTGCAGTTGGCGGCTGAACAGCAGGCTGTTTCTATTGAACTGCCGGAGCAGATGGATTTCGATTTTTTCTAAGCATCCTGCTCATTCTTCTTTCTCTTTTATCATTAAACATCAATCATGTTGGTTTTATCTGCTTTATCTTTTTTTCCTGACTCTTGGACATGGCAGTTTCTTGCCTTGGCGGTTTTGTGCAGCGTGGCGGTTTCGGTGCTACTGAAAATCGCGCGCAAAAAAGGGGTTCACATTGAGCATGCGATTGCGGTGAACTATATTGTGGCCACGGCCTGCTGCTGGTTTTTGCTTGCGCCGCCGCTGGATAGCCTGCGTGGGGCGGATATTGGGGGCCTGTGGCCGTTTTTGGCTTTGGGCGTGCTGTTGCCGAGTATTTTTGTGGTGATGGCGCGGGCGGTGGAACAGGCGGGGATTGTGCGCTCGGATGCGGCGCAGCGGCTGTCGCTGGTATTGCCGGTGTTGGCGGCTTTCCTGCTGTTTGGCGAACGGCTGAACAGCAATAAAATTGTGAGCATTGTGCTGGCCTTCAGTGCGCTGGCAGCTTTGCTCTACAAGCCTGGCAAGGGTAAGCAAGATGGCGGGATGTTTTGGCTGGCGGGAGTATGGCTGGGCTTTGGGGTAATTGATATTCTGTTTAAGCAGTTATCCAAAACTGGGCAGGCGCTGTCGTTGAATCTGTTTGTGGCTTTTGCGCTGGCTTGCGTGTTGATGTGGGGTTATGTGTGGCGGCAGGGCAAACCGCTCAAGGCGGCGGATTTTGCCGGCGGTTTGCTGCTTGGGTTGTTGAATTTTGGCAATATTCTGTTTTATATCAAGGCACACCATGTGTTTTCCGGCGACCCGACCTTGGTATTTGCCGGTATGAACTTGGGCGTGATTGTGTTGGGCACGCTCACCGGCGCGCTGGCATTCAAGGAGAAGATTTCGGCAGTGAACCAAGCCGGCATTGTGTTGGCACTCGCGGCGATTTACAGCCTGTTTTATCTGGATTGGCTGCTGGCAAAGCTGGGCATTGCGATATAAGTTTCAGGTAGCCTTGATCGACGCCGGAAGGCTACCTGAAAAACAATTCGGCTGTTTGGCTATGCGAATACAAAGGCTACCTGAAACTTTCAGGTAGCCTCTTGCTTTACCCGCGCCGCAAATATTCTGCCAGCGGCTTGGGCAAACCGTATTCCGCCGCATTGGCCCATAGGCTGCCGTGTGCCGCAGCGGCCGCCACGCCGTTTGCCTGCAACGGCGTAATCTGCAACAGGCGGTGCGTGAGGCGGTGGCTCACCAAATCCCCTTCGGCCAAATCTTCTACGGCCACGCCGAAAGCGGCTGCACGTTCATACAAGTCATCCAGCCGCTCAAAGCAGGGCACGCAGTAGAGCCCGCCCCAAATGCCGCCGGACGGGCGTTTTTCCAGCAGCACCCTGCCCCGTTTGTCGCGCAACACCAGCCAATACAGCGCCACTTCCTTCACCGCCACTGCGGTTTTCTTGCGCGGCAGTTCGGCAATCCGCCCTTGCTGTTTGGCCAGGCAGATTTCCGCCATCGGGCAGGCATAGCAATGCGGTTTGCTGCGTTTGCACACCATCGCGCCCAAGTCCATCAGCCCTTGCGTGTAGGGGGTCATGTCCTCGGCTGCGGGCAGCAGGCTTTCGGCCAAATCCCACAAAACGGTTTCGAATTTTTTGTCGCCGATTGCCCCGTCTTGTGCAAACACTCGGCACAAAACGCGCTTCACGTTGCCGTCTAAAATCGCTTCGCGCCGGCCGAAGGCAAAGGCGGCAATCGCCGCCGCCGTGCTGCGCCCCACGCCCTTGAGCGTTTCCAAGCCTTGGCGCGTATCGGGAAAGCGGCCGCCGAAATCGTGCATCACTTGTTTGGCCGCCGCATGCAGATTGCGGGCGCGGCTGTAGTAGCCCAGCCCGGCCCACAGCGCGAGAACTTCGTCTTCATCCGCCGCGGCCAGCGCGGCTACGTTTGGAAACGCCGCCAGAAAACGCGGGTAGTATGCCAACACGGTGGCCACCTGCGTTTGCTGCAGCATAATCTCCGAAAGCCACACCGCATAAGGATCGCGCACCTGCCAAGGCAGGCCGTGCCGCCCGTGTTGCTTTTGCCAGCGCACCAGCCGGGCGGAGAAATCTGTGTTCATAGATAAGGCTACCTGAAACCGAAAATCCCGTATTGTATAGCGGATTAAAATGGCAATGATACTGCCCAAGCTGCCGCCGGATGGTTTTCAGGTAGCCTTCCGCCGCAATCTGCCCGTTTCCCGCTATAATCGCAGCCCAAACCAACCACGATTGCCAGTCATGACCATCCATACCCTCTTCGCCACCTGCCCGCGCGGCCTCGAAACCATCCTCACCCAAGAGCTGGACGCCCAAGGCTGCACCCATATCGCCCCCACCGATGGCGGCGTATCCTGCCAAGGCAGCCTCGAAGCCGCCTACCGCGCCAACCTCCACTCCCGCACCGCCAGCCGCATCCTGCTGCAACTGGCCAAACAGCCCTACCGCAGCGAAGACGACATTTACCGCGCCGCCAAAAGCATTCGTTGGGAAGACTGGTTTCATGCCGGGCAAACCTTCAAAATCAAAGTGGAAGGCAAACGCGCCCGCGTGAAAAGTCTCGACTTTACCGCCCTCAAAATCAAAGACGGCCTGTGCGACCGCTTCCGCAGCAACCAAGGCCAACGCCCCAGCGTAGACAAATCCAATCCGCACATCCGCATCCACGCCTTCATCAGCGAACAGCATGCCGCCATCTTTATCGATACCAGCGGCGAAGCCCTGTTCAAACGCGGCTACCGCCAAGATACCGGTGCCGCCCCCCTGCGCGAAAACCTCGCCGCCGGCCTGCTCCTGCTCGCCGGCTACAACGGCAGCCAGCCTTTCCAAGACCCTTTCTGCGGCAGCGGCACCCTCCCCATCGAAGCCGCCCTTATCGCCACCCGTCGCGCGCCCGGCCTCGAACGCCGTTTCGGTTTTGAGCAGCTGGACAACTTTGATGCCGACCTCTGGCAGCGCCTGCGCCAAGAAGCCCAAGCCGCCGTGTTGCCGCAAGCTCCCGCACCCATCGCCGGCAGCGACACCGACCGCCGCCTGATTCAAACCGCCGCCATCAACGCCCGCGAAGCCCAAGTGGCCGGGCACATCATTTTCCAGGTAGCCGACGTGCGCGACACCCGCCCCAACGGCGAAAACGGCATCCTCCTCGCCAATCCGCCCTACGGCGTACGCCTCGAAGAGGTCCAAACCCTGCACGCGCTCTACCCCCAGCTCGGCTCCTGGCTCAAACAGCACTACCCCGGCTGGCTCTGCGGCCTGCTCACCGCCGACCGCGACATGCCCAAACTCATGCGCCTGTCGCCCAAGCGCAAAATCCCCCTGTATAACGGCAACCTCGACTGCCGCCTGTTCCTGCTTGACATGGTGCGCGGCTCCCACCGCACGCCTAAGGTGGAATAGCTGTATTTAAGCATCAAACAAAAGGCTACCTGAAAACCAGTAATCGGTTTTCAGGTAGCCTTTGTTTTGTTTCAACTTAAGCTTATAAATGCGGATTGGCCAAGTTTTGTGGCGACAGGATGCGGTCGAGCTCCGCTTCGCTCAAGAGCTGGCGCTCCAGCACCACTTCGCGCACGGTTTTGCCGGTTTGGGCGCAGATTTTGCCTACCAAGTCGCCGTTTTCGTGGCCGATATAGGGGTTGAGATAGGTTACCAGACCGATGGAGTTGAAGACGTAGCGTTCGCAGATTTCGCGGTTTACCGTGATGCCGCGCACGCATTTATCGGCCAACGTAATGGCGGCGTTGCCTAAAAGCGAGATGCTTTCAAACATGGATTGCGCGATAACCGGCTCCATCACGTTGAGCTGGAGCTGGCCGGCTTCGGCGGCGAAGGTGATGGTGGTGTCGTTGCCGATTACTTTGAAGCAAACTTGGTTTACCACTTCGGGAATCACGGGATTTACCTTGGCGGGCATAATCGATGAGCCGGCCTGCATTTCCGGCAGGTTGATTTCTTTCAGGCCGGCACGCGGGCCGGAGGAGAGTAGGCGCAGATCATTGCAGATTTTGGAGAGCTTTACTGCAGTGCGCTTCAGGGCGCCGTGCACCATCACATAGGCGCCACAGTCGGAAGTGGCTTCGATCAGGTTTTCGGTGAGCTTGCAGGGCAGGTCGCTGATTTCGGAGAGTTTTTGCACGGCCAGCGGCGCGTAGTCTTGCGGCGTATTGATGCCTGTACCGATGGCAGTGGCGCCGAGGTTTACTTCCAGCAGCAGTTGGCGGGTGCGTTCGAGGTTGGTTTCTTCTTCTGCCAGCAGCACTTGGAAGGATTGGAATTCCTGGCCGGCAGTCATGGGCACGGCATCTTGCAGCTGGGTGCGGCCCATTTTTAGTATGCCTTTGAATTCATCGGCTTTGGCAGCAAAGGTGTCTTTCAGGTGTGCCAGTTTGCCCAATAGTTCGCCAATGCTGGTGTACACAGCCAGCCGGAAGCCGGTGGGGTAAGCATCGTTAGTAGATTGGCTGGCGTTCACATGATCCATGGGGTTGACGATGTCGTAGCGGCCTTTGGCGTGGCCTAAGGCTTCCAATGCGAGGTTGGCGATCACTTCATTGGTGTTCATGTTCACCGAAGTGCCGGCGCCGCCTTGGAATACGTCGGATGGGAATTGGTCGAGGCAGCGGCCTTTAATCAGCACCTCGTCGCAGGCTTGGGCAATGGCGGCGGCGATTTCGGGCTTGAGTGCGCCCAGCTCGCCGTTGGCTTGGGCTGCGGCTTTTTTCACCATCACCATGCTGCGTACAAACTGGGGTACGTCGGAAATCTTCTGCCCGGAGATTTGGAAGTTTTCCACTGCGCGCAGGGTGTGGATGCCCCAATAGGCGGCTGCGGGGATTTCGCGTTCGCCTAGGAGGTCGTGTTCGGTGCGGGTTGTCATGTTTGGCTATCCTTTGAGTGGGGTAGGGTGGTTAATGCAGGCTGGCGGCAGCGTTAGCCTAGAGATTGCTGATAGCGTACTGCACTATGTTGGGAGAGTGTTGGTTAGTATTCATTGCCAGCAAAATGATAGCAGTTAGTTGCTAGACATGATTGGCGTTAAATCAAAGAGGCTACCTGAAACAGCAAAACGGTTTTCAGGTAGCCTCATCGCGTGTGCTCAACGGAATCAATCAAGCGCCGAGCCGTTCGGCAAATTCATCGGTGGCCTGCACTAGGGCATCGGCGATGGCAGGGTTTTGCGCGTAGTGGCCGCTTTGGATAATACGCAAATCGGCCTGCGGCAGTGCCTGCTTCAAATCCCATGCGCTGCGGGTGGGGGTGCAGAGATCGTAGCGGCCTTGCACGATGATGGTGGGGATATGCTGGATTTTGTGGGCGTTGGCCAAGATGGATTTGTCGCCCTGTAACCACCCTTGGTGCATGAAATAGTGGTTTTCGAAGCGGGCGATGGCCAAGGAGGCTTGCGGGTCTTCGTCCACCGGTTTGGGGTCGAACCAAATCAGCCAGCTTTCCCAATCTGCCCAAGCTTTGGCGGCAGGCAGATGCACGGCGGGGTCGGGCGAATTAAGCATCCAATAATAAGCCTCAACTAATGAACCGGCGCGTTGCTCCGGCGGCACGGCGGCTAAATAGCGTTGCCATTGCTCGGGGTAAATCATGCTTACGCCGCCTTCTTCGCTCAGCCAATTAATTTCAATTTGGCGGCAGAGGAAAATACCACGCAGAATCAAGCCGCGTACACGGTCGGGATAGGTTTCGGCATAGGCGAGAGAAAGGGTGCTACCCCATGAGCCGCCGAATACCAGCCAGCTCTCGATGCCAAGCATTTTTCTTACTTTTTCAATATCTTCCACCAAGTCCCAAGTGGTGTTTTCGCGAGTTTCGGCATAAGGGGTGGATTTGCCGCTGCCGCGTTGGTCGATGATGATGACACGGTATTTTTCCGGATTGAAAAAACCCCGGCAAGCCGGACTAGATCCGGCGCCGGGGCCACCGTGCAGGAAGATAACAGGGATGCCTGCGGGATTACCGCTTTCCTCCCAGTAGATCGTGTGGAGCTCAGATACAGGCAGCATGCCGCTGCGGAGTGGTTCTTGAATCGGATACATAAACTTCTCCTTAATTCAGAATTTGGACAGATATCGGTATTGCCTAACAGATGCTCATCGATACTCCGTTTGCCATCTGTATACAGATGTTCTAAAAAGGAATGATACGACGTTGGCTCGCTTTATGGTTAGCTTACTATCTGCAGCTTGCCGCCTGGTTTCATTCCTATTTGGAACAACTATATAACGGCTCCGGGCATATCGTAAGAATAATCATACACCATTTTGTTTATTTTTTAAATTTCCGTAAAGATTTGTTTTATTTAAATGGTTTAATAGAGTAATGGTTGGGCTGAAATACGCAATAGGTGCGGCTTGGCAGGTAGGAATTATGTGTGGCTAAATAGCTTCATTTACATATGGTGGAGCGCCAGCGTCAGACCGTCAATCTACATGGAAAGCTGCTTCAGCAACATGAGGAAACAAAATAAAAGGCTACCTGAAAATTTAGCTTTGCAGAAACTTTGCTGCGTTGCATTTTCAGGTAGCCTTCTTCTTTGCTTCTGATGCCATATCTTGCCTTGAGCAGAAACCTTTCTTTTTTGATTTAGCACAATAAATTACTTAATAAAGCTAGAATGATTGCGGTTTTCGGTTTGAGTTCTACGTTAATAAGATTTATTTTTATGGTAAACTAAGCAAGAAATAATCAAAATCATTTCTTTCTGTGAGATCTCCAACTTCATTCTAAGAGAGCACAATTATGTCCGTTATTCCTCTCTCCCAGCTGCGCAAAGGCGCAGTTGCGCATATCGATTCCATTGTCCCCAATCCTGTGTTCGGCGAACTCGATGCCTTGGTGTCGCGCCGCTTGGCAGATTTGGGTTTTTCCGGCGGCATGCCTTTGCAGGTGATTGCCGTGGGTGGCTTTGGGCGCGGGCCGTTTGCGGTGCGCTTGGGCAACCAGTCGCAGTTTTCGCTGCGGCATGATGAGGCAGGGAAGATTATGTGCCATTTGGTCGATGCGGAACCATTTGGTCGATGCGGAACAAAAGCAGCCTGCACCTTAAAGGCTACCTGAAAGCGTCAGCTTCAACGAAGTTAAAATGAAAAGGGGCTGACGTAGATTAGCCCTAAATTCCACACCACTCCCGCAAGATTTTAAGCTGCCGGGATGGTGTGCCGAAGTTAAACCGAAATTCGCATTCTTTCAAGAACAGCGGGAAAGATTTGCGATCGATTCCGTTGTACTTGCGTAAGACGCGTTTTGCCTGATTCCAAAAGTTCTCAATGCCGTTGATGTGGTTCTGGCGGTCTGCAAATTCCTTGGAATGGTTGATGCGGTAATGGATAAAACCGCTCACGTCCAACTTGTCGTAACTGCTCAGACTATCGGTATAAACAATACTGTCCGGCATGATTTTCTGTTTGATAACAGGCATCAAAGTATCGGACTTGGCATTATCCACCACAACGGTATAGACCCGTCCGTTGCGTTTCAGAATGCCAAAGACAACCACTTTGCCTGCAGCACCGCGACCACGTCTGCCTTTACGCCGTCCGCCGAAATAGCTTTCGTCCAATTCGACGGAGCCATTGAAAACCTCATCGGCAGCCAAGGCCAAATGATGGCTGATGACCATACGGATTTTGCGGTAGAACAGAATGGCGGAGTTGGGCTGAATGTCTAAAATATCGGCAGCGGAACGGGCGGTAACTTGGAGTACAAAAAATTCAAGTAGTTTCTTTTGAACTCTCTTGCTTAATTTACAATTGGTTATCTGCATTTTTGTAGACTAGCATGACTGCTAATCTACGTCAGCCCCAATGAAAAAGCAGCCTGCAACCCTGCCGACCAAAGTGCAGGCTGCCTGAAACCTGTGCCGCCCGAAAGCAGATTGCACGCGGCAAACAGAAGAAAAACCGAGAAAAATCAAAAAGGAAATACGATGGAACTGAGCTATTTTGCCCTCATCGGCGCGCCGAACTGCGGCAAAACCGTGTTGTTCAACGGGCTGACCGGCGCGCACGCCAAAGTGGCCAATTATCCGGGCGTAACGGTGGACAAGCGCGAAGGCGCGTTTTTGGACGACGAAGCCGTGCGCATTGTCGATTTGCCCGGCACATACAGCCTGCGCACTACCAGCCCCGACGAAGCGGTGGCGAAAGACGTGGCGGTGGGCAAACTCGGCATTCCGCCCGACGCCATCATTGCCGTGGCCGACGCGACCAACCTGCGCATGACGTTGCGCATGATTTTGGAACTGAAAACGCTGAAACTGCCGATGGTGGTGTCGCTGAACATGAGCGACGTGGCACAACGGCGCGGGTTGAATATCGACGCGGCCAAATTGAGCGAACTGTTGGGTGTGCCCGTACTGGAAACCGTGGCCGTGAGCGCATCGGGTGTGCAGGCGGTGCGCGAAGCCGTGGCGCAGTTGCCGCGCAAACGCTCGTTCCCTGCCAACCCCGCCTCCGCCGAACGCACGTTGGACGAATTGGACAGCGACGCGCTTTACCGCGAAGTCGAATCCATTTTGGCGCAAGTCGTGCGCACGGAAATGACCCTGCCCGCCTGGCATAAAAAATTGGACGAAATCGTGCTGCACCCCGTGTGGGGCGTGGTGTTGCTGATGGTCATCCTGTTTATGGTGTTCCAAGCCGTATACACCTGGGCCGCGCCGATTATGGAAGCCATCGAAGGCGGCTTCGGCTGGCTGGGCGAATGGGTGGCCGCCAATATGCAGCCCGGCATTTTGAACGATTTAATCGTGAACGGCGTGATTGCCGGCACAGGCAGCGTGCTGGTGTTCCTGCCGCAGATTACCATCCTGTTCGCCTTCATCCTGCTGCTGGAAGACTCGGGCTATCTGCCGCGCGCCGCATTTTTACTGGATAACGTGATGGCGAAAAGCGGCTTGTCCGGCCGTTCGTTCATTCCGCTGCTGTCCAGCTTCGCCTGCGCCGTGCCCGCCGTGATGTCCGCCCGCACCATCCACGACCCGCGCGAACGGCTGGTGACCATCGCCGTCGCCCCGCTGCTGACCTGCTCCGCGCGGCTGCCCGTGTATGCGCTGATTATCGCCGCCGTTATCCCTGACCGCACCGTGGGCGGGATATTCAACCTGCAAGGGCTGACGCTGTTTGTGCTGTACATTGCCGGCATCCTGTCCGCCGCACTCGCCGCCTACCTTATGAAACGGTTGGCGCGGATTAAGGGCAACGTGCAGCAGTTCCCGCTGTTGATGGAGCTGCCCACCTTCCGTATGCCCAACTTCAAACACATCCTGACCAGCCTGTGGGACAGGGTGAAAGCCTTCCTGAAACGCGCCGGCACGATTATTTTCGCGCTGACCGTGATTCTGTGGGGCTTGGTGAGCTGGCCTGCGCCGCCCGAAGGCGCAACCGGTGCGGCAATTGATTACAGCCTGGCCGGCATGATCGGCCACGCCATCCAGCCGCTGTTCGCCCCGCTGGGCTTCACTTGGGAAATGTGTATCGCCATGATTCCGGGTATTGCCGCGCGTGAAGTGGTCGTGGCCGCGCTGGGCACGGTGTATGCCGTGGGCGCGTCGTCCGAAGACGCGGTGCAGAACGCGCTGATTCCCATCGTCCACAGCAACTGGGGCCTGCCCACTGCCTTCGCATTTTTGGCCTGGTATGTGTACGCCCCCATGTGCGCCGCCACTTTGGCCGTGATTAGGCGCGAAACCAAATCGCTGAAACAAACGGCTATAATTACAGGCTATATGTTCGCACTCGCCTACCTCGCGGCTTTTATCGTGTATCAAATTACTTCAAGGATTTTGTGATGACTCAATATATTATCGTCGCCCTCATCATGCTTGCCAGCGCATTCTTCCTGCTGCGGAAGTTCGTGTTCAAACCCAAAAAAACGAAACACGATTGCAGCAGTGGCTGCGGCAAATGCGGCGGCTGCGGTTAGGCCTGCCGAATAGAAAAGCAGCCTGCACTTCGTTTGGCGGAAGGTGCAGGCTGCTTTTGCATTTTAACTTCGTTGAAGCTGACGCTTTCAGGTAGCCTTTCGGAAGTTTGAGGCTACCTGAAATTTCTAATGCGCCAACAGTCAGACACGGATTTGCGTGAAGGATAGGGTGGCTTGGAAGAAGTATTCTTTGATTTAAAACAACAACATCGCCTTCACGCCTTGCATCGGGGCATGCACTATGGTTTATTTTTCGGTTGAGTAAACAGACAACACCATCCGACCTTATCCAACCTGATGAAAGGAAATACCATGCAAACCATCGCCATCCAATCTCCCGGCAAATACATCCAAGGTGCAGGCCTGTTCGGGCAAATCGGCGCACACGTTTCGCCGTTGGCTGACAACGTAGCCGTGTTGGCGGACAAATTCGTCCTGTCCATCTTGCAGGACAAACTTTCAGGTAGCCTGAATGCGTCCGGCGTGCAGCACACGATTGTGCCGTTTAACGGCGAGTGCAGCCGCACCGAAATCGAACGTGTAAAAAACATTGCCGAACAAAACGGCGCCAAAGCCGTTATCGGCGTGGGCGGCGGCAAAACATTGGATGCGGCCAAAGCGGTTGCCTATTACGCAGGCCTGCCCGTGGTCGTGTGCCCCACCATCGCCTCTACCGATGCGCCGTGTTCCGCGCTGTCCGTGATTTACACCGATGCGGGCGAGTTTGAATCCTACCTGTTCTTCCCCAACAATCCCGAACGCGTGCTAGTGGACACCGAAGTAGTGGCCAACGCACCGGTGCGCCTGCTGGCCGCGGGCATCGGCGACGCACTGGCTACATGGTTTGAAGCGCGTGCCTGCGCCAACAGCGGCGCGGACACCATGGCCGGGGCGAAAGTGTCGCCCACCGCGCTCACGCTGGCCAAACTCTGTTACGAAACGCTGCTGGAAAACGGACGCAAAGCCGTATCTGCCGTAAAAGACAAAGTGGTAACCCCCGCCGTGGAGCGCGTGGTGGAGGCGAACACCTATTTGAGCGGCGTGGGTTTTGAAAGCGGCGGTTTGGCAGGCGCGCACTCGGTGCACAACGGTTTGACCGTGCTGCCCGAAACCCACCACAACCTGCATGGCGAAAAAGTCGCTTTCGGATTGCTGACCCAGCTCATGCTGGAAAACGCAGACAACGCTGAGCTGGAACAGGTCGTAGGATTATGCGTGGATGTCGGATTGCCCGTTACGCTGGCACAAATCGGCGTAACCGAAGGCATTGAAGCCAAAATGCGCCAAGTGGCCGAAGCCGCCTGCACCGAAGGCGACACCATGGGCAATATGCCCGGCAACGTGCAGCCTGCCGACGTGTATGCCGCACTGCTCGCCGCCGACCGCTTCGGCCGTGATTATCTGGCAAAATCCGCGCGTTGAGCTGGATGAGGCAGCTGTTTCGGGCAACCGTGCCGGAAAAGCATGGTTGGTTTCAGGCAGCCTGAAACCTGGCAGCGGGGTGCGCTGTGTCCGTTTCCCAAACCACAAAAAGTCTCAGCCCGGATAAAGCTGCAAAAGCATTATTTTCAGCCATTTCATGAGATTGAGCATTCTTCCTTGAAAAAGCAGCCTGCACTTTAGATGGGTAGGGTGTTTGTGGTGAGAAGGCTACCTGAAAAATTTCAGGTAGCCTTTTTGTTATAAATTGGCTAGTGAAACAGCCTTTCGGATTATGCAATACCGGCGTTGCCACGCCGGTATTTTTTATGCCGTACTCCCAAATTTTCAGGTAGCCTTTAGTCGAATGGAATGGCAATCCATTGTTCAAACATCAATTTCCTATCTCTCCCGCATAACAACGAATTTTACTCTGTAATCCGCTAAAGCTGCTCTCTACGTATGTTAGCAACATTCACCATTAACCATTCTTTAATAAGTATCTTGACCGTTGAAAAGTATATCGCTTAAAGTAGCGCGGATTTGCTATGGCAAATACATTTATTGATTCTTAAATAACTATAAGAAGCATTATCATGAACACCAACCAAACCACCCAGCACGGCGGCAAGCCCGCCGATGTTTACTTTTTCGGCACCTGCCTTTTGGATTTGTTTATGCCGGAAGCAGGTATGGATGCCATCACGCTGCTGGAGCAGCAAGGCATCAAAGTGCATTTCCCGATGGAGCAAAGCTGCTGCGGGCAGCCTGCATTCTCTTCTGGGCACCGCGAAGAAGCGTTCAATGTCGCCAAAGCCCAGCTCACCTTGTTCACCGAAAACTATCCTATCGTCGTGCCTTCCGGCTCTTGCGGCGGCATGATGAAGCACCATTGGCCCAAATTGTTTAAAGGCAGCGAATACGAACAGCGCGCCAACGAATTGGCCGGCCGTGTGGTTGAGTTCACCAATTTCTTGGTCGACATCGGCTACGAGCCCAAAGACGTGGGCGAGCCGGTGAAAGTGGCAGTGCATACTTCCTGCGCGGCGCGCCGTGAAATGGGCGTGCACATTACCGGCTGGAAGCTGATCGACAGTCTGCAAAACGTGGCGCGCATCGTGCACGACCACGAAAGCGAATGCTGCGGCTTTGGCGGCACGTTCTCCGTGAAGCAGTCCGACATTTCCGGCGCGATGGTCACCGACAAAGTGGCCGCGCTGAAAGAAACGCAGGCCACGGAAATCGTGAGCGCGGATGCAGGCTGCATGATGAACATTGGCGGCAAAATCGCCAAAGACGAGCCGAACATGCCCAAACCCAAACACATTGCCACATTCTTGCTGGAACGCACGGGAGGTAAAGCATGAGCGCGCGCGACAATATTCTGGCCAAACTCCGCAAAGCCAACGCCTATCCGATGGCGGAGCCGCAAACTTTCGATTACTACCAAGAAATGTCGCCCGAATGGGAAAGCGAAACCGACCGCCTGCGCCATTGGGCGGCCACCATGCGCGCGGTGAAAACCGAGATTTTCTGGGTGCGCGAAAACGATTGGGAACAAAAGCTGGTGGAAGTGGCGCAGCAAAAAGGCTTGCAAAACATGCTGCTTTCGCCGCAAACCGAACACGGTCGCCGCGCCCAAGAGGCTTTGCAGGCTGCTTCTGTGGAAACGCGCGCCTTCGCCAAACCGATTGACGATTGGAAAGACGAATTCTTTGCCGACGTGCAGGCTGGTTTCACCTCGTCCGTTTGCGGCATCGCCCACACCGGCACGGTGATGATGGTTTCTTCGCCCGAAGAACCGCGCAGCCAAAGCCTGGTTCCCCCCGTACACATCTGCCTGTTCGATACACGTAAAATGTACGACACCTTTCATGCGGCACTGCATGGCGAAGCCTTAATCGATGCCATGCCCACCAATATCATTTTGGCATCCGGCCCGTCAAAAACCGCCGATATCCAATTAACCCTTGCCTTCGGCGCACACGGTCCGCGCGATATGGTCGTATTGGCCATCCTGCCCGAGAATATCGACCCTGCCGATTTGGAGAATGCCACATGAGAACCGAACAAACCGTACACTTCCATCCGCGCCCGGAAACCTTTAAAGCCAACGCGCGCGAAGCCCTGGCCGACAAACCCTTGCGCAAAAGCCTGCGCACGGCCATGGATATGCTGATGACCAAGCGCAAAATGGTGCTGTCGGACGAACAAGAACTGCAAATGCTGCGCACCCTGTGCGAGCACATCCGCCAGCGTTCGCTCTCCAAACTGCCCGATTTGCTGGAGCAGCTGGAAAGCAACCTGACCAAATTAGGCGTGAAAGTGCATTGGGCGGAAACGCCCGACGAAGCCTGCCGCATCATCCACGGCATCATCATGCACCATCAGGGCAAACTGATGGTGAAAGGCAAATCGATGGTGAGCGAAGAAATCGAGCTGAACCATTATCTGGCCGACCGCGGCATTAAAGCCGTGGAAAGCGACTTGGGTGAATATATCGTGCAAATGGCCGGCGAAAAACCGACCCACATCGTGATGCCCGCCATCCACAAAACCAAAGAGCAGGTGAGCGAACTGTTCCACAACAACATCGGCACGCCGCTGACCGACGACGTGGACCAACTCACTGGCTTCGCCCGCCAAGCCCTGCGCGACGTGTACCGCACCGCCGATGTCGGCCTGAGCGGCGTGAACTTCGCCGTGGCCGAAACCGGCACGCTGTGCCTGGTGGAAAACGAAGGCAACGGCCGCCTGTCCACCACCGTGCCGCCCGTGCACATCGCCATTACCGGCATTGAAAAAGTGGTGGCCAAACTGTCCGATATCCCGCCGCTTTATAGCCTGCTGCCGCGCAGCGCCATCGGTCAGAACATCACCACTTATTTCAACATGATTACCGGCCCGCGCCGTTCCGACGAGCTGGACGGCCCGCAGGAAATGCACCTGGTGCTGCTGGACAATGGCCGCAGCCAGGCCTACGGCGAAGAGCAAATGCGCCGCACGCTGCAATGTATCCGCTGCGGCGCGTGTATGAACCACTGCCCGGTGTACACCCGCATCGGCGGCGCAGCCTACGGCACCACCTATCCCGGCCCGATCGGCGAAATCCTGTCGCCGCATCTGCTGGGTTTGGAGCCCACCCGCGACCTGCCCACCGCCTGCACCATGTGCGGCGCATGCGTGGAAGTCTGCCCCGTGAAAATCCCGATTACCGAGCAAATGCAGCGCCTGCGCGAAGAAGCCCAACGTGCGCCCGACGAAGCCGTACCCTATCCGATTAAAGGCCAAGGCGCGTCGCACACCTTGGGCGAGCAGCTGGCTTGGCGCATGTTCGACGGTATCTTCGCCGGCAAAACCGCCTACCGCATGTTCGGTGCGCTGGCCACCAAATTCCGCGGCCTGACCCCGGGCAAACAGCTGACCTGGACCGACAACCACGTGCCGATGAAGCCCGCGCCCAAATCGCTGCACCAGTTGTTGCAAGAAAAACAACAGAAAACTTCCGGCTAAACCGAGTGCAGGCTGCTTTCTGAGCAAATATAACCATAGCGCGGCGCGAAGCCGAAACCGTTTCAGGTAGCCTTTTTCAGGTAGCCTGATGGCGTACGGCAAGCGCTGCGCTCTATGTTCGAATGCTCAAAAAGCAGCCTGCACCCTGTATTTACCGCCTCCCCCTGCCTTCACGGCGTTTTATTGACACACACGGAGACATCATGAGTATCGCCCTTTCCGTCTTTCCCATCTTATTTCTGATTATTTTAATGATCGGCTTCAAAATGCGCGGCGACCGCAGCGCTATCTTGGCTGCGTTGTCCGCTGTTTTGATTGCTATTTTTGCCGTACCCAACGTGAGCGGCTTCGCGCCCCCCACAGGCTACGGCGCCGGATACGTCGGCTGGGCATTTGCCGAAGGTGTGTTGAAAGCCATCTTCCCCATTCTGATTGTGATTCTGATGGCTTTGTTCAGCTACAACGTGCTGCTGGAAAGCAAACAGATTGAAGTGATTAAACAACAATTTACCAACATTTCCAGCGACAAGCGCATTCAGGTGCTGCTGATTGTGTGGGGCTTCGGCGGCCTGCTGGAAGGCATGGCGGGCTTCGGCACGGCAGTGGCGATTCCGGCCGCCATCTTGATTGGTTTGGGCTTCAGCCCGCGCTTCTCCGCGCTCGTATCGCTCATCGGCAACAGCGTGGCCACCGGCTTCGGCGCGGTCGGTATCCCCGTAATTACCTTGGCCAAAGAAGTGTTCGGCTCGGTAGTAACTTCCGAGCAGACCCATGCCATTGCCGGGGACGTGGTGATTCAGCTGGGCTTCTTGATGTTCTTGGTGCCGTTCGTCATCCTGATGCTGACCGACACTTCTAAAAAATACCTCGTGCCCAACATTATCCTGTCGGCCGTGGTTGGCGGCTTGTCGCTGGGCGTTCAGTTTGTGGCCGCTTATTTCATCGGCGCGGAAACGCCTGCCATTTTGGGCAGCATTGCCTGTATCGTCTTCATCGTGCTGTATGCGAAAATGACCGAGAAAAAAGATACGCCTGCCGATAAAGCCATCAGCATGGGGCAAATGGCAAAAGCATGGGCGGTGTACGGCTTCATCCTGTTCTTCATCATCATGGCCAGCCCCTTGTCCGGCCCCATCAGCGCGTTTTTGAAATCCACACTGGTGAGCAAAATCCACCTGCCGATTTATGCGGAAGGCAAATATTTCTCCTTCGGCTGGTTGTCTAACGCCGGCTTGATGCTGTTCTTGGGCGCGTTTATCGGCGGCTTGGTGCAAGGCGTTTCCGCCGGAAAACTGTTCCAAATTCTGGGGCAGACTTTGGTGAAAATGAAGGCTTCTGGCATCACCGTCATCTGCTTGGTGGCCATGAGCGCGATTATGAGCCACAGCAGCATGATTGCCGTGATTGCCAAAGGCTTGGTAGACGCCACCGGCACGTTCTATCCGCTGGTTGCACCGCTGGTGGGCGCCATCGGCACCTTCGCCACCGGCAGCGACACTTCTTCCAACATCCTGTTCGGCAAACTGCAAGCCTCCGTGGCTGACCAACTGGGCATGAATAAATCATGGCTCGCCGCCGCCAACACGGCCGGCGCGACCGGCGGCAAAATTATTTCGCCGCAAAGCATCGCCATCGCCACTGCCGCCTGCGAACAGCAAGGCCAAGAAGGCGCCTTCCTGCGCTCGGCCATGCCTTATGCGATTGCGTATGTGATTATTGCGGGCATTACGGTGTATTGCTTTACTGCATTCGCACTGTAACGTTGTTGGCATCAAAACAGCCTGCACTCTAGTTTGGAGAGTGCAGGCTGTTTGTATGGGAAGGCTACCTGAAAGTTTGCTGGTGCTATGCTATGTAAACTCTCCCCCTAGAGAATCGTTTACTCATGCTGCAAAATATTCACCAGCTGCCCAAACGGATCGCGCACAAAAAAGCGGCGCACGCCCCAAGGTTCAGTAGTCGGCCCATATTCAGGCGTGAAACCAGCATGCTGCATCCGCTCTAATAATTCGTCCAGATTATCCACCTCAATAGACAAATCAGGCACAGGCATGCCAGAACCGCCTTCACTGGCAAAACTGACCTGCACAGACATAGTCGTATCCTGTCCGTAGGTCTGTATCCACCCATGATCCATCAGCAATTCCAATCCAAGCAGGTCATGGTAGAAAGCCTTTGCTGCGGCGGGTTGGGTTGCGTTTATATTGGCCACAATGCGTTTAACGCCCATGCTCAATCCTTATTTTAAAGCGGCTGAATTAATCAGACATCAATATTCAATATGAGTTTCAGGCTACCTGAAAACCCACTCTCAGGCAGCCTGCACTTTTCTAATTACAGCTTCTCTCTAACCCAGCCTTCTGCCGAATCCAGCATCGTGCCGACTTGGGAAGCATCCGTACCGCCGGCCTGTGCCAAATCCGGTCTGCCGCCGCCTTTGCCGCCGACTTGTTCGGCTGCGAATTTGACCAAATCGCCGGCTTTTACTTTGTTTGTCAGCGGTTTGGATACGCCGGCGCACAGGGAGACTTTGCCGTCGTTTACTGCCGCCAAAAGAATCACGGCGTTGTCGGATTTGCCGGTTAAATCGGTAACGATTTCGCGCAGGGCGGCTGCGTCGGCTTCGATTTGGGCGGCGACGAGTTTGGCTGCGCCCAAGTCTTTGGCGTTGTCCAAGAGTTTTGCGCCTGCGTGGACGGCAAGTTCGGCTTTGGCTTTTGCCAACTCTTTTTCCAAGGCTTTGGCGTTGGCGGCGTTGGCTTGGATTTTGGCGAGGACGTCTTTTTCGGTTTGGGCTTTGACTTCAGCGATGATGTTTTTCATCAGACTTTCTTGGTTTTGCGCCCATGCCAGCGCGGCAAGGCCGGTGATGGCTTCTACACGGCGGATGCCTGCGGCGATGCCGCCTTCGCTGATGATTTTGAAGAAACCGATATCGCCGGTGCGGGCGACGTGGGTGCCGCCGCACAGTTCGGTGGAGTAGTCGCCCATGGTGATGACGCGGACGAAGTCGCCGTATTTTTCGCCGAAGAGCATCATGGCGCCAGATTTTTGCGCGTCTTCAATGGACATGGTTTCCACTTTGACGGGCACGTTGGCGATAATCGCGGCGTTGACGCGGCGTTCGACTTCGGCGATTTCTTCCGCGTTGATGCCTTGCGGGTGGGAGATGTCGAAGCGGGTCAGCTCGGCGTTTTGCAGGCTGCCTTTTTGTTCGACGTGCGTGCCCAAAACATCGCGCAAGGCTTTGTGCATCAGGTGGGTAACGCTGTGGTTGCGCATGATGTTGTCGCGGATGTCGTTGTCAATTTCGGCGGATACGGCATCGCCGACTTTCAGACGACCTGAAACGACCGCGCCGAATTGTCCGTGTACGGCGGCTTTGATTTTTTGCGTGTCTTCGACGCGGAAGCGGTTTTCTCCTGCGAAGATAAAGCCTACGTCGCCGACTTGACCGCCGCTTTCGGCGTAGAACGGGGTTTGTTCCAAAACAACCACGCCTGCTTCGCCCACTTGGAGTTCGTCCACGGCTTCGCTGCCTTTGTATAAAGCGATGATTTTGGTGTCTTGGCTGCGTTTTTCGTAGCCTGTGAATTCGGTGTCCGCGCCTGTGTAGTCCAGTTGCGCGTTTGCTTTGAAGTTTTGCGCGGCGCGGGCGCGAGCGCGTTGGGCTTCCATTTCGCGGTTGAAGCCATCTTCGTCCAAGTTGATATTGCGTTCGCGGCAGATGTCGGCGGTCAAATCGTATGGGAAGCCGTAGGTGTCGTAGAGTTTGAAGATGATTTCGCCGTCCAGTTTGTTGCTGCCTTTGGTTAAGGCGTTTTCCAGCAAAGCCATGCCGGTTTCCAAAGTTTGGGCGAAGCGGCTTTCCTCGTTTTTCAGGGCTTCTTCAATTTGCGCTTGTTTCTCTTTCAACTCGGGATACGCATCGCCCATCGCTTTCACCAAATCGGGCACGAGTTTGTAGAAAAACGCCTGTTTCTGACCGAGTTTGTAACCGTGGCGTACGGCGCGGCGGATGATGCGGCGCAGTACATAGCCGCGGCCTTCGTTGGAAGGCATCACGCCGTCGGCAATCAGGAAGGAGCAGGAGCGGATGTGGTCGGCAACGACTTTCAGGCTTGGTTCGTCCATACTGAACGGCGCGCCGGTTTCGCGGGCAACGGCTTTGAGCAGGTCTTGGAACAGGTCGATTTCGTAGTTGCTGTGAACGTGTTGCATCACGGCCGCCATGCGCTCCAAGCCCATGCCGGTATCGACGGACGGTTTGGGCAGCGGGTTCATATTGCCTTGTTCGTCGCGGTTGAACTGCATGAATACGCAGTTCCAAATTTCAATCCAACGGTCGCCGTCTTCTTCAGGGCTGCCCGGAATGCCGCCCCAGATTTCTTCGCCGTGGTCGTAGAAAATTTCGGAGCACGGGCCGCAGGGGCCGGTGTCGCCCATCTGCCAGAAGTTGTCGGACGCGTATTTCGCGCCTTTGTTGTCGCCGATGCGGACGATACGCTCGGCAGGCATACCGATTTCGTTCAGCCAAATGTTGTAGGCTTCGTCGTCTTCGGCGTATACGGTTGCCAAGAGTTTTTCTTTGGGGATGTTCAGCCATTCGGGGGAAGTGAGGAATTCCCAAGCGAAGTGGATGGCGTCGCGTTTGAAGTAGTCGCCAAAGGAGAAGTTGCCCATCATTTCAAAGAAGGTGTGGTGGCGGGCGGTGTAACCGACGTTTTCCAAGTCGTTGTGTTTACCGCCGGCGCGTACGCATTTTTGCGCGGTGGTAGCGCGGTTGTAGGCGCGTTTGTCAAAGCCGAGGAACACGTCTTTAAACTGGTTCATACCGGCGTTGGTAAACAGCAGCGTCGGGTCGTCGTGTGGCACGAGGCTGGAAGAGCGGACGATGGTGTGACCTTTGGATTCGAAGAATTTTAGGAATTTTTGGCGTAGTTCGGAGGTTTTCATGGCGTTTCGGTATCTTTCAAAATAATGATTCGGGCGGCTGGCGCGCTTAACAAAAATTGGGCGTGATTTTACTGCATATTGCAGGTGGCTGCCTACTTGCACGGTGGATGAAAGGGCAGGATTTTCAGGTAGCCTTTTGCTTGCAGGCTACCTGAAAATTGCAAATACGCTTTTCAGGTAGCCTTATTTGCCAGGGCTCAGGCTACCTGAAAAATACCTGCCCAGCGAAGTTGATTTAAATCAGCGCCAAACCGCCGCCTTGCCCGTAGAATGCCCAATATTTGCCCCCAAACAAACGGACACGCCATGCTGTTTGACGACTTCCAGCCCACCCACCACACCAAACCCGCCGCCCAGCCGCAGCCGACCGAGCGCGGCCGAATCCCCGAACTCGTCTGCCCCGCCGGCAACCTGCCCGCCCTGAAAACCGCCGTGGACAACGGCGCGGACACGGTTTACATGGGGCTGAAAGACGCGACCAACGCGCGCAATTTCCCCGGCCTGAATTTCGACCAAAAATCCATCATCGAAGGCATCCGCTACGCCCACGACCGCGGGCGGCAGGTGCTGATGGCCATCAACACCTACGCCCAAGCCGGGCAGGTGGAACGCTGGCGGCGCGCCATCGACACCGCCGCCGATTTGGGCGCGGACGCGGTGATTGTGGCCGACCCCGCTGTGATGGCCTATGCCTGCGAAAAACATCCGAATCTGCGGCTGCATATGTCGGTGCAGGGTTCGGCCACCAATTACGAAGCCATCAATTTAATGAAAGACTTGTTCGGCATCCGCCGCGCCGTGCTGCCGCGTGTGCTGACGATAGACCAAGTGCAGCATGTGATTGAAAACACGGATGTGGAGATTGAAGTGTTCGGCTTCGGCAGCCTGTGCGTGATGGTGGAAGGCCGCTGCATCCTGTCGAGCTATGCCACGGGCGAATCGCCGAATATGCAGGGTGTGTGTTCGCCCGCCAAGGCCGTACGTTGGGAGCAGTTGCCCGACAAAATGAACGTGCGGCTCAACCAGGTGATGATCGACCAGTTCAACAAAGACGAACCGGCAGGCTACCCCACGCTGTGCAAAGGCCGTTTTGAGGTGAACGATGAAACCTATTACGCGCTGGAAGAGCCGACCAGCCTGAACGTGCTGGAAGTGCTGCCGCAGCTTATCAAAATCGGCGTGGCGGCGGTGAAGGTGGAAGGCCGCCAGCGCAGCCCGATGTATACCGCGCAGGTTACGCGCACGCTGCGGCAGGCTTTGGACGCAGCGGCGGCAGACCCCGCACACTACCGCGTAACCCCCGCATGGGACGCGGCTTTGGGCAAGGTGTCCGAAGGCAGCCAAAGCACGCTGGGCGCATATAACCGGCCTTGGAAGTAGTTTCAGACGGCCTCAAGGCCGTCTGAAAGGCTACCTGAAAAAGCAGCTTTAGGTCAGATTCTCGAATCCGACACTTTGATCAATATAAATGTCGGATACAAGTATCCGACCGCTTCCGCCGACAAAGGTGCGGTGCGGATGCGAGCCAAATCAAACGCGGATTGGGTTTGGCGGCGTGAATAAATTTCAAGCAGCCCGAAGGCCGTCTGAAAAGTTTCGGCTGCTTTGAAGGCTTTCGGACGGCCTTTGCCCTATTGCCAGCCGTGGAAAAAGTCAAGTGCCTGCGCCAGCGCGTCGCGGGCGGCGGCCATGTAGTCCTGCGGGTAACGGCGGGCGTTGGCAAACAGTTTGTGCCAGCGGCTTTCCACCGGAAACAGGTAATGCCCCGCGCGGTGGTAGGCGCGTTCGATGATGGGATACCGGAAGCCGCCGTCTTCCAAACGGCTGACGATGCGCCGCACGGCTTCGTATGAAGGCCACATGGTGTCGTCTTCGGCGGAAAGCAGCAGCACCGCGCCTTGGATGTTTTCCACCCGGATGCGTGTTTCCTCCGCTGCACCGACCGCATCGCGGTAGCAGGAGCGCAGACAAAGGCTGCGGGTTTTCACGCAATCCCGCAATACGCGCAGGCGGTTCATG
Organism: Eikenella corrodens; assembly: GCF_900187105.1. Lineage (NCBI taxonomy): Bacteria > Pseudomonadati > Pseudomonadota > Betaproteobacteria > Neisseriales > Neisseriaceae > Eikenella > Eikenella corrodens. The sequence goes on from NZ_LT906482.1 coordinate 1,878,757, forward strand.
TGAAGCGGGCAATATGGCAGGTCGCACCCCCGCCAGGTGAAGGCGGAACAGTCAAGTAGCTTCCTGCGCGGCGCGGTTTGCAAACCCTGCACGCACACGTCCAGCGGGCTGACGGCGGCCACGCGGCCGATGTCTGGAATCAGGGAGGCGGCCAGCAGGGCCAGTTGCACACCCATGGAAATACCCCACACGCCGGTTTGGCAAAAACCCATTTCCTGCGCCCGTCGCACGGCGGTTTCCACCGTTTCCACGGCAATTTGCGCCAGCCCCTGCGCCAGGTGCGGCTGCCACCAGTAAGGCACGGCCAGCGCAGTCAGACCGTTTTCGGCGAACACGGCGGCATAGGTTTGCGTGAGCGCGTAACTGCCGTCGCTGCCGCCGAGCATGATGACGATGCGGTCGGAAGGCGGCGCGTACCGGCCGCGGTACAGCGCGGCGGTCAGGCCGTCTGAAGCGTAAGACAATATCCGGTCGGGCTGCATGGCTTGCTCCTAAAAACAAAGCGTTAAAGTTAAAGCATTGTCCCACCGTTTTGCGGTAGGGGCTACCTGAAAAACAGTGCGGAAAATAAGAGCATGAAAAAACACATCGAAGA